>NZ_VDFY01000188.1 GCF_006228125.1 Micromonospora orduensis | reverse complement strand
GGTCAGGGGGTTGGCAGGTTGTCGGCCGCAGCGGACAGCAGCCTCCACGCCTCGTCGATGTGCGCCTCGGTGGTCTGCGGTGCGCCCACGGCCAGCCGCAGCGTGTACCGGCCGGAGACCCGGGTGTGCGTCAGGTGCACCCGGCCGCTTCCGTTCACCTCCGCCAGCAGTGCCGCGTTTGTGTCGTCGTCGGCGCGCAGCCGGAAGCAGACAAGCGAGAACGGGTGCGCCGCGACCACGTCGAAGCGGTCGTCGGCGCGGACCTGTTCGGCGAACCTGGCGGCCAGGGCCACTCCGGAGCGGATGTGTGCCCGCAGCCCTTCGACGCCGTACCAGCGCAGCACGAACCACAGCTTGAGGGCCCGGAAACGACGGCCCAGAGGTACCTGCCAGTCCCGGTAGTCGATGACCGCACCGGATTCGGTGGCCGCGTTGCGCAGGAACTCCGGCAGGACGGTGAGCGCCTCGACCAGTTCGGCCCGGTCGGCCACCCAGAACGCGTCGCAGTCGAAGCCGGTGAGCAGCCACTTGTGCGGGTCGAAGCAGTACGAGTCGGCGTACTCCAGCCCGGCGTGTGACCAGCGGAGTTCGGGACAGACGGCGGCGGAGCCCGCGTACGCGGCGTCGATGTGCAGCCAGATGCCGTACTCGGCGCAGATCGCCCCGATCTCGGGTACCGGGTCGATGGCGGTGGTGGAGGTGGTGCCGATGGTGGCGACGACGATGGCGGGGATGTCACCGGCCGCCAGGTCGGCCTCGATCGCGGCGCGCAGCGCGGCTGGAAGCAGGGCCTGGCTGTCCGGGTCGACGTCGATCGGGCGGACGCCGTCGGCGCCCAATCCGGCGATCCGGGCGGCCTTCTCGATGGAGGAGTGCCCGTGGGTGGAGGTGTACGCGCGGTAGCGCCGGTCGATGCCGTTCTCCCGCCAGCGGCCCCGGCTGGCCCGGTGCAGCGCGGCGAGGGTGGCCACGAGGGTCGCCGAGGACGCCGAGTCCTGGATCGCCCCACCGCCGCTGCCGGTCGAGTGGAACCGCCTCGGCAGGTCCAGAAGGTGGGCCAGCCAGTCCATCAGCACCGTTTCCAGCTCGGTGCAGGCGGGGCTGGTGGCCCAGAGCATTCCCTGTACGCCGAGCCCGGAGCTGACCAGGTCGCCGAGGATGCTCGGGCCGGACGTGTTGGCCGGGAAGTAGCCGAAGAAGCCCGGGTGCTGCCAGTGGGTCAGCCCCGGTACGACGATCGAGTCGAGGTCGGCGAGGACCGCCTCGACCGGTTCGCCGCCGACGGTGGGCGGCGCGGTGGGCAGGGCGGACGCCACGGTGCCGGGCGGGTCGGCCGGGGTGACCCGCCGTTGCTCCACTGTGGCCCAGTAGTCGGCGATCCAGTCGATGACGGCGTATCCGGCGCGGCGGAACTCGTCGGGGCTCATGTGTGGGGCGCTCACCGCCACGAGTCGATCAGGTGGCGCGTGTCGGGGCAAGAGCTGAGGACGGACGACGGTCGTCGATGTTGCGTACTGGAAAGCGCTTGCCCTACGATGCGGCTTGAGTCGGATCCGTGAGTTCCAGGGCGTTCATCCTGATCAGATCGCCGTCCGTCGCCGTCGCGGCGGGCAGGGTTTCACCGTGCTTCCCGGGCAGGGCCGGTGGACCGCAGCGGTCACCACCGGATCCCGGAGGCAGTTCATGCACCCGTCCAGACATCGGCTGATCCTGCTCGCCGCATCGACGGCGGCAGCCGTCGTGGTCGGCACCGTGGGCACGGTCGTCGCCTCGGCCGCCGCCGTCGGCTGTCGCGTCGACTACCAGGTCACCAATCAGTGGCAGGGCGGCTTCGGCGCCAACGTCACCGTCACCAACCTCGGCGACCCGGTCAACGGCTGGGCGCTCACCTGGTCGTACACGGGCGGTCAGCAGGTGGCGCAGGCGTGGAACGCGACAGTGACCCAGTCCGGCGCGCAGGTCACCGCGCGCAACGTCGACTACAACGCGGCCATCGCGACAAACGGCACCGCCGCGTTCGGCTTCAACGCCTCGTGGAACGGCAGCAACCCGGCGCCGGCCACCTTCGCGCTCAACGGCGTCACCTGCACCGGCGCCCCACCCACCGGGGAGCCGACCACCCCACCGCCGACGACCCCGCCCCCGACGACGCCGCCGCCGGCCGGCGCGTGCACGGCGACGTACCAGATCACCGGTCAGTGGTCCGGTGGCTTCCAGGCCGACGTGAAGGTGACCGCAGGCGGTTCACCGACCCGGGGCTGGTCGGTGAGCTGGAACTACAACAACGGCCAGCAGGTCACCTCGTCGTGGAACGCCACGATCAGCACCAACGGCACGCAGGTCACCGCCCGCAACGTCAGCCACAACGGCACACTCGCCGCCGGAGCGAGCACCACGTTCGGTTTCCTCGGCTCGTGGAACGGCAGCAACCCGGTTCCGCTGGTCTCCTGCACGACGACCAGTTGATCCCCGTCCGGCGCCGTACCCGGGCGGGGGTGCGGCGCCGGACGGCGGGGATCAGATCAGGCAGTTGACGATCTCGGCCACCGAGCGGCGGCGGCCCGTGTAGAACGGGACCTCCTCACGGACGTGCCGGCGAGCGCCGGAGGCCCGCAGGTCCCGCATCAGGTCGACGATCCGGTGCAGCTCGTCGGCCTCGAAGGCGAGCATCCACTCGTAGTCACCGAGCGCGAACGAGGCGACCGTGTTGGCCCGCACGTCCGGGTAGCCGCGGGCCATCTTCCCGTGCTCGGCGAGCATCTCGCGCCGCTCGGCGTCGGGCAGCAGGTACCACTCGTAGGAGCGGACGAACGGGTACACGCAGATGTAGGGGCGCGCCTCCTCGCCGGCCAGGAACGCCGGGATGTGGCTCTTGTTGAACTCCGCCGGCCGGTGCAGCGCCATCTGCGACCACACCGGGGTCAGCGCCCGACCGAGGGTGGTGCGACGGAACCGCAGGTAGGCGTCCTGAAGGGCGTCGCTGGACGCGGAGTGCCACCAGATCAGCACGTCCGCGTCGGCGCGCAGCCCGGAGACGTCGTACACGCCCCGGACCACCACGTCCTTGCCGGCCAGCTCGTCGAAGAGGGACACGACCTCGCCTGTGACGTTGTCCCGCAGCGACGGCAGCGGGGCGCTGGCCCGGAACACCGACCACATGGTGTAGCGGATGCTGTCGTTCAGCTCCCGCAACCGGGCCGCGTTGGTCTGCTCGGTCATCTCGCCGATCCTTCCAGTGCTGTGATGATCTCTTCGGCCGCCGTCTCGCCGGAGCGGACGCAGACCGGGATGCCGACGCCGTCGTAGCCGGCGCCGGCGAGGACCAGGGTGGGGTGTTCGGCCCGCAGCGCCGTCCGCGCCGCCGTGACCCGGTCGGCGTGCCCCGGCGCGTACTGCGGCAGCGCGCCGCCCCACCGCTGCACGTGCCCGTCGACCGGGGCGGGCAGCGGAGTGTCCAGCACCGCCGACAACTCCCGGTGCACGGTGGCCGCCAGGTCCGCGTCCGGGCGCTGGAGCTGCGCCTCCTCGCCGTAGCGGCCCACCGAGGCGCGCACCATCGCCAGCCCGTCCGGCCGGCGCAGATGGCCCCACTTGGTGGTGAAGAACGTCGCCGCCTTGATCAGCAGACCCTCGGTGCTGGGCACCAGGAAGCCGGACAGCTCGGGCAGTCGCGGCTGCGGCAACGCCAGGGTGACCAACGCGACGCTCGCGTAGTCCAGCTCACCGACACCCGCCGCCACCGCCGGCGCCGGACCGGCCAGCAGCCGGGCGGCCGGGCGTGCCGGCACCGCCAGCACCACGGCGTCCACGTCCACCAGCTCAGGGGCACGGGTCGGGCCGACCGTGAGCCGCCAGCCCGTGGCGGTCGCTGTCACCTCGCGGACGGCGGCGTCGCGCCGTACCGTCGCGCCGCTGGCCGTCACCGCCGCCTCGACGAGGGTGCTCAGCCCGCCGGCCAGGGTGCCGAAGACCGGGGCGCCGGGCACGCGCGGCGCGGCGGCCTGCGCCGCCCGGACCGCGCCGACGAGGGTGTGCTCCACCCGCGCCGTGCGGGCCAGCGCCGGCATCGTCGTGACCAGCGAGAGATCGTCGGCGCGGCCCGCGTACACGCCGCCCAGCATCGGGTCGACCAGCCGGTCGACCACCTCGTCCCCGAAGCGGGACCGGACCAGCGCGCCCACCGAGACGTCCGCGTCCGGCCCGACCAGCGGCCGGCCACCGTCGGTGTCGGCGTCCGCGGCCGGCCGGGCGACAGTGGCCACCCGGTCCAGATCCCCGGGTACGCCCACCAGAGTGCCGCCCGGAATGGGGCGAAGCCCTCCGTCGACGACAAGCGCGGCCTGCCCGACGGTGGGGTGCACGATCTTCTCGGCCAGCCCCAGCCGGCGGGCCAGCGCCACCGCCGCGCTCTCGGCGCCGGTCGGATCCCGCATCAGGAACGACTCGGCGCCGAACTCGACAGGCGCACCGGCCAACGCGCCGGTGCGCAGCTTGCCGCCCAGCGCGCCGGACTGCTCGTACACCGTGATCTCGGTGCCGGCCGGTGCGCGGTCGCGCAACCGGACCGCGGCGGCCAGCCCGGCGATCCCGCCGCCGACCACCGCCACCCGCCAGGGCCGCCGCATCGCTGCTCAGCCCCGGTCGGCCCGGCGGCTGGAGACCTCGTGCACCAGCGCGACCACCCGGGTCAGCACGTCCGGGTCGGTCTCCGGCAGCACGCCGTGACCGAGGTTGAACACGTGCCCGGGCGCCGCCCGGCCCTGCTCCAGGATCCGGCGCACCTCGGCCTCCACCACCGGCCACGGCGCGAGCAGCACACACGGATCCAGGTTGCCCTGCACCGCCTTGTCCGCGCCGATCCGGCCGGTGGCCACGTCCAGCGGGGTACGCCAGTCGACGCCGACCACGTCCGCGCCGGCCTCACCCATCGCGCCGAGCAGCTCGGCGGTGCCCACCCCGAAGTGGATGCGCGGCACCCCCGCGCCAGCCAGCCCGCTCAGCACGGCCGTCGAGTGTGGCAGCACGTAGCGGCGGTAGTCCGCCTCGGAAAGCGCGCCGGCCCACGAGTCGAACAGCTGCACGGCGGACACGCCGGCCTCGATCTGCACCCGCAGGAACGCCAGCGTCACCTCGGCCAGCCGGCCGCAGAGCGCGTGCCACAGCTCCGGATCGCCGTACATCAGGGCCTTGGTCTTCGCGTGGGTCCGCGACGGCCCGCCCTCGACCAGGTAGCTGGCCAGGGTGAACGGCGCGCCCGCGAACCCGATCAGCGGGGTGTCGCCCAGCTCGACCACCAACTGCCGGACGGCCTCGTCGACGTACGGGACGTCGTCGCGCGTGATCGGGCGGATCCGCTCGACGTCGGCGGCGGTGCGGATCGGCTCGGCGACGACGGGGCCGGTGCCCGGCACGATGTCCAGGTCGATGCCGGCCGCGGCGACCGGCACCACGATGTCGCTGAACAGGATGGCCGCGTCCACGCCGTGGCGGCGTACCGGCTGGAGGGTGATCTCGGTGACCAGCTCCGGACGACGGCAGGACTCCAGCATCGGCACGCTCGCCCGGATCTCCCGGTACTCCGGAAGGGAGCGGCCGGCCTGGCGCATGAACCAGACGGGCGTGTGCGGGCCGGGACGGCGACGACAGGCCCGGATGAAGGGCGAGTCGGCTGGTCCGCCGGGGCGTGGGTCTCCGTCTCGGGCGGCAGTGCCCGTGGCTTGCGTGGTCATCGCCGCAATCGTGCCACGCGCCCCACCCCCAGCCCGCCGGGGGTGAAAGGAAAGACACCTTCCCTAACGGCTCCGGGCGTCGGCGCGCCGTCGAAGCGGGTGACCGACGGCGGCATAGGCTGCCGACATGGCCCCCCCGATCGCGCTCCCGGAGACCTTCGCCCGCGCGGTCGCCGGGCTGCGGTCCGCGGCGCCCCGGCCGGAGATCACCCTTGAGGAGGTCGGAGCCCCCCAGCGCCTCGCCCCGTACGCGTTCGCGCTCTCCGCGGCCGTGCTGCGCGACGGCGACGAGGTGGCCACCGGGCGGTTGATCCTGCTGCACGACCCGGTCGGGCACGAGGCGTGGCAGGGCACCCTGCGGCTGGTCACCTACGTGACCGCCGAGCTGGAGGTCGACCTGGCCGCCGACCCGCTGCTGCCCGGGGTCGGCTGGACGTGGCTCACCGACGCGCTGGACGCCCACGACGCCGCCCACCGGGCGATCGGCGGGACTGTCACCCAGACCATGTCGACCCGGTTCGGTGACCTGGCCGGCCCGCCGACCGCAGGTGACATCGAGATCCGCGCGTCGTGGACGCCTGTCGACGACGACCTGGCCCCCCACCTGCTCGGCTGGTGCGCGCTGCTCGCCTCGACGGCCGGCCTGCCCCCACCCGGGGTGACCGCCCTGTCTGACCGCCGCCCCGCCACCACCTCCTGAACACCGGCGGCGGCGGGCGGCGCGACTGTCAGAGGTAGTTCTCGGCCTCGTCGCAGACCTTGTCGAGACCCTTCATGGCGGCGTCGTACGCGCCCTTGTTGCCGGCCGCCGCCGCGCCGAGCGCGGTGGTCAGCTTGTCCAGGCAGCTCGCGATGACCTTCTTCTGCCGGGCCTGCTCGTCGCGGTCGTTGCGGGTGCCGGTCAGGTCCTGCTCGGTGTTGTCGAGCTTGTCCTGCATGGTCTGGAGGTCGGTCTTCAGCTTGCTGATCTCGGTGGTGTTGGCCGCGATGGTGCCGTCACGCTGGCTGACCTGACCGGTGAGGCGCTTCTCGGTCCGGTTCAGCTCGCTGTTCTTGGTCACGAACAGCCCGGTCATCACCCCGCTGACGACGAAGAGGAGCGCGGCCACCACGGCCAGCACCAGCACCGTGCGGCTGCGACCGGCCGGCGGCGGCCCGTACGGCGAGATCCCGGGCGGGGCCGACATCGGCTGCCCGTACGCCGGACCGGAGACCGGCGGTCCGGAGACCTGCCCGGCGTACGGCGGGGCGCTGGCCGGGTAGCCGGGCGCGGCCTGCGGGGCGCCGTGCTGGGCCGACGTGGGCTGCGGGGCGCCGTACTGCGGCGTCGGGTACTGCGGCGCGGGCTGGCCCGGCGTGTACTGCGGGGGCACCGGCTGGCCGGCCGGGTAGCGGACCGTCGGCTCGCCGCCGGCCGGGTACTGGACGGTCGGGTCGCCGCTGGGCGGCGTCGGGGTGGCCGGCGGAAGCCCGTCCGGCCCGGTCGGTGGCTGGGACATGTCTGTTCCTCCAGGTGAGCGGGCCGCACGCGGTGGGCGCGGCGGACCGGGTACAGCGGCGGGATCGGCCCGGGTCCGGGGACCGGGCCGGGATCAGGAGCGGCCGGTGCCGGCCGTGGGCGGTGCAGCGGGGCCGGCGACGCCGCCGGGCCGTGGATCAGCAGATCTTGAAGCCGTCGCAGGCGACCTTGATGGGTACGGCGAGCCCGATGCCCTCGGCGTCGCGGGCCTTGGCGGTGGCGATGCCGACCACCTGCTTGCTGCCGTTGATCACCGGCCCGCCGGAGTTGCCCGGGTTGATCGGGGCGTCGAACTGGATGGCCGGCCCGGAGCTTCCCGACGCGGAGCGCAGGGCGCTCACCACGCCTGTGGTGACGCTGTCCTCCAGGCCGAGCGGAGCGCCGACGACGACGATCTGCTGGCCGGACTTCACGGCGGCGGGGGCGGTGACGAGGCCTGTGAACTTGCCGGTGGTGCGCAGGTGTGCCACGTCGTTGGTCTTGTCGACCTTGACGATGGTCGCCGGGAAACGCTGGTCGGTGCGTTCCAGGAAGACCTGGCGGCCGCCGCCGTTCCAGACCGCCTCGACCACGTGGAAGTTGGTGAACAGGTTCGTGCCGCCCCCGGCGGCCGGCTTGCCGACCGCGAACGCGGTGCCGGTGAACTGGCCGGCCCGGACCCGGAACACGCTGGGCAGCACGGCGCTGGCCACCGCCTCCGGGTTGAACGCGGCGCCGGCCTGCTTCTCCAGCGCCTCGGCGCGCTTCTCCAGGCCGTCGAGGCGGGTGCCGTCGCCGTCCTGGGCCTGGGCCAGCCGTCGGTCGGTGTCGGCGAGCCGGTCGCCGAGGTGGTCGAGCTGGTACGCCTGCACCCCGACCACCGCCGCCAGCGCGACGACGAGCAACGTGGCGAGCAGGGCCGGCCAGCGGCGACGCTTCTTCCCGGGAGCCGGCGGCGGTGCGGCGCCCGGCCAACCGGGCTGCGCCGGGTAACCGGGCTGCGCGGGATGGCCGGGCTGCGCGGGGTAGCTCGGGGTGGCGAACGGTGGGGCGCTGGGCTGCGGGTACGCACCACCACTCGGCGGCGCCGGCGGGTTGCCCCACTGGCCTGCGGCGGGTGGGGCGGCCCAGCCGGTACGGGGAGTCGGCACGCCCACGCCGTCCGGGTCGGCGCCCGCCGGTCGTCCGTCCCCCGAACCGAAGCCAGCCGTCATGATCGTCTTGCCTTTCCGTGGTCTCCCCGTGCCGCCATCGACCCGCGTGTCACGCGTTCCACGGCTCAGCGGCCCGATGGAACGTACCTGCGCGAACGGGCTTTGTCTCCCCCGATGTCCGGCATCCGAAAGGACACCGGGTGGACACCTGACCAACACACGCCGGACCGGCTGCACCCGCCGGATCATCGCGCGCACTAGGGTTGACAGGTGACCGACGAACCACCCCTGCGCCGTCGGCCCGCCGAAGACCTTCCGGGAAACGTCCCCCAGGACCCGCCGTCGGCCCAGCCGCAGCCGGCGGGCGAGGGAACCGACCCGACCAACGGTGGGCCCGTTCCGCTGATCGCCCCGCGTGACGGCACCCCCGATCCGGTGGCCGCGCCGGCCGAGCTTGCCGAGGTCGTGGCCCGTTTCGCGGCCGGCACCGGCCCGGTCGCCCTGGACGCCGAACGAGCATCGGGGTATCGCTACAGCCAGCGCGCGTACCTGGTCCAGCTCCGCCGGGCCGGCTCGGGCACGGCGCTGATCGACCCGCTGCCGCTGCCCGACCTCAGCACGCTGGACGCGGCGATCGGCGAAGCCGAGTGGGTGTTGCACGCGGCGAGCCAGGATCTGCCCTGCCTCGCCGAGGTGGGGTTGCGTCCGCGCCGTCTGTTCGACACGGAACTGGCCGCTCGGCTGGCTGGATTCGAGCGGGTCGGCCTGGCCGCGCTGACCGAGCAGTTGCTCGGTTTCACCCTGGAGAAGCACCATTCGGCGGCCGACTGGTCGAGCCGGCCGCTGCCGGAGTCGTGGTTGACGTACGCGGCGCTCGACGTGGAGCTGCTCACCGACCTGCGCGACGCGCTGGCCGCCGAGTTGGCCCGGCAGGGCAAGTCGGCGTGGGCCGCTGAGGAGTTCGCGGCGCTGGTCCGCACCGGCGCCCGTCCGCCCCGGGTCCGCGCGGAGCCGTGGCGGCGCACCTCGGGCATCCACCGCGTACGCGGGGCGCGGGCGCAGGCCCGGGTGCGCTCGATGTGGTACGCCCGGGACCAGATCGCGGCCCGGCGGGACTCGGCGCCCGGTCGGGTGCTGCCCGACTCGGCGATCATCGCCGCCGCCGAGCTGGACCCGAAGGACGAGAAGACGCTGCTGACGCTGCCCGGCTTCGGCGGGCGGTCGGTGCGCCGGCTGGCACGTACCTGGTTGGCCGCGCTCGACGACGCGCGGCAACTGCCGGACGACGCGCTGCCGGTCACCCCGGCGGTCGAGGGTCCACCTCCGCCGCACCGGTGGGCCGAGCGGGATCCGGTGGCTGCCGGTCGGCTCGCCCGCTGCCGCGAGGTGGTGGTCCGCATCGCCACGCGGCACAACCTGCCTCCGGAAAATCTGATCACCCCGGACTCGGTGCGCCGGCTGGCGTGGACCCCGCCGGAGGAGCTCACCGAGGATGCGGTGGCGGAGACCCTGCGCGGTTTCAATGCCCGCGAGTGGCAGATCGCTCTGCTCGCCACCGACCTGACCGAGGCCCTCTCCCCGACGCAGCCGCCGACCGTCCCCTGACGCCACTGTGGGGTGGGCCACAGCGGGGGGGTCGGGACGGGGTTGGTTACTGGCGAGTAGCATTCGGGGGAACCTGCCGTGGTCGATTAGGAGGCTCTAGTGCCCCGTGAAGTTCGGGATGTCGTCTTCGTCGACGGCGTCCGTACCCCGTTCGGCAAGGCGGGTGGCATGTACGCCAACACCCGCGCCGACGACCTGGTGATCCGCTGCATCCGTGAGCTGCTGCGTCGCAACCCGCAGCTGCCGCCGGAGCGGGTCGAGGAGGTCGCCGTCGCGGCCACCACCCAGATCGGTGACCAGGGCCTCACCATCGGCCGCACCGCAGCGCTGCTCTCCGGGCTGCCCAAGACCGTTCCCGGCTTCGCCATCGACCGGATGTGCGCCGGCGCGATGACCGCCGTGACCACCGTGGCCAGCGGCATCGCCATGGGCGCGTACGACGTCGCCATCGCCGGCGGTGTCGAGCACATGGGCCGTCACCCGATGGGTGAGGGCGTCGACCCCAACCCGCGCATCGTCGCGGAGAAACTGGTCGACCCGTCCGCGCTGGTCATGGGCGCCACCGCGGAGAACCTGCACGACCTGGTCCCGCACATCACCAAGGAGCGCACCGACGCGTTCGCGCTCGCCTCGCAGCAGAAGACCGCGAAGGCGTACGCCAACGGCAAGCTCCAGGACGACCTGGTCCCGATGTCGATCCGCGACGCCGAGGGCGGCTGGGGTCTGGCCACTGTGGACGAGGCCCCCCGGGACACCTCGATGGAGAAGCTCGCCACCCTCAAGACCCCGTTCCGCCCGCACGGCAAGGTCACCGCGGGCAACGCGGCCGGCCTGAACGACGGCGCGACGGCGAGCCTGCTCGCCGACGAGGCCACGGCCCGCGAGCTGGGTCTGCCGATCGCCATGCGGCTGGTGTCGTTCGGGTTCGTCGGCGTGGAGCCGGAGGTGATGGGCGTCGGGCCGATCCCGTCGACGGAGAAGGCCCTGCGCCTGGCCGGGCTCACCATCGACGACATCGGCCTGTTCGAGCTGAACGAGGCGTTCGCCGTGCAGGTGCTCGCCTTCCTCGACCACTTCGGCATCGCCGACGACGACCCGCGGGTCAACCCGTGGGGCGGCGCCATCGCCATCGGCCACCCCCTCGCCTCGTCCGGCGTACGGCTGATGACCCAGCTGGCCCGCCAGTTCGCCGAGCACCCCGAGGTCCGTTACGGCGTGACCGCCATGTGCATCGGCATCGGCATGGGCGGCACCGTGATCTGGGAGAACCCGCACTGGGAGGGCGACAAGTGAAGGCACCGAACGAGGTCGTCACCAAGGCGCTGCTGCGCCAGGTGAACGTACCGGGGCTGGACCGTCCCGCCGCCCTGATCACGCTTGACAACGGCTTCGACCACACCAAGCCGAACACCTTCGGCCCGGCCGGTCTGACCAGCCTGGACGAGGCGATCACCGCGGCGCTCGCCGCCGACCCGGCGTTCATCGCGGTCACCGGCAAGCCGTACATCTTCTGCGTGGGCGCGGACATCGTCGGGCTGCCGCAGCTCGCCGACCGCGCGCAGGCGCTGGAGATCGGCCGGCTCGGCCACCGGGTGTTCGCCCGGCTCAAGGACAGCACCGTGCCCACGTTCGCGTTCGTCAACGGCGCGGCCATGGGCGGCGGCCTGGAGCTGGCGCTGCACTGCCACTACCGGACGCTCTCCGGTGGGGCGGCGGCCCTCGCGCTGCCCGAGGTCTCCCTCGGTCTGGTGCCCGGCTGGGGCGGCACCCAGCTGCTGCCGAACCTGATCGGCATTCCCGCCGCCACCCAGGTGATCATCCAGAACCCGCTGATGCAGAACAAGATGCTCAAGCCGAAGCAGGCTGCCGAGCTGGGCATCGCGGACGTGCTGCTGGAGCCGGCCGACTTCCTGGAGCGGTCCCTCGAATGGGCCGCGGGTGTGGTGCGCGGCCAGGTCACCGTGACCCGGCCCGAGGTCGACAAGGACATGTGGGCGGGCGTGCTCTACTTCGCCCGGGAGACGCTGAACCAGCGGCTGCACGGCGCGGTTCCGGCCGCCTACAAGGCCCTGGACCTGCTGGAGACGGCGAAGGACGGCGACTTCGCCGCCGGCACCGCCGCCGAGGACGAGGCCCTCGCGGACCTGGTCTTCTCCGAGGAGCTGCGCAGCGGCCTGTACGCGTTCGACCTGGTGCAGCGGCGGGCCAAGCGGCCGGCCGGCGCACCGGACAAGGGCCTGGCCCGCACGATCACCAAGGTCGGCATCGTCGGCGCCGGCCTGATGGCCAGCCAGCTGGCGCTGCTGTTCGCCCGTCGCCTCCAGGTGCCGGTGGTGATGACCGACCTCGACCAGTCCCGCGTGGACAAGGGCGTCGGCTACGTGCACACCCAGATCGAGAAGGCCGTCACCAAGGGCCGGATGGACAAGAACACCGCCGCCAAGCTGTACGGCCTGGTCAGCGGCACTGTCGACAAGAGCGCCTTCGCGGACGCCGACTTCGTCATCGAGGCGGTCTTCGAGGACCTGGGCGTCAAGAAGCAGGTCTGGGCCGAGCTGGAGAAGATCGTCTCCCCGGAGGCGGTGCTCGCCACCAACACCAGCTCGCTCTCCATCACGGAGATGGCCGCGGAGCTGGAGCACCCGGAGCGGGTGGTCGGCTTCCACTTCTTCAACCCGGTGGCGGTGCTGCCGCTGCTGGAGATCGTCCGGGGCGAGCGGACCGACGACGCCACCCTGGCCACCGCGTTCGCGGTGGGCAAGCAGCTGAAGAAGTCGAGCGTGCTGGTCAAGGACGCCCCGGCGTTCGTGGTGAACCGGCTGCTCACCCGCTTCCTCGGCACCGTCTTCGCCGCCGTCGACGCCGGCACCCCGCTGGACGTGGCGAACAGCGCACTGGACCCGCTGGGCCTGCCGATGCGCCCGCTCGCCCTGCTCCAGCTGGTCGGGCCGGCCGTGGCGTACCACGTGGGCGGCACCCTGCACGCGGCGTTCCCGGACCGGTTCGGCGTCAGCGAGAACCTCAAGCGGATCGCCGACTCGGGCCAGCCGATCGTGGTCGACGACCAGGTCAACGACGAGGTCGCGAAGCTGCTCGTGGTCGGCGACCAGCCGCTCACCGAGGAGCAGGTCCGCCAGAACGCGCTCGACGCGCTCGCGCAGGAGATCCGGCTGATGCTGGACGAGGGCGTGGTCGCCGAGGCGCAGGACATCGACCTGTGCATGATCCTCGGCGCGGGCTGGCCGTTCCACCTGGGCGGCGTCACGCCGTACCTGGACCGGACCGGCACGTCCGAGCGGGTCACCGGTCAGCGGTTCCTGCCGCGCGGGGCGGCGAGCCTGCCCGCCTGACCGTTCCCAGCTCCACCGTCGCGGTGGTCGGACCGTCCCTCGTGGACGGACCGGCCACCGCGTTCGTCTTGCGGTTCCCCAAGGGGCGACACGGGGGCCGGTCGGGTTAAGATCACCCGCTTTGCCATCCGAACTTGGAGCTGACTGAATGTCCCAGCCGCCGGCCACCCCCTACGGCCCGCCGCACGATTCCTCTTACCCCTCATCCCAGCCGGGGGTGCCGCAGCAGCAGGGCTTCCCGGCTCCCCAGCCGGGTCAGCCGTACGGCGACCCGAGCGCCCCCGTCGGCCCGCCGCCGGCGAAGAAGTCGAAGGCCGGCAAGATCATCCTGATCGTGCTGGCCGTGGTGCTGGTGCTCTGCCTCGGCGGCGCGGCCATCACCTGGTTCGCGGTCAAGGACGAGGTGGGCGACGTCGTCGACGCCACCAAGACCCGGGTGGTCGCGCCGGCCACCCTCGCCGGCCGGGCGAAGAACACCGACCCGCAGTTGCAGACGGTCGCCGACCAGATGGTCACCGACATGAAGTCCGAGGTGCAGAACGAGACCAGCACCGTCGGCGCGTTCTACGGCGACCCGGCCAAGCAGGACCTCATCATGATCACCGCGGTGTCCGGCGTGATGGCCGACCCGAAGAAGGAGCTGGACGAGGCGGTGACCGGGCTCTCCAGCGAGCTGGCCGTGACCAACATGGCGCCGGTCGAGCCTGGTCCGCTCGGTGGTGACGCGCGCTGCGGCGACGGCAAGGCCGAGGGCGTGCCGCTGGGCGTCTGCGTCTGGGCCGACCGGGGCAGCGTCGGCCTGGTGGTCGTGTACTTCAAGACCGCCGATCAGGTGAAGGCCGAGTTCACCACGATCCGGGGCCAGATCGAACAGCGCTCCTGATCCGTGACGACCGGGGCCCCGGCCACCCTCGGGTGGCCGGGGCCCCGTGCCGTACGGCGGTCGTCAGGCCACCGGGAAGTACGCGTTCAGCTTGTTGCGCAGGTGGGCCGCGTAGATGAAGCCGAGGCTCGGGTTGCCCCGGAAGGCGGCGGCCGCGCCGGTGCGGGCGTCCACCGCCACCGGCCGGGCCAGCGCCGCGAACCGCAACCGCTGCTTCTCCTGCGCCCACGCCGCGGCGGCCGGCTCGATCTCGGTGCCCACCAGGGCCGGGAACACCGCCACCCCGTTCTGCAGGCCGCGCAGCTGACCCTTGCGGGCCAGCACGTAGTCCATGGCCGAGGTGCTGAACGTTTCCAGGGAAGCGGCAGTGACCCGCGTCGCCGGCGCGGCGATGGTGAACAGGTGCAGCTTGGTGGCCATCCAGCGCATCTTGAAGTCGCCCCGGTGACCGATCAGCACCGGCGTGCCACCCCAGTCCTCGATCGTCACGTCGCACCCGTCGGCCCGCAGCCGCTCCCCGGTCGCGGTGAGATACGCCTCTGCACCGGCTCCGTCGCCGTCGTGTCCATCTGCCACACACCCTTCGACCTGTTGTGGCCGCTCATCTAACAGCACCGGGCGCGCACCCCGCCACCCCGTCGATCATGAAACGACGGGGTGGCGGAGGCTGGGCGTCAGTCGGTCGCCGCCCGCTCGGCCGCGCTGCGCAGCACACAGAACTCGTTGCCCTCCGGGTCGGCGAGGACCACCCAACCCCCGCCGGTCGGGCTGACGTGATCGGCGACGAGCGTCGCGCCGATGCCGAGCAGCCGCTCGACCTCCTCGGCCCTGGTCCGGTCGGCGGGTTGCAGGTCCAGGTGCAGCCGGTTCTTCACCGTCTTGCCCTCGGGAACGGCGATGAACAGCACCTCCGGGCCACCCGGCGGCAGGAGCATCGCCTCCGGGTCGCCGGGGAAGTCGTCGGGCTGCCGGGGGCAGTCGAAGACCTGCGACCAGAAGCCGGCCAGGGCGTACGTGTCGGAACAGTCGATGCTGATGTTGTGGATCGTCGAACTCATGCTTGGTCCTCCACAGTGGTGGTGACACGTTCCCCGGCGCTGCGCAGCACGCAGAACTCGTTGCCCTGCGGGTCGGCGAGCACCGCCCAACCCGTGCCGTCGGCGTTCCGCCGGTCGGCGACCAGGCTGGCTCCGAGGCCGAGCACCGCGGACCAGAAGCCCGCCAGGGCGTACGTGTCGTGACAGTCGAAACTGATGTTGCGGATCCGTGGATACACGGGTGTGCCCTCCGTGGTGCTGGATGGGGACGCTCCGCCGCCGGGACGTCAGCCGACGAGGACCCGGGGCGCGGAGCCAACGGTGGTGGACATCGACGCACCCCCCTTCGATCGTGAGCTGACGGCGTGATCTTGCCATCGGCCCAGCGTCCCGTGCAACCCCCTCAGCCGGCGGCGGTCACCGCCGGGGCGTCCGCCGACGGCAGGGTCACGGTCACCTCCAGGCCGCCGCCGGGCTGCGCGATCACCCGTACCGTGCCGCCGTGCGCCGTGCAGACCGCCCGGACGATGGAGAGCCCCAGGCCGGAGCCGCGGGCGCCGGTGCGTTCCCGGCCGCCGCGTCGGAACGGCTCGAACAGCCCCGGCACGTCGGCCTGGTCCACCTCGAAGCCGGTGTTGCCGACCACCAGCCAGGAGCGCTCGCCGTCGGTGCCGGTCCGCACCCAGAGCCGGCCGTGCAGGTGGTTGTAGCGGACCGCGTTCTCGATGAGGTTCCCGGCCAGCCGGTCGAGCAGCCCCGGGTCGCCGACCACCGGCGCGGACTCCAGCGACGTCTGCACCCGCAGGCCGATCCGCTCCACCTCGCGGCGCATCGCCGACAACGCGTTGGCGGTGCCGGCGGCCAGGTCGCACTCGGTACGCCTGCCCAACTGCCGCCCGGCCTGCGCCTCGCTGCGCGCCAGCACCAGCAGGGCGTCCACCAGGCCGTTGGCCCGCTCGGACGCGTCGCGGACCACGGTGGCCATCCGGCGGTACTCGGCGGCGTCCGCGTCGTCGTCGCTGAGCGTCACGTCGATCTCGGTCCGCATGACGGCGAGCGGAGTCCGTAGCTCGTGCGAGGCGTTCGCCACGAACCGTTTCTGCGCCTCGAACGCGGACGCGATCCGGTCCAGCATGGCGTCGAACGTCTTGGCCAGCTCGGCCACCTCGTCGTCGGCGCCCGAGTAGCCGATCCGCTGGTCCAGCGTCGCCTCGCCGAGCCGTTGCGCGGTGGCGGTGACCTGGTGCAGCGGGCGCAGCGCCCGACCGGCCACCGCGTACGCCCCGGCCACCCCGACCACGCTGATCGCCAGGAGCGCGACGAGGCCCTTGGCCAGCAGCTCCCCGGAGGCGGAGTCGACCAGTTGCCGCTGCCACTGGGCCGCGTCCAGCGACCGGCCGTCGGAGAGCACCACGGTCGTGCCGGGAAGCAGCTCGTCGGTGGGTCGCAGCGCGTCGCGGACCAGCAGCCAGGCCAGCAGTACGAGGATCGCCCCCGCGCCGATCAGCAGCACCCCGTTGAGCAGGGTCAGCCGCAGCCGCAGGGTGGGCCGCAGCCGGCGGCTCACGCGCTCACCTCGGCCGTGCGGTAGCCCGCGCCGACCACCGTCTCGATCAGCGGCGGGTCGCCGAGCTTCTTGCGCAGTGTCATCACGGTGACCCGGACGATTGTGGTGAACGGGTCGGTGTTGGCGTCCCACACGCGTTCCAACAGCTCCTCGCTGGAGACCACCGCCCCGCGCGCCTTGAGCAGTTCGCTGAGCACCCCGAACTCCTTGTTGGTGAGGTCGACGGGCACACCGGCGCGGGTGGCCACCCGGCGGGCCGGGTCGAGCACCAGGTCGGCCAGTTCGAGCACCGGCGGCGCCGCCGGGGTGGCCCGCCGGCCCAGCGCCTGGACCCGGGCGACCAGCTCGTCGAACGCGAACGGCTTGGGCAGGTAGTCGTCCGCGCCGAGCTGCAACCCCTCCACCCGGTCGGCGACCGTGCCGCTCGCGGTGAGCATCAGCACCCGGGTCAGCGCGCCGGAGGCGGCCAGGTCGGCACAGATCTGGTCGCCGTGCACACCCGGCAGGTCGCGGTCCAGCACCACCACGTCGTACCGGGTGACGAACGCCGCCTCGTGGCCGGCGTCGCCGTCGTACGCCACGTCGACGGCCATCCCCCGCTTGCGCAACCCGCGCGCGATCGCGTCGGCGAGGTTGCGCTCGTCCTCCACCACCAGTACCCGCATCCCCGGCCTCCTCGCTGCTGACCACCGACAACCTAGTGCCGGGCAGCAACCATCGTCCCTCGCCGTCCGCGCCGGTCGGGCGTTGCGGACCAGCGCGGCGTACGCGATGCTGCCCGCACCGAACGACGGACGGACCTGGCATGAGCAGCACGGCACCACCCACCCGGCGGGACATCGCCTACCGGGGCTTCCACCTTCCGGCGGACTCCGGGGCCGGCGCCGTGGACGAGCGGGGCAGGTGGACGTCCCCGCCGGTGCCTGTCGGCTTCGCCGTCGCCGAGGTGGTGCCGTCGTGGACCGCCGAGACACCGGACGGCTGCTGGATCGAGGTCGAGCTGCGCGGCTGGCACGGCGACGCGCCGAGCACCGACTGGTACCGGCTGGCCCGCTGGGCGGCAGACGACCGGGCGGTACGGCGCACCTCGCTGCCCGACCAGCGCGACGGCGACGCCCGGGTGGACACCGACACGCTTGTCGTGACCGGCGCGACGGTCACCGGCTGGCAGGCGCGCGTGACCCTGTGCCGGCCGGCCGGCAGCCCGACCGGCCCGGTGCTGCGCAGCATCGGCGCGGTCGCCACCGGACCCACACCCACCGACCGGGGGTACGACCAGGAGTCCGCCCCGGCGGCCGCCCGAGGGATGGTGCTGGACGTGCCCCGCTACTCGCAGCGGCTGTACGCGGACCAGCACCGGCGGTGGGGTGGCGGCGGCGACTCGTGGTGCAGCCCCACCTGCGTCTCGATGGTGCTCGCCTACTGGGGCGCCGAGCCGCCGCCCGAGCGGTACGCCTGGGTGCGGCCGCCCGGCCCACGGCCGGTGGTGGTGCACGCCGCCCGGCACTGCTACGACCACGCCTACGCCGGTGCCGGCAACTGGCCGTTCAACACCGCGTACGCCGGGCTGCACGGGGTGGACGCGTTCGTCACCCGGCTGCGGTCGCTGGCCGAGGCGGAGGCGTTCGTCGCCGCCGGCATCCCGCTGATCGTCTCCGCGGCCTTCCGGGCCGACGAGGTGCCGGGGCTGGCCTACGACACCAGGGGGCACCTCATGGTGCTCGTCGGATTCACCGCCGACGGCGACCCGGTGCTCAACGACCCGTACGCCCTCGACGACGACGCGGTACGCCGGACCGTGCCCCGGCGGGGGTTCGAGGCGGTCTGGCAGCGCGGCAGCGGCGGCGTGGCGTACGTGCTGCGGCCCGCGTCGGTACCGCTGCCCCCGCCTCCCGCCCAGGCCAACTGGTGATCAGTCGGACCACCGGAACAGCTGGTAGGAGCCGTTCACCCGCTGGCAGAGCAGCCAACTGACGCTCGACTGGCAGTTGCCGGCGGCCTCGGGCAGCACGTCCAGCGGGCGGGCCTCCCCGGCGCGGGCATCCAACCGCGTGACGTAGAGCCCACCGGCCGGGTGCCGGCGCACGCCGATCAGGGGGTCACCGAAGCCGGACTGGGCCAGCTCCCACCGGCCCAGCCCGGCCACCTCCCGGCCGGTCATCGGGTCGAGCACGACGAGCTGCTCCAGTCGGGTGCCGGAGCTGTTCGCCGTGCTGGCCATCAACCGGCCGTCGTACGGGAAGACCCACGTCCAGCGGTCGCTGTGCCAGCGCGGTTGGCCGGTGGTGGGGTCGACCGCCCGCAGACCGACGCCACCGACGTGCAGACACAGGACCGGACCGCAGCCCAGGGCGAACTCCGCCCGCTCGGCCGGGACGCTCCACCGCCGGTCCAGCCGGTCGAGCCCGTACGCGGTGATGGTGGCCGGAGTCCCTCCGATGGTCAGCAGCAGGTCGTCCACCACCTGCGTGACCCCGGGCCAGCCGCTGCCGGGTGGGCGGACGTCGGCGCGGGCCAGCACCGCGCCGGTGCCGGCGTCGCGTACCTCGACCGGACCGTCCACCTGGTTGAGCACCACCCGGTCCGCCCCGCGTCCGCCGTACCGGAAGCTGACGTGCGCGTCAGCGGTCAGCTGCCAGCGCACGGTGCCGCAGCAGGGATCGAGCGCGCGCAGACCGAACGGCTCGTCCCCGCCGCCGGACTGCATCAGCACGTTGCCGTCGGCCAGCTCGACCGGGCTGCCCGGCTGCTGCCACCGGTACGCCCCGGTCTCCCGGTCGAACGCCACGGACAGGGTGCCCTGCCCGGGCATGTTGCTCTCGTGGACGGTGGCCAGCAGCATCCCGCCCACCGACGAGACGCCCCAGGCCCGCCCCTGCACCGGTACCCGGGTCTGCCAGAGCAGCCCGCCGCCGGGCAGCCGGAAGGCGCGCAGCGTCCGCTGGCTGGGCTGGGCGGGGCTCGGGTCGAGGACGACGAACAGGTCACCGGCGAGCAACGTCTCGGCCGCCAGCCCGGCCGGGATGCTCACCACGTCCCGCCGGGGCGGCACCCCGGCGGAGGCGAGGGTGGCCAGCAGGAGCAGCAGCACCAGTACGCACCGCAGCGGCCGGCCGACGGCCCGGGGTGGGCGGGGCAGCGGGTCGGGATCCGAGCTGTGCCGCAGCTCGCCGAGGTCGATGAGCGGGCCGGTCACGACCGCAGCCGCCACAGCGCGGTCGAGCCGTCGAGGCGCTGACACAGCAGGGTCGGCAGGGACGCCTGGCAGTTGCCGACGACGTCCGGGAGCACGTCGACGATCCGGGACCGGCCGGCCGCCAGGTCCAGTTCGGCGACGACCAGCCGCCCGTCGTCCAGCGGACGCACCCCCAGCAACGGGTCGTCACGTCGGAGCGACGGCACCAGGTTCCACCGGCCCAGCTCGGCCCGCGCCCCTCCGGTCGTCGCGTCGCGTGCCGCGTACCGCTGATCCGGCCCCGCCACCAGGAGCCGGCCGTCCCGGACGTCGGCCAGGGTGTCCCGGCCCGGGTCCGACCAGCGCACCGCGCCGGTGGCCGGATCGAGGACCTGGAGGCCGCCGGTCTGCTGCAACGCGCAGAGCAGGCCCGCGCAACCCACCACGTACGACACCAGCGGCACATCGGCCGTCCACAGCGGATCGAGCCCGGGCAGACGGTGGCCGACCAGCCGGGTCCCGCCGGGCGGTACGAGCAGCAGCAGATCGTCCACGACCTGCACACGCTGGTACGCCGACCGGTCACCGGGCAGCGTGTCGATGCTGCGCAGCAGGTCACCGGTGCCGGCGTCGTGCACCTGCACCTCGCCGGTCGGCTGCACGAGCACGAACCGGTCGACCCGGTCGCCGCTGAGGTGGTAGGTGGGGTTGCCGGGCGGCCGGAATGGGCACCGACCAGAGCAGCCGGCCGCTGTCCGGGTCGACCCGGCTCATCGCGCCGTCCCGGTCCGCCATGTCGTCCACCAGCAGCAGACCGCCGTCGGCCGTCGCCTGGGGCATCCCCGCGAGCCGCCAGCGCTGCCGCCCCGTCTCCGGGTCGAAGGCGGTGGTCTCGAACACACCGTTACCGGCGCTGACCCCCATGGACAGCACCAGCCCCTGCTCGACCCGCACGCCGAGGTAGTCGCCGGCGCGGGGCAGGGGCGCCCGCCACCGCCGCGGTACGCCACCACCTGGTGTCGGCTGGGCGTACGCGGTCAGGTACCGGTCCCCGGTGGGTGTCGGCGGGTCGACGACGAAGACACCGTCCCCGGTGAGGTACGCCGCCGCGGCCCGCGCGGCCGGCACCGGGCTCACCGTCCGCCCCGTCGCCGGCGCCGCGGAGGCCAGCACGACAAGTGCCAGCAGCAGCACCGCCGCGCAGCGCAGCGGACGACCGGCCGCGCGTGGTCGGCGGGCCGGCCGCGGCGGGACGTCCCCGTCCCGGACCTCGCCCAGTTCGATGATCGACACCGACCGTCCCCCCGTCACCCGTCGTGGCTGGCCGGCGGCGCTTCCCGGCAAACCCGACCGTGGGCACACCGGCCCGGCAAATCCGACGCATCCTCGCCTGTACGATGGCGCGTCGTGGCTGTGCCGGTGGTAGACCCCTCGCTGAATCCCGTAACCGACGCCGACCCGGTCGACGTCGAGACGACACGGCGGCCTCGACGCCGACCCGCCCGCGCCGATCTCGTGGCTCTCGGAGCCTATGTGGTGCTGGGCGTGTTCGTCTGCCTCAACTACTGGGGTGACGTGACAGGTCGGGTGTCCTCGCACCTGCCCACCGACCACAGCTGGTTCGAGTGGCTGTTCGCGCACGGCGCGTACTCCGTGCGGCACCTGGAGAACCCGCTGTTCACGGCCCGGCAGAACGCCCCGGACGGGGTGAACATGATGGCCAACACCTCGCTGCTCGGGGTGACCCTGCCGCTGGCGCCGCTGACCATGCTGCTCGGCCCCCAGGTGATGTACGCGCTCTACCTGGGCGGGGCCCTCGCCGCCACCGCTGGCACCGCGTACTGGATGCTCTCCCGCCACCTGGTGCGCTCCCGGGCGGCGGCGTTCGTCGGCGGCGCGTTCCTCGGCTTCGCGCCGGGCATCATCCACCACGCCAACGGCCAGCCCAACTTCGTGTCCAACTTCCTGCTGCCCCTGATCGTGGTGCGGGTGCTGCGCCTCGGCGAGCCGGGCCGATGGCGGCGCAACGGGCTGGTCCTCGGGGCGCTTGTCGCGTACCAGATCTTCATCAACGAGGAGATGCTGCTGCTCACGGCGCTGGCCTGCCTGGTCGTCGTGCTGGCGTACGCCGTGCAGCGGCCCGCCGCCACGCGGGCCGTCGCCGGCACGTTCGTGGCCGGGCTGGGTGTGGCCGGCGGGCTGGCGCTGCTGCTCGCCGCGTACCCGATCTGGTTCCAGTTCAACGGCCCGCAGTCCTACCGGGGCCTGCAGGGCGGCGTCTTCCACAACTGGGGCGAGGACCTGGTCGCGTTCGTCACCTTCGCCCGGGACACCTGGGCCGGTGACCCGGCCGTGGAGAAGACGATCGGGGTGACCGAGCAGAACACCTGGTTCGGTTGGCCGCTGGTGCTCCTGTCGGTGGTGGCCCTGGTGCTGCTGGTCCGCCGGTCGCTGGCGGCCCGGATCGTCGCGGTCCTGATGGTGGTCTTCACCGTGGCCGCGATCGGGCCGGTGGTGCGCTTCAACGGCGTCGAGACCGAGGTGCGCGGCCCGTGGTCGTACGTGCCGGACGACCTGCCTCTGGTCGAGATGATGATGCCGACCCGGTTGACGTTGGTCGTCGCCGCCGCGGTGGGCGTACTGCTCGCGCTGACCTGGGACGCCGCGTCCCGGCAGGGGCGTCCGGCCGAGGCGCCGCGGGTGCCGGCCCAGCGCACGGGCGAACCGGCTGTCGCGTCGCGTCGGCGGTGGCTCCGCCCGGTGGGGTACACGGCGGTCGCCCTCGCCGTGCTGCCGCTCTTCCCCCGGCCGCTGCCCGCCCAGCAGGTGGAGCCGCCGCCGCACTTCATCACCGCCGGCGGCTGGCGGCCGTACGTGCCGGCGGGCCGGACCCTGGTGCCGGTGCCGATCCCGAGCAACGTCCACGGCCTGCCCACGCTGCGCTGGAGCGCCCTGACCGGGCAGGAGTTCCCCGTCCCGGGCGGATACTTCATCGGCCCCAACGAGCTGGGCGAGGGCGTCTTCGGGGCGCCGAACCGGCCCACCAGCAGCCTGATCTACTCCACCATGGACACGGACAAGGTCCCGGCGCTCACCGACGAGAACCGTCGCCAGGCCGTGCAGGACCTGCGCTTCTGGCGGGCGTCGGTAGTGGTGCTCGGTGCACACCCGCGCGAGGCGGTGCTGCGTGAGCTGGTCACCGCCCTGATCGGGCCGCCGCAGCGGGTCGACGACGTCTGGGTCTGGGACGTCCGCGCGCTTGTGGGTTAGACGCTGCCCCGCACGTCCCACACCCATCCGCCGTCGACCGGGCGGCCCGGGCCGAGCAGGTAGTCGACGGTGCGGCGCAGCGGGTCGCCGTGCGTCGACGGGCCGAGCACCACAAGCGCGGCCCGCCAGTGCCGCAGATCCTCGACGGCCCGCCGGCGGTCGGCGTCGGTGAGCACCGGCACCACTCCGGTCTCGGCCACCGCGCGCAGCAGCACCGAGGTGGGCCGGTCCGGCGCGCCCCAGCGGGCCGTCGGGTCGTCGGGGCCGGCCGGCCCGATGAAGTAGCCGCCCGGCGCTGGGAAGGCGAGCCCGGTGCGGGCGGACCAGAGCATCACCGGGCTCCGCGCCGCGCCGGTGACCGGGGGTACGGCGACCACCGTCCGGCCGGGCGGGACCAGCGGACGCCACCCGCCGTCGGCGACGAACCCCGGCACCGGCGGGACCGGCACCACCCGGATCGGTGTCGGGACCAGGGGCAGCAGCGCGGCGGCCACCGCCCCGGCCCAGAGCAGCCGCACCGGCAGTCCCGGCGCGGCCGACAGCCGGCGTGCCGCCCGGACCCGGTCCACCGAGAGCGCCACCAGCACTCCCAGCACCGGTACGCAGACCAGCGCGAACCGGGCCGGCACCGCGAGGTCGAGCAGCGGCAGCCCGGCGACCAGCCGGTACGGCGCGGGAATGCCGGTGGCGGCGCCGTCCACCCGCAGCTCGGTGCCGAGCGAGAGCAGGGCGAACACCAGGCCACAGGCGGCCAGCGCGCGGACCAGCGGCCGTCGCCACAGCCAGATCACGATCACCACGGCGAGCACGAGCAGTCCCGGGCCGAAGAACGAGTTCTCCTCGGTCGGGTTCGGCGAGAGCAGGCCCGGCAGCCAGTCGTCGCCGAGCACGGTCTGCCGGGCCGACGCGGTGAACGACGCCGCGTCCAGTTGGAAGGCGTGCGCGGCGAAGGCCATCCCCGCGTAGTGCTGCGGGCCGCGGAACTGGAACCACAGCGGGTACGCCAGCAGCGCCGTCGCCACCACGGCCGCCACCGCGAGCCGCCCGAACAGGGCCGGCGCGTGCCGGCGGGCGGCCGAGCGGTCGGCGAGCGCCCACCCCAGCGCGAGCACCCCGGCGGCGAGCGCCAGGAAGACCAGCACCTCCTCGCCGATGAAGGCCTGCCAGACGACCAGCAGCCCGAGGCCGACGCCGGACCGCCACGTGGAGCGGTCGGCGGGCCGGAACATCAGGGCGAGGATCGGGGGCACCAGGAACTGCGCGGCGATGTGCAGGTGCGCGCCCGCCTGGGCGATCATGCCGGGGGCGAACCCACAGATCAGCCCACCGACCGCCGCCGCCGACCGGGCGCTGACCAGCCTGCGGCGCAGCAGCGCGTACCAGGCCGTCGCGGTGCCGGCGAGGCAGCAGACGACCGCCACGCAGAACGCCACCTGCGACCCGAACAGCAGCGTGACCGGGGTCAGTGGCACACCCAGGCCGAGCACCGACGTGTTCGCCATCAGGTTGACCCCGTCCGGCGCGTTCAACGCCGTGCTGTAGAGCGGGTTCTCCCCCTCGACGACGGCGTGCGCCGCGTGGGCCAGCATCCACTCGAAGAGGACCTGGTCGCCGGCCTGGTGGAACAGCCGCCACGGGTGCCCCCACTGCCCGCTGGTCAGCAGGAGGGCCAGGCCCAGATAGCCGGTCACCACCACCGCGTCCGGGAGCCAGCTCGGCCGGGACCACCGCGTCGGCGCCGGGGCAACCGTCGCGGCGGACGCCGTCCCGGTGGCCATCAGACCGAGCGGTCGGTAAGCGTCCGGACGTCCCACACCCAGACGTCCAGCTCCTGGCGGCCGGGGCCGACCAGGTCCTCGACGGCGCGGCGCAGCGGCTCGGCGTTCTGCTGGCGGACCGGCAGCACCAGGATGGCGGCCCGCCAGTGGCGCAGCTCGTCGGTGAAACGGCGGCGCTGCCGGTCGTCGAGCTTCGGGGTGCGGCCGGTGGTGGCCACCTCCTCCAGCAGTTGGCCCACGCCGCTGGGCCGGCCGCCGAACCGCCCCGGGTCACCGGTGTTGCCGTTGCGCGGGGCGAGGAAGTAGCCGCCCGGGATCTTGAAGTCGAGGTTGGTGGCCGCCGCCCAGCGCATGCCGTGCGTGTTGCCCATGCTCGGCACCGGAATGGGCACCAGCGTCTGGTCCGGGCCCACGTACTCCCGCCACCGGTCGGCGGTGATGAAGTCCGGCACCGGCGGTCGGGACACCATCCGCAGCGGCATCGGCGCGATCGGCAGCAGCGCGAACGCCAGGCCGGCGGCGGTGAGCGTGCGTACGGTGCGTCGGTCGGCCGGACGCAGCGCCCACGCCCGCTCGACGGCGAGCGCGAGCAGCAGGCCGATCACCACGCTGGTGATCAGGCCGAACCGGGTCGGCACGACCGCGTCCAGCAGCGGCAGGTGGACCAGCAACTGCCACGGGCCGGTGATCAGCTCCCGGTCCCACCAGGAGATCCGCTCGCCGAGGGAGAGCACGGCGAAGAACACGCCGGTGGCCGCGAGCGCCCGGACGACCAGTTCCCGGCGCAGCCAGACGACGATGCCGATGGCGAGCAGGGACAGGCTCCAGCCGAAGAAGGCGTTCTCCTCGGAGTAGTTCGGCGCCAGGTTGATGTTGGCCCGCTGGTTGCCGCCGAAGGTGGGCGAACCGGGCGCGAAGAAGGCGGCGATGTCGTTGCCGTAGTCCTGCACCGCGTCGCTGAGCCCGTGGTACGCCATCGGTCCGGCGAACTGCACGTACAGCGGGTACGCCAGCAGCGCCCCGGCCAGCAGCGCGCACACGGCCAGGCCGGCGCCCAACGGCCGCCACGCCGCCGACCAGCGGGCCGGTTCCTGGACGAGCACGGCGATCAGGAACACGCCGCAGGCCAGGGCCGTGAAGAGCAGGATCTCCTCGTTGATGAACGCCTGGGCGGTGACCAGCAGGGCGAGCAGCGCGCCGTCGCGCACCGGCCGGGCCGACCGGGTCAGCACCAGCACCCGCCAGACGATGAACGGCAGCAGGAACTGGCTGATGATGTTCGGGTGCCAGCTGGCGTGCGACAGCATCGCCGGGGAGAACCCGCAGAACCAGCCGCCGACCGCCGCCGCGAGCGGGTTGCGGACCAGGTGGCGGGAGAGCATGAGGTACCACGCCAGGGCGGTGCCGGCCAGACCGAGCGTCACCAGCACCACGAAGGACACCGCCGGCCCGAAGAGCAGCGTCACCGGCACCATCGGGATGCCCAGCGCCAGCACCGCCGTGTTGGCCATCAGGTTGACACCGTCGGGGTAGTTGAACTGTTCGGTGTAGAACGGGTACTCGCCGTGCAGCACCACACGGACCGAGTGGGCCAGGAAGAACTGCACCTGGGCCGGGTCGCCGGTGTAGAGCGAGGCCACCCGGCCGGCCGGGTCCAGCCAGATCCGGCTGGTCACCCAGAGCGCGGCGAGCAGGAACAGGCCGCCCACGGCGAGGTGCTGCCGTCGCCGCGTCCACCCACGCCACCTGCTTCCACCCGGCACCTCGGCGTCGGCGTCGGCCGGCAGGTCGGGTTCGGCCTCCGGTGGGGTGTCGACAGGCGTTGTCGTCGGTGCGGCCGGGGCGTCGACGACGCCTACTGAGGCCTCGGCCGGCGCGGCGGACGTGGCGACGCGGCCGGCCGTTCTGGTGGTCGGAGTGCGGTAGCTCACTGTCTCGTCGAGGTCGTCGAGGCCGGCAGCCGCCTCCGGGTGCGGCGCGGACAGGGCGCGGGACTCGGCAGGCGTCACAGTCGGCGGAGTCTACCGGAGCGACGAAACGGCACGAAAACGCCTGTGGGGTCCACTGTGGTGGGAGCAGCGGCCACCACCTGAGGCCCCGCGCCGGACATCTCGTACTATGGCGCTTTCCGACAGCGACGGCGAGGCGATCGGGGGCGGACCAGGTGACTCCAGGCCGTCGGCACGGCAGGGCCCTCACCGTCCTGCTGGGCGTGGTGCTGGCCGCGACGGCGTGCGGTCCGGTCGCCGACCGTCAACCGAAGGACCTGCGGGTCGGGTACGACAGCCTGGACGGCTCGCTTGCGGTGTGGCCGCCCCGGGGCGACCTGGCCGGCGACGCGGCGGCGACGGCGGCGGTCACCGACGCGGTGCGGGACTGGCGGTCACCTGCCGACGACCGGGCGCACCTGCCCTCGTCCGGCATCCTCTTCTCCGGCCGTGTCGACGGCGCCCCGGTGGCCCTGGTCGCCGCCGACGTACCCGGCGAAAGCGCCTCCTGGCTGCTGCAACTCACCCGTGACGGCGACCGGTACGCCATCACCCGCGCCTCCGAGTACACCGATCCCGGCTACCTGGTCTACTCCGACGTGCTGCCGGTGCAGACCGCCGGCGGCCGGCGCTACCTGGTGTCGGCCCGGGTGCAGACGCTGCTCGGGCCACAGGGCCGGGCGCTGGCCGTGGCCGACGGGCTCAGCGCGCCGGTCGACGTTCCGGCCTGCGCGGCGGTACCGGTGACCGCGACCCTGCGGGCCACCGAGTCGCTGCCCCGGGGACGGGCCGCCGACCGACTGCTCGACCTGGGCACCGGCACCGTCGACCCGCGCTATCCGCTGGTCCGCGACGAGTCCGGTGCCGGTCGACGTGCGCTCACCGGCCTGGACACCTGCGTGCTGGCCGGTGACCGCGGCCCGTTCGGGAGCATCCCCCGCCGCGTCGGCGACCGGGACGCGCCGCGCTCGGTGCCGACGTCCTGGCCGATGGCGAAGCTGACCGTCCGCTCGCTCGGCGAGGTCGCCCTCGGCGGCGGCGAGGCGGCCGAGTTGCAGCAGTTGAGCTGGGACACCGACGCCGGCACGATGACCGCCGTGATCTACCGGCCGGCGGACGGGAGCGCTCCGGTGGTCTCGCCGGCCGACCGGGCCACCCCGTTGCAGACGTACCAGCTGCCGGTGCCGGGGCAGCCCCTGGTGGTGCTCAGTTGGCGGGCCACCCGGGACAGCTCCCTCTCCGTGCCGCCGGGAACGCCGTTGCTCGTCGAACGTCCCGGCCTGGTGGTCGTCCCCGAGCCCACCCGGACGCAGACCTACAGCCTCGCCAACACCGACAAGACCCACTACCGCTCGGTGAGCCCCCGCTGATCCCCCGCCGCCGCGCCGGGGCGGGATATCGGCGCGGCACGGCGACGGCGGGCACCCCCGAGGGGATGCCCGCCGTCGTGTGCGCCTGCTAGTTCTGCGCGGCCGCGTCGCTGGGGGTGAGGCGGTCCGGGGTGGCGTCCAGGCCGGAGATCCAGCCGGTGACGTCGCGGGCCACGTCCTGCGCCGTGAGGCCCAGGTCGGCGAGGATCTGCGCGCGGGTGCCGTGCGGGTGCCAGTCGGCCGGTACGCCCAGGTCCTTGAGCGGCACCCGGACGTCGGCGTCCCGCATCGCCTGGGCGAGCGCGTCGCCCACCCCGCCGACGCGGACGCCGTCCTCGACGCTCACCACGAGCCGGTGACGGGCGGCCAGGTCGACCAGCTCCGCCGGGACCGGACGCACCCAGCGCGGGTCGACGACTGTGACGCCGTAGCCGTGCTCGGCGACCCGGGCGGCCACCTCCATGCCGAGTTGGCCGAAGGAGCCGACGGCGACCAGCAGCACGTCGGTACGCGCCGATTCGGCCAGCACGTCGACCGGGCCGACCCGGCGCAGCGCCGGCAGGTCCGCGGCGACGGTGCCGGTCGGGAAGCGCACCACGGTGGGGCCGTCGTCGACGGCCAGCGCCTCGCGCAGCTCCTCGCGCAGCGTGGCGGCGTCCCGGGGCGCGGCGATCCGCAGCCCGGGCACCACACCGAACACCGACATGTCCCAGATGCCGTAGTGGCTGGGGCCGTCCGGGCCGGTGATGCCCGCCCGGTCCAGCACGAAGGTCACCGGCAGCTTGTGCATCGCCACGTCCAGCAGGACCTGGTCGAAGGCGCGGTTGAGGAAGGTGGCGTAGACCGCGACCACCGGGTGCAGGCCACCCAGGGCCAGCCCGGCCGCCGAGGTGGCGGCGTGCTGCTCGGCGATGCCCACGTCGTACACCCGCTCGGGGTACTTGCGGGCCAGCTTCGCGATGCCTGTCGGCTCGGCCATGGCGGCGGTGATCCCCACCACGTCCGGCCGCTCGTCGGCGACGGCCAGCAGCTCGTCGGCGAAGACGTGCGTCCACTTCACCGCCGGGGCGGCCAGCAGCGCGCCGGTCTCCACGTCGAAGGCGCCGCCGGGGCCGTGCAGGCAGTCCGCCTCGTCCTCCTCGGCCGGGCGGTAGCCGTAGCCCTTGCGGGTGACCGCGTGCACGATCACCGGGCCGCCGAAGTTCTTCGCCGCGCGCAGCGCCGCCTCGACCGCCGCCACGTCGTGCCCGTCGACCGGGCCGACGTACTTGATGCCGAGGTCCTCGAACATGGCCTGCGGGGCGACCGCGTCCTTGATGCCCTTCTTGACGGCGTGCAGCACCTCGTACATGGGCTTGCCGACCAGCGGGGTGGAGCCGAGGGCGTCCTTGACCGTGTCGAGGACCTTCTCGTAGCCCGGGTTGAGGCGCAGCGAGGAGAGGTGGTCGGCCAGGCCGCCGATTGTCGGCGAGTACGACCGGCCGTTGTCGTTGACCACGATGACGAGCGAGTTGCCGGCGGTGGCGATGTTGTTGAGCGCCTCCCAGCACATGCCGCCGGTGAGCGCGCCGTCGCCGACCACCGCCACGACGCTGCGCGCCTCGCCCCGCAGGGCGTACGCCTTGGCCAGGCCGTCGGCATAGGAGAGCGCGGTGGAGGCGTGCGAGTTCTCGATCAGGTCGTGCTCGCTCTCGGCCTGGCTGGGGTAGCCGGAGAGGCCACCGCGCTGGCGGAGCTTGTCGAAGCCGGCCTGACGCCCGGTGAGGATCTTGTGCACGTACGCCTGGTGGCCGGTGTCGAACAGGAGCCGGTCGCGGGGGGAGTCGAAGACGCGGTGCATGGCGAGCGTCAGCTCGACCACACCGAGGTTGGGCCCGACGTGCCCGCCGGTGCGGGAGACCTTCGCGATCAGGAAGTCCCGGATCTCCGCGGCGAGAACGTCCAATTCCTCGCCCGACATCCGCTTGACGTCCTGCGGACCGCGGACCGTCCCCAGCAACCGGCCGTGGTTGACCGTGTCCTCTTCAACGCTCATGACCGGAGAGTCTATCGGCCGCCCGGTACTCCGCAGCCCGACCCGAGCCGCCCGGGCCACGTCCGACGGCTGAGCGCCTGCTCAGGGACGGATCCGCAGCCGACGCGGCGGGCTGGCCGGGGTGCCCGGGTACGCCGGACCGGCCGGAGTCCACGAGCCGAGCACCGCCCCACGGGAGGCGCCGGTCACCGACGGGATCGATCCGGGCAGGCCGTGCCAGGACAGCCAGCCGAGCAGCGCGAACGCGTACGCCTCCTTGGCCTGCGCGGGCACGCCCAGCTCGTCGGTGCGGCGCAGTCGCCACCTGTCGGCGCCCAGCGCGGCGAGCCGCCCCAGCAGGGTGGGATTGCGCACACCGCCGCCGGCCGCGATGACCTCGACCACACCGTGCCTGTCGCACTCGGCGACGACCACCCGCGCGGTCAGCTCGGTGAGGGTGGCGAGCAGGTCGTCCACCGGCACCGGCTCGCCGAGCGCGGCGAGGTGCCGGTCCAGGTAGCCGGCGTGGAACAGCTCCTTGCCTGTGGACTTGGGCGGCGGCGCCGCATAGTACGGCTCGGCCAGCAACGCGGCGAGCAGCCCCTGGTGCACCCGGCCGGCCGCCGCCCGCGCGCCGTCGAGGTCACACGGCTGGTCGAGGAAGCGACGGGCCGCCGCGTCCAGCAGGGCGTTGGCCGGACCCACGTCGTACCCGAGGACCGGCGCCCCCGGCGCGACCACTGTGAGGTTCGCGATGCCGCCGAGGTTCAGCGCCGCGCGCGGCCCGGCGGCGACGTCGAGCAGCAGCGCGTCGAAGGCCGGCACCAGCGGCGCGCCCTGCCCGCCGACGGCGATGTCCGCCGAGCGCAGGTCACTGAGCACCGGTACGCCGACCCGGGCGGCCACCCGGGCCACCGCGCCCAGTTGCAGGGTGCCCCGGGCCGTGCCGTCGGCGACCCAGTGGAAGACCGTCTGGCCGGGCGAGACCACCGCGTCGACAGTCCCACCGGCCAGTTCCAGGCCGATGGCCGCCGCGTCGGCGAAGACCTCGCCGAGGCGGTTGTCGAGCCGGCAGACCGCCTCGATGGTGGTGGCCGCCGGCGGCAGCAGCGCGGCGATCTCGGCGCGCAGCCCCTCGTCGTAGTCCAGGCCGCGGTGTCCCAGCGGCCGCAGCCACAGGGTGTCCCCCTCGACGTCGAACTCCGCCGCGACGACGTCCACCCCGTCGTACGACGTGCCCGACATCAGGCCGACGACGCGCATCAGCGCCCGTCCGCCGGGAGCAGCAGCCCGACACACTCGACGTGCTGCGTCATCGGGAACAGGTCGAACCCGCGCAGCGCGGCCAGTCGCCAGCCCAGGCCGGCGAACGTGCGCACGTCCCGGGCGAAGGCGGCCGGGTCGCACGCCACGTACGCGACAGCCCGCGGGCCGGCGTCGACGAGCGCGCGCACGACCGGGGCACCGGCGCCGGAGCGGGGTGGGTCGAGCACCACCACGTCGACCGGGCCGGTGATCCGTCGGCGGGCCAGCGCGGTCTCCACCCGGGCCGACACCACCTCGACGTGGGGCAGGTCGGCCAGGTTCCGCCGGGCGGCGGCGACGCCCAGCGGCGCGGCCTCCACGAGGGTCACCCGGCCGGTCGCGCCGACCCGGGTGGCCAGCCCGGCGGCGAACAGCCCGGCCCCGCCGTACAGGTCCCAGGCCCGCTCGCCCGGCCGCGGGTCCAGCAGCTCCAGCACGGCCGTGGACAGCGTGTCGGCCGCCGCCGGGTGCACCTGCCAGAACGCGGACGCGGGCAGCGTCCAGTCCCGTCCGGCGGCCACCTCGCGGACCTCGGCCGGCCCGCGCACCGGGGCGGACACCCCGTCGTGGACCTGGGCGACTGTCACGTCCCCGCCGGTGCTGGCGACGGTCTCCACCGCGTCGGCGGCCGGCCAGCTCGCCCCGCTCGGGGTGAGCACCGGGAGCTGCTGGATGGCCGGGTGGGCGATCCGGCAGCGGTCGATCGGCACCACCTCGTGCGAGCGGTGCTTGAGCAGGCCGGCGCGGTCCGCGGCGTCCACCGCGTAGCGGACCCGCGAGCGCCAGCCCAGCAGCCCGCCGGGCAGCGCCTCGACCCGGACGCCGAGCCCGTCCAGCTCGTCGTCGCTCAACCCGCCGAGGCGGGTCAACTGCTCGCGCAGCACGGCGGCCTTCCACGCCAGCTGGGCGTCCGGGGCGACGTGCTGCAGGTCGCAGCCACCGCAGGCGCCCGGCTTCGCGTACGGGCAGGGCGGCTCCACCCGGTCCGGCGAGGCGTCCAGCACGGTCACCGCGTCGGCCCGGACGAACCCCTTGTGCACCTCGGTGACCTCGGCGATCACCCGCTCGCCGGGCAGCGCGTGCCGGACGAAGACGACCTGGCCGTCCACCCGGGCCACGCAGTGCCCGCCGGGCGCGACGGCGTCCACTGTCAGTTCGACGCGTTCGGCCTCGGCCAGCCCGCGCTCCGGCGACAGCGGTGTCGCGGCGCCGCCCACGTCCGGCTCAGTCACGGCCGGCACCGCCCTGACCCTGGTCGACAGGGTCACCGGCACCCGGGACGCCGTCGCCGGTCGGCGTGGAGACCACCGGCGGCACGTCCGGGGACGGCGCGCCGCGCAGACCCATCCGGGGGCCCCGCGCCGGGGTCCGGGACAGCGTGGCGTCCAACCGGTCCAGGTTCTTGCTCGCCGTCGAGGCGAGCTGCCACGGCACGCTTACCACCATCACCCCCGGTTCGAAGAGCAGGCGGCCCTTGAGACGCAGCGCGCTCTGGTTGTGCAGCAGGTTCTCCCACCAGCGGCCGACCACGTACTCAGGGATGAAGACCGTCACCACGTCGCGGGGCGACTTGCGGCGGGTGGAGGCGACGAAGTCCAGGATCGGCCGGGTGATCTCCCGGTACGGCGAGTCGATCACGGTGAGCGGGATGGCCATCTCCCGCCGCTCCCACTCGGCCTGCAGAGCCCGGGTGTCCTCCTCGTCCACGTTGACCGTCACGGCGGTCAACGTGTCCGGCCGGGTGGCCCGGGCGTACGCGATGGCCCGCAGGGTCGGCTGGTGCAGCTTGCTGACCAGCACGATCGCGTGGTTGCGGGCGGGCAGCACGGCCCGGCCCTCGTCTGGTGGGGTCAGTTCGACGGCGATCCGGTCGTAGTGCCGGCGGATGGCCAGCATCAACAGGTAGATCACCGCCATCGCGGCGATCGCGATCCAGGCGCCGAGCAGGAACTTGGTGACCAGGACGATCACCAGCACCGTTCCGGTCAGACCCGTCCCGAAGGTGTTGATGGCCCGGGAGCGGTGCATCCGCTGCCGCGCCTCGGGATCCCGCTCGGTACGCAGCCGCCGGTTCCAGTGCCGGATCATGCCAGCCTGGGAGACGGTGAACGAGACGAAGACCCCGACGATGTAGAGCTGGATGAGTCGGGTCACCTCGGCCTGGAAGCCGACGATCAGCACGATCGCGAAGAGGGCGAGGAAGGTGATGCCGTTGGAGAAGGCCAGCCGGTCGCCACGGGTGTGGAACTGGCGGGGGAGATAGCGGTCCTGGGCGAGGATCGAGCCGAGCACCGGGAAGCCGTTGAACGCGGTGTTCGCGGCCAGGAAGAGGATCAACGCGGTCATCCCGGCCACCACGTAGAGCAGGATCGAGCCGGAGCCGAAGACCGTCTCGCCGAGCTGGGTGGTGACCGTCTTCTGCACGTACCCGTCGGGGCCGGAGACGATCTGCAGGGCCGGGTCCTCGACGAACTGCAGGCGGGTCAGCCGGGCCAGCCAGATGATCCCGACGAGCAGGCTCACGGCGATCGCGCCCAGGAGCAGCAGCGTGGTGGCGGCGTTGCGGCTCTTCGGCGCCTTGAAGGCCGGCACCCCGTTGGAGATCGCCTCGACACCGGTGAGCGCGGCGGCGCCCGAGCTGAACGTCCGCAGCAGCAGGAAGACCAGCGCGAAGCCGGTCACGCTGTGCTCGGCCTGGATCACCAGGTCGGCACTGGGCGCGCGGAGGTCGTCACCGAGCACGAAGACCCGGAACAGCCCGGTGAACAGCATCCCGCCCATCACGATGACGAAGCCGTAGGTGGGGATGGCGAACGCGGTGCCCGACTCGCGGAGCCCGCGCAGGTTGACGGCGGTCAGCAGGACCACCGCGATCACCGCGATGAGGACCTTGTGGGTGGCCACGAACGGCACCACGGAGCCCAGGTTGGCCACCCCGGAGGAGACCGACACCGCCACCGTGAGCACGTAGTCGACGAGCAGCGCGCTTGCCACGCCGACCCCGAACTTCGGCCCCAGGTTGACCGTGGCCACCTCGTAGTCACCCCCACCGGAGGGGTAGGCGTGCACGTTCTGCCGGTAGCTGGCCACCACCGTGAGCATCACCACGACCACCGCGAGGGCGATCCACGGCGAGAAGACGTACGCGGAGGCGCCGGCGATGGAGAGGGTCAGGAGGATCTCGTCGGGCGCGTACGCGACGCTGGACAGCGCGTCGGAGGCGAACACGGGTAGCGCGATGCGCTTCGGCAGGAGGGTGTGCTGCAGCCGGTCGGACCGGAACGGTCGACCGAGGAGCAGCCGCTTCAGCAGCGAGGTGGGACTGGCCACGAACGCCAAGGGTACGACCACGACGGCGGGAGCGCGGGGGTGGGCGATCGTGACCGCCGCGCGCCACGGGGTACGGTCGGTCCCCGCCGCGCACCGGGACGTGGCAGGCTCGCATCGAGAGGCCACCGGCAGCGGGAGCGGTAGCACCTTTGGGAGGGACAGCGTGCACGTCGTGATCATGGGTTGTGGCCGGGTCGGGTCGACCCTCGCCCACAGCCTGGAGTCCCGGGGGCACTCGGTGGCGGTGATCGACCAGGACGCCGACGCCTTCCGTCGGCTCGGCCCCGACTTCGCCGGGATCACGGTGACCGGGGCGGGCTTCGACGGCGAGGTGCTGCGGCAGGCCGGCATCGAGCGGGCGGACGCCTTCGCGGCCGTCTCCAGCGGCGACAACTCCAACATCATCTCGGCGCGGCTGGCCCGCGAGACGTTCGGCGTGTCCCGGGTGGCCGCCCGGATCTACGACCAGCGCCGGGCGCAGGTGTACGAGCGCCTCGGCATCCCGACCGTGGCGACAGTGCGGTGGACCGCCGACCGGATGCTGCGGCACCTGGTGCCGGAGGGCAACGTGGAGATCTTCCGCGACCCCACGAGCACCGTGTCGATCGTCGAGGTTCCGGTGCACAAGGACTGGATCGGCCGGTCGGTGCGCGCGCTGGAGGAGGCGTCCGGGGCGCGGGTGGCCTACCTGATCCGCTTCGGTATCGGCACGCTGCCCACCGCCTCCAGCGTCGTGCAGGAGGGTGACCAGGTGTTCATGCTGGTCAGCGACGACATCGTGGCGACTGTCACGTCGGTGGCGGCGACGCCGCCGGAAGGAGGGCACTGAGCCATGCGGGTCGCCATCGCGGGCGCGGGCAACGTGGGCCGCTCCATCGCCCAGGAGCTGATCGACAACGGCCACCAGGTGATGCTGATCGAGCGCCAGCCGAAGATGCTGCGCCCCGACCGGGTGCCGGCCGCCGAGTGGGTGCTCGCCGACGCGTGCGAGGTGGCCAGCCTGGAGGAGGCGAACGTCGCCGGGTGCGACGTGGTGGTCGCCGCCACCGGCGACGACAAGACCAACCTGGTGCTGTCGCTGTTGGCCAAGACCGAGTTCGCGGTGCCGCGCGTGGTGGCCCGGGTCAACCGGGCCGAGAACGAGTGGCTCTTCACCGAGCAGTGGGGCGTCGACGTCGCGGTGAGCAAGCCGCGGGTGATGGCCGCGCTTGTCGAGGAGGCGGTCACCGTCGGCGACCTGGTCCGACTCATGACCTTCCGGCAGGGCGAGGCCAACCTCGTCGAGATCACCCTGCCGCCGACCGCGCCCTACGTCGGTCAGCCCATCCACGCGGTCCCGTTGCCGCGCGACTCCGCGCTGGTGGCGATCCTGCGCGGCAAGCGGGTCCTGGTGCCCAGCCCGGACGACCCGATCGAGGCCGGCGACGAGCTGATCTTCGTCTGCACCGCCGAGGTGGAGGACGACGTCCGCGCGGTGATCCTCGGCGCGGACAGCGTCGAACGGACCCGCGGCTCGCGCTGAACGCGCGGCTGAGGGTCGCCTGGAACGCTCAGGCGCCGGGCAGCGGGGTGGGCTGCGGCTCCCGGGTGACCCGGCGCACCGTCCAGACGGTGATCAGCAGCAGCAGCGCGTACGGCGGGTAGCCCAGGGCCAGCCGGGCCACGCCCAGCGCGGTGTCCTGGTGGGCCAGGTAGAGGCCGGCCTGCACGCCGACCTTGGCCAGCCAGACCACGCCCCAGAGCACCGTCAGCTGGGTGAAGGTGCGCACCAGCTTCGGGTCGGCCCGCCACTCCGAGCGGCCCTTGGCGACAAGCACCGACCAGATCCAGCCGACCAGCGGCTGCCGGATGGCCGCGGAGATCAGCAGGGCCACGCCGTAGCCGATGCCGTAGAGGATGCCCGGCAGGTAGAAATCCCGTTCGTCGCCCGTACGCCAGGCGATGGCCGCGCCGACACCGACGCCGAACAGCCCGTTGACCGCGTGCCGGATCGGCCGGCGCTGCGCCAGCCGGAGCCCGGCGATCAGCACCGCGACAGCCACCGAGGCGATCACGGCGGGCCGCAGCTCGCCGATGACGTTGGCCAGGACGAAGACCACCACCGGGATGCTGGACTCCACCAGCCCCCGCCAGCCGCCGAGCTGGTCGGCCATCTGCTCGGCGATCGTCGGCAGGCGCTCGTCGTCCTCGGAGCCGGTGTCCGGCTGCGCCGCCCGGTCCTGTCCCGTGGTCATCGCCGGCCCTCCGTCCGCAGTGCCGTCACCTGGGCGCGTCCAGCTCGTAGTACGGGTTGTAGATGACCTTGCGGTCGTCGCGCACCGCCATCCGGCCGCGGGCGGTCAGGTGCCGCCCCGGCTCGATCCCGGCGATGTGCCGCCGGCCCAGCCAGACCAGGGTGACGACGTCACTGCCGTCGTACAGGTCGGCCTCCAGCGTGGGCAGGTTGGTCCGCGGGGTGTAGACCACGGTGCGCAGCCGACCGGCGACCGACACCACCTGGCCCCGGGAGCACATCTGGGCCGGGATGCCGCCGCACTCGGCGCTCTCCCGACGCAGCTCCTGCGCGTCGATCTCGGCCTCGCTGGCGGTGAACCGCTGCAGGAGCCGCCGCAGCGACACCCTGCCCTCGTCGGTCATCATGACCTCCGCGTCACCCTCTCCACGCTCACCGGCCTCGGCCGGCCCCGGCGACGCCGGAACCGTGCCGCCAGCGTACGCCGACGGGGCCGATTCCGGCGGGCCGGTGCGCGTCGGTCAGACCTCGCGCGGCTCGGCGGCGGCGGAGCCGTCCTCGGCGCCGGCCTGGTCGGCGATCTCCCGGGGCAGCCGCAGCGGCAGCGGCTCACGGACCGGCTTCGCCTCGTGGCCCCGGTCGACCACCAGGCCCTCCAGGCACTCGGCCAGCGGACCAGCGGCGGCCGGGTCGGTCGCCACCGGGCCCTGGAAGACACCGCGGACCATCCAGCGCGGCCCGTCGACGCCGACGAACCGCAGGTTCGTCGGACCGTCCGGGGTACGCACCTGGGCGTGCAGCTCGGGGCCGTACTCGCCCTCGACCTCCTGCGCGGCGGCACCGTCGCGCAGCAACGACTGGCGGATCTCCTCGCGCACCTCGTCCCAGATCCCCTCGGACCGGGGGGCGGCGAAGACGCCGAGCTGCAACGCGTTGTCCCCGTGCACAAGCACCACCTGCTGAACCACGCCCTGCGGGTCGGCCTGCACCCGTACCTCCACCTCGGCGATCGCCGGGATGTGCAGGCTTCCCAGGTCGAGCCGCTGCACGTCGTCGTCGACCTCGGAGATGTCGTACGGGCCGCGCACCAGCGCGGACGCCTCGGCACCCTGGTCGAGGACCTCGGTGGTCCGCTCGTCGCGGGTGCGCCGCTCGGCACCGGCCCGCTTTCGGGAGAAGATCACTGCGCCCACCCTCCGCTGTTCACGCTCACCCTGCCACCTCTTCCGTCCGCCCGCGTCCCGGCTCGTCCGGCCGCTGCTCGACACGACCCTGACCCGCTGGCGTCGGCACCAACCCGGCGTGTCCGCCGGTGGAGCCGTGCCCACCGGTCCCACGCCGGGACCCGGGCAGCTCGACCACCGGCTCGAACCGGGCCCGCGCGACCCGCTGCACCACGAGCTGGGCGATCCGGTCGCCGCGGGAGATCTTCGCCGGTGTGTCCCGATCATGGTTGATCAGGTTGACCAGGATCTCACCCCGGTAGCCGGCGTCGACCGTACCGGGCGCGTTGAGCACGGTCACGCCGAGCCTCGCCGCCAGACCGGAGCGGGGGTGGACCAGACCCACGTACCCCTCCGGCAACGCGATGGCGACGCCGGTGGGCACCAGGGCGCGGCCGCCGGGCGGCAGCTCCACGTCCGTGGCCGCCACCAGGTCGGCGCCAGCGTCGCCGGGATGGGCGTACGTGGGCAGCGGCAGCTCACCGTCGAGCTGCCGCACGGGCACGGGCACGGGTACGACGTCGGTCACGGGTCCCCTCTTCTGTCCGGTTCACGGGGTGACCCTGCCATCCTGCCGGTTGGCCGGCCCGTCGTGCGCCGTACCCTCGCAGGAGTGAGCATGTCGCCCTCCCCGTCCGCCGATCAGTCGCCGGTCGCCACCCGCTCGGCGTACGCCGAGCGGCTGGATCTGCCCTGGTGGCTGTGGCTGGCGGGGCTGGTGGCCGCCGCGCTGCTGGCCGTCGAGGTCTGGATGGGCGCCCCCGGCGTCCGCGCCTGGCTGCCGTTCGCGGTGCTGCTGCCGGCGACGGCCGTCGGTCTGTGGTGGCTGGGTCGGATCCGGGTCGCGGTCGTGGACGCCGAGCTGCGGGTGGACGACGCCCGACTGCCTGTGCGTTTCGTGGCCGACGTGGTCCCGTTGGACGCGACAGGCCGCCGTGAGGTGCTCGGGGTGGGCGCCGATCCGCTCGCCTTCGTGGTGCAGCGGCCGTGGATCGGCGGCGCCGTGCAGGTGGTGCTCGACGATCCGGCCGACCCGACGCCCTTCTGGGTGGTGAGCACGCGGCGCCCGGTGGAGCTGGCCGAGGCGGTGCTGGCCGCCCGGGACGCGCTGCGGCTCGCCGACCGACCGGCCGGCGAGCCGGGCTGACCCGACGCCGACGGCCCGCTCAGGTGCCCGTGGGCGGGCCCGGCAGCTCCGGCGGTGGCGCCGGTCGGGCGATGCCACGGCGGCGCAGGTCCACCTGAAGCTGCTCGGCCATCTGCTGGGTGGCCCGACGGTTCAGGAAGCTGGCCACCGCCGCGCCGGTGAGGAACGGCCCGAGCGTGGTGAGGTTCCGGCCGAAGCGCCGCAGCAGCATGTCCCGCAGCTCCTTGCGGGCGGCGGTGCCGAGCACCGCGCCCACCCCGACACCGGGCACCATCGGGTTGACGCCGCGCTGGGTGGCCCACGAGTGCACCAGGGTGACCGCCCGTTGGCTGCCGGCGCCCGGCAGCTCCACGCCGTGGATCTCGTGCAGCTCGCCGACCAGCTTCAGCTCCACCGCCACCACGGCGACGGTCTCGGCGGCGAGCAGCACCGGCGCGGAGAGCAGGGTCGGGGCCACTGCCCACTCGACGGCGGCGACTCCCCCGCCGGCCGCGCCGATCGCCGCGGTGGTCCGCGAGGCGTTACGGATCAGGCGCTCGGCCAGGGCGGTGTCGTCCAGCCCCGGAAAGTGCGCGCGCAGGGTGGCCAGGTCCCGTACCGGCACGTGCGGGGCGATCTCGGCGACGGTGTCGACCATCCACCGCACGGCGGAGCGGGGCTTGAACAGGTCGGAGATCCCCCGGGCGCGGGCCTGCCCGACCATGCGGGTCAGCAGTTGACGGCGTCGGGCCGGCTCGATGTCGTCCGCGGTCAACGCGGCAACGGTGGCGCCGAGGTCGTCGGCACCACCGTCGGTGGTCTCGCCTCGATCGCTCATGGGTCGGACCTCCCGGTGCAGTGGGTTACCCGTTACGAGTCAAGCAGGTACCCACCGGGCACGCATGGCTACACCGGCAGCGGCGGCCCCGATCAGGAGGCCGCCGCTGGTGTCATGCGGGTCAGACGCACTCGCGGCAGATCAGCTCGCCGTTGCGCTCGACAGCCAGCTGGCTGCGGTGATGCACCAGGAAGCAGCGGGCGCACCGGAACTCGTCCTGCTGCATCGGTAGCACCTTGACCGTGAGCTCCTCGTCGGCCAGGTCGGCGCCGGGCAGCTCGAAGCTCTCGGCCACCTCGGCCTCGTCAACGTCCACCGCGCCCGACTGTGAGTCGACGCGCCGTGCCTTGAGCTCTTCCAGGCTGTCCTCGCCGAGGTCGACCTCGTCGCGACGCGGGGCGTCGTAGTCGGTGGCCATCGGTTTCACTCTCCCATATCGATGTTGTCGCTTCCCGGTTGTAACGCCGGACGACGCTGTTTCGGTTCCGCTGGCCGGCCACCACTTGTGTCGGGCACCCGACCCGGGGACCGTACGGGTCGGGACCGCCGGGGCGACTCCCCTGCGAGCGCGGAACCTTACCCCCCCTTGGGCGAGGCATGTATACCGCCCTTGCGGCTGAGATGTACGCCCCAGCACGCGAAGTTGTTCCCAATGTGACTCAGGCGACACGAAGATAGGGGTAGTAGTACCCGGTTCGCGGTCGCCGCGCCGGCATGTCGGACTGTTTCCACGCGACGGCCGGACAACCGTTAACCTCAGCGGCGTATTCGACGGCCGGCGGTCAGAGATCGTTGCCACCCACCTGACGTCCCGGGGAGCGCCCTGATGAGTTTTGCGCGAGTACGAGCACTCGTCGTCGTCGGTCTGCTGGCGGTCATCGCCCTGGTCTTCGTCGTCGTGGCCGTGGTCCGCGACAGCCAGGGCAACGCGGGCACCGCCGCGGGCTGCCCCGAGGGGTGGCCGCTGGCCGACCTGACCCTGCGCGAGCGCAAGGACGTGAAGATCAACGTCTACAACGCCACGAACCAGCCCGGCCTCGCCCGTACGGTCGCCGACGAGTTCAGCAACCGGCAGTTCCAGGTCAAGAAGACCGCGAACGAGAAGAAGCAGGTCGACGGCATCGCGGTGCTGCGGTACGGCCCGAAGGGCGTCGGCTCGGCCCACCTCTTGCAGGCGTACTTCCTCAACGAGGCCGACCCGGGCTACGACGAGAAGCGCACCGACGACACGGTGGACGTCGTGCTCGGCAACGGCTTCCAGCAGTTGGCCACCACCACCGAGGTCAACCAGTCCCTCGGTGACTCCGGGGCGCCGGAGGCGCCCAAGGGCACCTGCCCGATGCCGGTCAAGAAGTAGCAGGGCAGCCCGCGGCCGGTCGGTGGCGTCTCAGGGGCCGCCGGCGGCGTCCAGGTCGTCCAGGCGGTCGTGCAGCGGCGCGAAGAGGGCCTCCGGCGCCGCGATGACCAGGTCCGGGCCGGCCGGTAGCCCACGCAGGCCGGCCACCCGCAGCCCCGCCTCGCTCGCCACCAACCCGCCGGCGGCCTGGTCCCAGGCCGCCAGACCCTTCTCGAAGTACGCGTCCACCCGCCCCTCGGCGGTCAGGCAGAGGTCCAGGGCGGCGGCGCCGAGGCGCCGGATGTCCCGCACGTGCGAAATCAGTCCGGCGACCACCCGGGCCTGGTGCGAGCGGCGCGCGGCGTCGTAGCCGAAGCCGGTGGCGACGAGCGCCTGCCCGAGGTCGGTCTCCGTCGAGCACCGCAACCGCTGCCCCGCCCGCCAGGCGCCGCCGCCGAGGGTGGCCGTCCACTCCTCGCCGGTGAACACGTTGCGGACCACCCCGGCGACGACCACCCCGCCGACCTCGGCGGCCAGCGAGACGGCGCTGTGCGCCAGCCCGTACAGGTAGTTGACCGTGCCGTCGATCGGGTCGACGATCCACCGCACCCCGCTGCCCGTCGCGCCGGGGGCACCCGCGCCGTACTCCTCGCCGAGCACCGAGTCGTCGGGGCGGATCGTGGCCAGGGCGTCCAGGACCTGCCGCTCGACGGCCCGGTCGGCGGCGGTGACCACGTCGGTGATTGTGGACTTGGTCGCGGCGACCTCGACCCCCGCGGCCCGCATCCGGTACGCGGTGTCCGCCGCCTCCCGTGCCACGTCGATCGCGATCGCGAGCAGCTCCTGCGGCGTCGGCGTCGAGCCGGTCATGGTTCGTCCCTTTCCACACGCCGGCGCCCTACGGGCCCCATCATGATCCATCGTCGCGGCGACAAAACGACGCCGGCCAGCGTCGGGTCTGACCGGCATGTGCGCTTTGTGTTGGTAATGTGCGCTAAGTGCTCAGCTCCCCGGCCCGCCCACGGCAACCATCGCTGGTCAACCGTCGGCCGGCGACGACGGTCGAGCCCTCAGCGCCGTACGCGAGTATCATCCTTACAAAGTCCACATCAGCGCCGAATCGGCGGTCTCACCGCCGTTACGCAGTGCGGCGCAGGATGATCGCCGCAGACGGCGTTACAATTCACCCCTGCCCACGCGCCACGGACCGCCGACCACCGGCCGGCCCGGGACACGGGGGCCCCTCAACCACATCGCCCGGCCTGGTTGACCCATGCTGTGCCGGACGACCCGGCCGTGCCCGCTCTTCGCCTCCGGAAGGTCATTCGTGACAGAACCCCGCCAGACCGGCGCCGACGTTCGCTCGCTCACCGACACCCTGATCGCCCACGCGCAGAGCGCCGGTGGTCAGCTCACGTCGGCCCAGCTCGCGCGCACCGTCGAGTCCGCCGAGGTGACTCCGGCCCAGGCCAAGAAGATCCTGCGGGCGCTCTCCGAGGCGGGAGTGACCGTGGTGGTGGACGGCTCGGCGAGCACCCGCCGCCGGGTCGCCGCGGCCCGGTCGACGACGCCGGCGTCCCGGGCCACCACCGCCAAGACCACCAAGAAGGCCGCCGCCCCCGCCCCGAAGCAGGCGCCCGCCTCCGACGAGGCGTCGGCGACGCCCGCCCCGCGGAAGGTTGCCCCCCGCAAGGCCGCCGGCGGCACCGCCGACGTGGCCGCCGCCGCGCCGGCGAAGGCCACCAAGTCGACCCGGGCCACCAAGGCGACGGTCGCCGCAGCAGCCGGCGCCAAGCCGGCCAAGGCGGCCGGCAAGGCCAAGGGCGAGGGCGCCGACGGCGAGATCGACCCCGAGGAGCTCGCCGCCACCATCGAGGACGTGGTCGTCGAGGAGCCGGCCGAGCTGGCCCAGGCCGCCGAGACCGACGCCGCCGCCTCCGCCACCGACAACGACTTCGAGTGGGACGACGAGGAGTCCGAGGCGCTCAAGCAGGCCCGGCGCGACGCCGAGCTGACCGCCTCCGCCGACTCGGTCCGCGCGTACCTGAAGCAGATCGGCAAGGTCCCCCTGCTCAACGCCGAGCAGGAGGTGGAGCTGGCCAAGCGCATCGAGGCCGGGCTCTACGCCGCCGAGCGGCTGCGCGCGGCCGACGAGGGCGAGGAGAAGCTCACCCGCGAGATGGTCCGCGACCTCGGCTGGATCTCCCGCGACGGCGAACGCGCCAAGAACCACCTGCTGGAGGCCAACCTCCGCCTCGTCGTCTCCCTCGCGAAGCGGTACACGGGTCGCGGCATGGCCTTCCTCGACCTGATCCAGGAGGGCAACCTCGGCCTGATCCGGGCCGTGGAGAAGTTCGACTACACCAAGGGCTACAAGTTCTCCACGTACGCCACCTGGTGGATCCGGCAGGCGATCACCCGCGCCATGGCCGACCAGGCCCGCACCATCCGCATCCCGGTGCACATGGTCGAGGTCATCAACAAGCTCGGCCGCATACAGCGCGAGCTGCTCCAGGACCTGGGCCGCGAGCCCACGCCGGAGGAGCTGGCCAAGGAGATGGACATCACACCGGAAAAGGTGCTGGAGATCCAGCAGTACGCCCGGGAGCCCATCTCACTGGACCAGACCATCGGCGACGAGGGCGACAGCCAGCTCGGTGACTTCATCGAGGACTCCGAGGCTGTGGTCGCGGTCGACGCCGTCTCGTTCTCGCTCCTGCAGGACCAGCTCCAGCAGGTCCTGCAGACGCTCTCCGAGCGTGAGGCGGGTGTCGTACGCCTGCGGTTCGGCCTGACCGACGGTCAGCCGCGGACGCTCGACGAGATCGGCCAGGTCTACGGGGTGACCCGGGAGCGGATCCGGCAGATCGAGTCCAAGACGATGTCCAAGCTGCGCCACCCGTCGCGTTCGCAGGTCCTCCGGGATTACCTGGACTGAGCGGGTTTCGTCAACCGAACGTGTCGTTTTGACCACCTGGTGTGCAACACCAGATGGTGATCGTCCGGATGCACGAATGTGATCGTTGACGTGGCACCCTGGGTGCACGGCACACTGTCCCTGCCATGTGTGACCTCGGTCCCCCGCGGGCACACAGGGAAGGCAAGGCCCGTCAAGGGTGTTGCACGATAGGTGAGCAACGACCGAAGAGATTGTTCATCGGTGACGACCAGAGGAGGAAGGCGATGACCCCGACCCTCACGCCGCCGCCCGAGACGGTGGCGCCCCCAGCCGCCGATGAACGGTGCGACCGCTGCAATGCTGCCGGGAAGCTCCGGATCACTCTGGCGGGTGGGAGCGAGCTGGTGTTCTGTGGGCACCACGCGAACAAGTACGCGGAGGATCTCGTGAAGATCACCGAGCGGTTCGCAACGGAGCCCGATTTCAGCTGGCGTGGCGCCGAGTTGATGGCGAACTAGATCCGCAAACCGACATAGCCGGCCGGAGGTACCCCGAGGGTGCCTCCGGTCGGCTTTTCGCTGTCCGCCCACCCGGCCACCCCAAGATCCGCGGGCCGCTGCGATGCACAAGCCAGTCGCCTACGGACGCGACCGGTCGCCGAGCTTGCGAGGTGTGGTCAGCGGGTGCGAGGCACCCGGGACGGATCGCCCACCCTGCCCGATTCACGGCATCGGGCTTGACCGACCCGTCGGACTCAGAGGGTTTGTACGGTGGCGATGCGTTCTTCGAGTTGCTCGATGGTGGCCTGGGCGCTGGGCGGGCCGCCGCAGAGCCGGCGCAGCTCGGCGTGGATCTTGCCGTGGGGCTGGCCGGTGCGGTGGTGTCGGGCGGCCACGAGGGCGTTCAGTTGGCGCCGGAGCGCCACACGACGCTGGGCGGCACTCATTGGTGCCGGGGGCGCCGCGGCGGGCGCAGCGGCCGGCTGAGCGGCCCGCTCGGCGGTCCGGCGGCGTTGGGCGGCGAGTTGGGCGGCCTGCCGCTTGGTCAGCAGCAGGGAGACCTGGTCGGCGGTGAGCAGACCGGGCAGGCCGAGGTATTCCTCCTCCTCGGGGGTGCCGGCCTGGGCGGCGGTGCCGAACGACGCGCCGTCGAAGATCACCTGGTCCAGCTCGGCGGTGGCCGAGAGGGCGGCGAACCGCTTCTCCAACTCCCCGCTGGCCTGGTCGTCGCGCTGTGCCCGTTCCAGCAGGTCGTCGTCGAAGCCGTCGGCTTCCTTGGGTTTGCCGAGCACGTGGTCCCGCTCGGTCTCCATCTCGCTGGCCAGGCCGAGCAGGTGCGGCACGCTGGGCAGGAAGACCGACGCGGTCTCCCCGGGCCGTCGGGCCCGCACGAACCGGCCGATCGCCTGCGCGAAGTAGAGCGGGGTGCTGGCGCTGGTGGCGTAGACCCCGACCGCGAGTCGCGGGATGTCGACCCCCTCGGACACCATCCGCACCGCGACCAGCCACCGCTGGTCGGACGCCGCGAACGTCGCGATCCGCGCGGACGCGCCCTGGTCGTCGGAGAGCACCACGGCGGCCTTCTCGCCGGTCACCTGCTCGATCAGCTTGGCGTACGAGCGGGCGGTCTGCTGGTCGGTGGCGATGATCAGGCCGCCGGCGTCGGCCATGCCGGCGTTGCGCAGCACGGTCAGTCGGGCGTCGGCGGCCCGGAGCACCTGGGGCATCCAGTCCCCGGCCGGGTCCAGGGCGGTACGCCACGCCTGCGCCACCAGGTCCTGGGTCATCGGCTCGCCGAGCCGGGCCGCCAACTCCTCCCCGGCGTTGGTACGCCACCGGGTCTCCCCGGAGTACGCCAGGAAGAGCACCGGTCGGACGACGCCGTCGCGCAGGGCGTCGGAGTAGCCGTACACCGAGTCGGCGCGGGAGCGCAGCAGCCCGTCCCCGCCCCGCTCGTAGCTGACGAACGGGATGGGGTTGTCGTCGGAGCGGAACGGCGTCCCGGTGAGCATCAGCCGGCGTACGGCGGGCTCGAAGGCGGCCTTCACCCCGTCACCCCAGGTGCGGGAGTCGCCGGCGTGGTGGATCTCGTCGAGGATGACCAGGGTGCGCCGGGTCATGGTGCGCCGCCGGTGCACCTGCGGGGCCATTCCGACCTGGGCGTAGGTGATGACCGCGCCGTGGAAGTCGGCCGCGGAGTGCACGTCGGCGTTGCGGAACGCGGCGTCGAGCTGGATGCCCACCCGGGCGGCGGCCTCCGCCCACTGGCTCTTCAGGTGCTCGGTGGGGGCGACCACGGTGACCGCCTCGACGGTGCCGTCGGCGAGCAGCTCGGCCGCGATCCGTAGGGCGAAGGTGGTCTTGCCGGCGCCCGGTGTGGCGACCGCGGTGAAGTCCTCGGTGCGCCGGCGCAGGTACTCCACCAGGGCCTTGCGCTGCCAGGCACGTAGTGCCGGGAACGTCTCGAGCACCGGCGTCCGGGCTGCCACGCGAAGCTCCTCTCCGACCGCACGACGGCGGACCCCGGGCGAGGGCCACGAGTACCGCCGCCCATGAAAACGCCTCCGCGCAGTAGCTGCCGCGAAGGCCGACTCAGCATAACCAGAGCGGGCCGCACAGCCCAGGCGACGCCACGCTGGTCACATCTGCCACCCCAGCGGAACGCTGTCTCACCACTCCGGGTCACCGGTGTGCGGTGGTCGCAGCGTCGCCACCGGGGCGGACCAGCGCCGACGCAGCGCGATCAGGCGCAGCCCGAAGACCAGCACGGCAGCGGCGGTGAGCGGCACCGGTCCGGTCTGTCCGGTGACGTACAGCAGGACCACCATCACCGAGCCGGCCAGCGCGGCGAGCGCGTAGATCTCCCGGAGCAGCACCACCGGGATCTCGGCGGTGAGCAGGTCCCGGGCGACCCCGCCGCCGATCGCGGTGAGCATGCCGATCAGGCAGGCGCCGACGGCGGGCACCCGGGCGTCGAGCGCCTTGAGCGTGCCGGTCACGGTGAACAGCGCGAGGCCCGCCGCGTCGAGCACCAGCACGGTGGTGCGCAGACGGGCGAGCTGCGGGTGTAGCCAGAACACGGCGAGCGCGGTGATCGCGGCGGTGGCCGCGTACCGCCAGTCGGCGAAGGCCAGCGGCGGCACCTCGTCGATGACCAGGTCGCGGAGGATCCCGCCGCCGAGCGCGGCCGCGAAGCCGACGAACGCGATACCGAACAGGTCCAGTCGCTTGGCCACCGCGGCCGAGGCTCCGGAGGCGGCGAACACCGCCACCCCGGTCAGGTCGGCGAGGAGAAGGGCGGTGGAGGTGGTCATCGCCGCAGGCTACGTCGCCGGCCCGATCGCCGGCCGGGCTTTACTCGCGGTACGAGTCGTAGATCTCCTTGCACTTGGGGCACACCGGCGAACCCGGCTTGGCAGCCTTGGTGACCGGGAAGGTCTCCCCGCAGAGCGCGACGACGAAGGTGCCCATGACGGCACTCTCGGCGATCTTCTCCTTGCGGACGTAGTGGAACATCTCAGGACCGGTATCGGCGTCCTTCAGCTCCGGACGCTCGAGAACCTCTGTGCTCACGTCTGCACCTCCGACCGTCAAGTTTGGCAGGTCATCACGGCCGGGTCCACTTGAGGCCGGCCGGAGCCCTACCCCGTACCGTGCTCAACGTGACTGAATTTCGCATCAGCTACGGCACCGACGTCTCCCACGCCCTGCGCGACGGCCGGCCCGTCGTCGCCCTGGAGAGCACCATCGTCTCGCACGGCCTGCCCCGGCCGCAGAACCTGCGGGTCGCCCGGGAGATCGAGCAGACGGTCCGGGACGCCGGGGCCGTCCCGGCGACGATCGGCATGGTCGGCGGCGAGTTGGTGGTGGGCCTCGACGACGCGCAGCTGACCCGGCTGGCCACCGTCGACGGCGTGAGCAAGCTCTCCGTACGCGATCTGGCGGTGGCGGCGGCGACCGGGGCGGACGGCGCCACCACCGTGGCCGCGACCAGCGCCGTGGCCGCCGCGGCCGGGATCGGGGTGTTCGCCACCGGTGGTCTCGGCGGGGTGCACCGGGAGGCGGCGCACACCTTCGACGAGTCGGCGGACCTGATCACCCTGGCCCGGACGCCGATCGCGGTGGTCTGCGCGGGGGTCAAGTCGATCCTCGACGTGGGCGCGACGCTGGAGCGGCTGGAGACGCTCGGGGTGGCGGTGGTCGGCTACCGCACCCACCGCTTCCCCGGCTTCTACCTGACCGACGGCGGATTCGACCTGGACTGGTCGCTGGAGTCACCGGAGCAGGTCGCGGACGTCCTCGCCGCCCGCGACGGACTGGCCGTGCACACCGGCGGCCTGATCATCGCCAACCCGCTGCCGGTAGACGAGCAGCTCGACCCGGAGCTGCACGACCGGACCCTCACCGACGGCCTGGCCCGGCTGGAGCGCGACGGGATCACCGGCAAGGCCGTCACGCCGTACCTGCTGGCGCACTTCCACTCGGCCACCGAGGGCGCGAGCCTGGCGGTGAACGTCCGGATCATCCTGCGCAACGCCGACCTGGCCGCGCGGATCGCGGTCGCCTCGGCCGCCCGCAGCACCGCTGTCGCGGCATGACCCGAGCGGCCCGGGTGGTCGTCGTCGGGGACGTGCTCACCGATGTTGTCGCGGTACTGGCCGGGCCGCTCGCGGCCGGCTCGGACACCACCGCCGAGATCAGCCTCGGCGGTGGTGGGCAGGCGGCCAACACCGCCGCCTGGGTCGCCGCGCAGGGGGTGCCCGTCACGCTCGTCGGCGCGGTCGGCGACGACGAGGCGGGACGGGACCGGGTGGCCGAACTCGACCGGGCGGGCGTCGACTGCGCGGTGCAGCGGGTCGCGGACGTACCGACCGGCACGGTGATCGTGCTGGCCGGTGACGACGAACGGACCATGGTCACCCAGCGGGGCGCGAACCTGCGGCTGAGCGCCGAGCACGTCGACCAGGCCCTCGCGGCGCTGCCCGACGCCGGGCATCTGCACCTGTCCGCGTACACCCTGCTGGACGCCGGGTCGCGCGACGCGGGACTGCGGGCGTTGGCCGCGGCCCGCGAGCGCGGGCTCACCACAAGCGTCGACGCTGCCTCCGCGGCGCCGCTGCGGCGGGTCGGCGCGGCGGCGTTCCTGGCCTGGGTGCGCGATGTCGACCTGCTGCTGGTCAACGCGGACGAGGCAACGGTGCTGGCGGGTGGGCTGGACCCGGCGGCGCAGGGGCGGGCGTTGTCGGCGACGGCCCGGCGGGTCGTGGTCAAGCGCGGCGCGGCGGGCGCGGTGTGGGTGGACCGGGGTTCGGTGGTCAGCGTGGCCGCGGCCCGGCGGGTCGCGGTGGTGGACGTCACCGGGGCGGGCGACGCCTTCGCGGCCGGCCTGCTCACCGCCTGGCTCGGCGGCGCCACGCCGGCGGCGGCGATGGGCCGCGCCACCGACCTGGGCGCGCTGGCCGTCTCCACCGTCGGCGCACGGCCACAGCCCTAGCGGTCGGCGCCTGCCCTGGTCGTCGGCGCGCGGCCACGGCCATGACCGGTCGGACCCTGGCCCGGGGACGGGTCAGGGTTCGGCGTCGATGATCTTGTGGGGGCGCTCCTCGGCGGTGAGGCTCATCGGCGGGGTGCCGTCCACCTGTCGCCGGTGGAACCGGTTGGCCAGCCGGTGCTGCTCCTTGGGCGGCCTGTCGTTGGCCAGCAGCACGGCCAGCCACGGGATGAGCACCATGCCGAGGGCGCACAGGGGCAGCCAGAGCCACAGCAGTGGGGCGTTCGCGCCGACCAGGATCGCGCCGGCGACGATGCAGGCCACCCGGATGCCCATCATCAGGACATAGCGGCGCTGACGACTGGTGAGCTGATCGTTCTGGCTGCGCGAGGCGTCGGTGATCAGAATCGGCTGGTACGCCTGCCGCTTCACCATGGACCTCCTCGAGGGGGTTACGCCTCATCCTGTCACCGCGAGACCGTGATCAGCGAACTTCGAGTGATCCGGTGCGTGTTACGCACGTGGTACGCTCCCGGCGTGGGCAGCAGGTTCAGCTTCACCGACGAGGCGTTGGCCAACCTGAGGGTCTACGACGTCACACCCGGGGAAGTCTGGGAGGCGCTGCACAGCGCCCGACGGGTGATCCGCCACCTGGGCGACGACGTGATGGTGGTCTACGCCGCCGCCCGCCGGGGCCGCCGACTGGCCGTGCTGCTCGCCGAAGCCGATGGCACCGACAACGACTGGGACATCCTCTCCGCCCGCGAACTGAGCGACGTCGAGTCCAAGCGCTACGACGAGGCCGTACGGAGAGATCGCCGATGAGGGGGGCCGTGACGATGCACCGTAACGACGCGACCAAGCAGTTCCACAGCGGCGACGACCGGATCGCCGATCTGATCGACGAGAGCCCGGCGGTGGACCTGCCCACCCCCGACACCGACGTGCCGATGGTCAGCCGATCGGTCCGGCTCCCCCTGGACACCTACGAGCGGGTACGCGCCGCCGCCGACGCCCGCGGCATCGGCGTCACCACGCTGATGCGGCAGTGGATCGAGGCGGGACTGGCCGACCTGGACGACTCCGCCACCGTCTCGCTGGCCGACGTCCGGCGCGCGCTGGCGTCACTGGCGCACCCCACCGCCGCCTGAGCCACCGGGTCAGCCGCCGGCGGTCTTCGCCTTGGCCGCCGCCTTCATCTGCTGCTTGTACTCCCGCACCCGGCGCAGCGAGTCGGCGTCGGTGACGTCGGCCACCGACCGGTACGCGCCCGGGTCGCCGTACCCGCCGGCCGCCTCCCGCCAGTCCTGCGGCGTCACCCCGAACCGCTTGCCGAGCAGCGCCACGAAGATCTGCGCCTTCTGCTTGCCGAAGCCGGGCAGCTCGGACACCCGGCGAAGCAGCTCCGGGCCCTCGGTGACGTCGGACCAGAGCAGGGCGGCGTCACCGTCGTACCGGTCCACGAGGACCTGGCACACCTCCTGCACCCGGGCGGCCATCGCCTTCGGGAACCGGTGCAGCGCGGGCGGGGTGGCGAAGAGCGCGACAAGCGCCTCCGGGTCGTACCCGGCCAGCTCCGCCGCGTCCAGATCGTGGCCGAGTCGCTGGGTGAGGACGTACGGCGAGGAGAACGCCTTCTCCATCGGCACCTGCTGGTCGAGGACCATGCCGAGGAGCAGGGCCAGCGGGCTGCGCTCCAGCAGCCGGTTGGCCTCCGGGTCGATGGGAAGCACGAGCGTCATGCGCACATCCTGCCTCGCCCGCTGACCCGCCGGACACCGACGCACCGGAACGGTTACGGCGGGTGGTGCCGACCGGTGACACGGCGAGGGGCAGGATGGCGGCGTGGACGAATACGACATGCTGCTCTCCCCTGCCGGCGTCGACGCGCTGCGGACCGCGCTGACTCGAGCCCGGTTCACCAGCAACGGCATCGCAGGGCGGCTCGGATCGCAGGCCACCGGCGCGGTCGCGCGCAACGACCACCGGGCCGCGCTGCGCGCCACCGAGGACCGCGACCCGCTCGGCACCCTGATCCGGGTGTTCATCTGCGACCAGACCGAGTCGGAGGCGACCGTGGCCGCCGCGCTGGCGCCGTTGAGCGTCGAGGAGGCGCTGGCCGGCGGGCTGGTCGAGCGGTACGGCGACGGTCTACGCGCCGGCGTCGACCTGGAGCCGTATGGCGACGAGTGGTGGGTGCTCGCCGACGTGCCGGCCAGCGCCCGGCCGGGCGTACCGCTGCGCGCCGAGCACGTCCTCGGCCTCGGCGGTGCCACCCAGACCCTGATCGGCGCGACTGTCCGCCGCCCGGTCGGCACCGCTCTGGACCTGGGCACCGGCTCCGGCATCCAGGCCCTGCACCTGGCCACCCACGCGGGCTCGGTAACCGCCACCGACCTGTCGGAGCGCGCCCTGCGCTTCGCGGCGACCACCGCCGCGCTCAACGGTCAGGACTGGGAGTTGCTGCGCGGCGACATGGTCGCCCCGGTGGCCGGCCGGCGCTTCGACCTGGTGGTGAGCAACCCGCCGTTCGTGGTGGGTCCGGGCACCACCACGCACATCTACCGCGACTCGGGTCGAGTGGGTGACGCGATCGGCGCCGAACTGGCCGCCGCCGCCCCCGACCTGCTCACCGAGGGCGGCACCATGCAGTACCTGGCGAACTGGGTGCACGTCGCCGGCGAGGAGTGGGACGAGCGGGTCGCCGGCTGGTTCGCCGGGACCGGCCTGGACGCCTGGGTGATCCAGCGCGAGGTGGCCGACCCGATGGCGTACGTCGGCCTGTGGCTCACCGACGTCGGCGAGACCGCCGACCCGCAGCGGATGGCCGCCTGGCTGGACTGGTTCGACGCGCACAAGGTGGAGGGGATCGGCTTCGGCATCGTGTCGCTGCGCCGGAGTGGGCACGCCGACCCGGTGGTCCGGGTGGAGGACCTGAGCCAGCGGGTGCAGCCGCCGCTGGGCGACCAGATCGCCGCCTGGTTCGACCGCCAGGACTTCCTGCGGGTACGCGGCACCGACGCGCTGCTCGCCGAGCGCTACCGGGCGGCCGAGGGCCTCCAGCTGCGGCAGGAGGCCACCATGGGCGACGAGGGCTGGGCGGTGGACCGGCAGGTCCTCGCGATGCCGCACGGCCTGCGCTGGACCGAGGAGATCGACCCGCTGGTGCTGGCGCTGGTCGGCGGCGCCGACGGCCGGCTGCCGCTGCGCGACCAGCTCGCCCTGCTCGCCGCGGCGCACGACGTCGAGCCGGACGAGATGGCCGAGGCGGCCGGCCCGATCGTGGCGCACCTGGTGGAGCGGGGCTTCATCGAGCCGGTGAGCGCCTGATGCGGGCGGCACGGCCCGTCGACCGTCGGGACGCGCGCTGATGCGGGCGGTGGTGCAGACCGTCGGGCGGGCCAGCGTGACGGTGGACGGCGAGGTGGTCGGGGCGATCGAGAACGGCCTGCTGGTGCTGCTCGGGGTGACGCACACCGACACCGGGCAGACCGCCCAGACGATGGCCCGCAAGGTGCACGAGCTGCGCATCCTGGACGGCGAACGGTCCGCCGCCGACACCGGCGCGCCGATCCTGGTGGTCAGCCAGTTCACCCTCTACGGCGACGCCCGCAAGGGCCGCCGTCCGAGCTGGCTCGCCGCCGCCCCCGCCGAGGTGGCCGAGCCCCTGGTGACAGCCGTGGTGGAGGCGCTGCGCGAACGGGGAGCCAAGGTCGAGACCGGCCGCTTCCGCACCCACATGCTCGTCGAGAGCACCAACATAGGCCCCCAAACCCTCCTCCTGGACCTCTAGCCCCCACCCCCGGGTCAGGAGAAGAGGCCTCGGCGGGTCAGGGACTGGCGGAGCCAGTTGTCCAGTTCGGCGGTCCAGTCGGTGCGGTCGGCGGTGGCGTGGTCGACCGTGAACCGGCCGAACGCGTCCCGCCCCTCGCTGAAGACGCCGCCGCGCTTGTCGACCTCCAGGACCACCTGCATCTGCCGCTCGTCGGCGATGAAGGTGACCTCCAACTGGTTGATCGAGCGGGCGTACCGCGGCGCCGGGCTGAACTCGATCTCCTGGTAGAACGGCAGCGTCTGCCGTACGCCGTAGATGTGCCCACGCTCCACATCGGCCCGCGCAAAACGGAAACCGAGCCGCAGCAGGGCGTCCAGCAGCCGCTCCTGCGCCGGCAGCGGATGCACCGAGACCGCGTCCAGGTCACCCTTGTCGACCGCGCGGGCGACCTCCAGCTCGGTACGCAGCCCCATCGTCATGCCGCGCAGGTGCTGGCCGTACAGCTCGGTGACCGGCGTCTCCCACGGCACGGCGAAGCGGAACGGGATGTCGTACCGCTGCCCCGGCTCCAGCCGGAACGCGCCGGTGACCTGCTGCCGGTGGAACTCCTGGGTGGTGTCGTAGTCGTTGTCGCCGCTCTCCACCTCGACCCGGGTGACCAGGCCGAGCGTGACGTGGTCGATGTCGACCTGGTGGTCACCGCCGAGCACCTGGATGCGACCCTCCAACTGCCCGCCGGGGCGACAGTTCGGGTTGGCGAGCACCGTCTCGACCGACGGGCCGCCGACACCCATCGCCTTCATGAGCCGCTTGAAGACCACACCGTCCTCCATCTCCTGCGCCGTCGGGCCGGGCTGGCCGACCGTCCGCAACGTAGCCGGACCGGGCAGGTGCACACCGTGACGACACACCGCACCGGCGATCCGACCGGTTCCTGTCGGGTGCCCGATCGCCTCACTCCCGTTTCACGTCCCGCCCGCCAAGCTGTGTGTCACACCGGCACCACTGGGCCGGAAGACACGGCACAGACGTGGATACGGGGAGAGACAGAGATGGCCCTGCAGATGACGGAAAACCGGACCCGCCCGAGCACCAGCACCGACACCGACGGGGCCGTCGAGGCTCTCGCCGACCTGGACGCCACCGACGAGCGTGGCATCTCCACCGACCTGGTTCGGGCGTACCTCAACGGGATCGGTCGGACGAAGCTGCTGACCGCCGCGCAGGAGGTCGACCTGGCCCGACGCGTCGAAGCCGGCCTGTTCGCCGACGAGAAGCTGGCCACCTGCACCCCGGTCTCGGAGGAACTGCGGGCCGATCTGGAGCTGATCGTCGCGGAGGGCCGCGCGGCCAAGGACCACCTGCTGGAGGCGAACCTGCGGCTGGTGGTCAGCATCGCCAAGCGCTACACCGGACGCGGCATGGCCTTCCTCGACCTCATCCAGGAGGGCAACCTCGGCCTCATCCGCGCGGTGGAGAAGTTCGACTACGCCAAGGGTTACAAGTTCTCCACGTACGCCACCTGGTGGATCCGGCAGGCGATCACCCGCGCCATGGCCGACCAGGCCCGCACGATCCGCATCCCGGTGCACATGGTCGAGCAGGTCAACCGGATGGTGCGGGCCCGCCGCGAGCTGGCGGTGACGCTGGGCCGCGAGCCCACCGTCGCCGAGGTCGCCCGGGCGCTGGAGATCCCCGAGATCCAGGTCATCGAGCTGATCTCCTACGACCGGGAGCCGGTCAGCCTGGACCAGGCCGTCGGCGACGACGGCGAGAGCGCGCTCGGTGACTTCGTGGCCGCGGTGGACCCGCGTACCGAGCCGGGTGACGCGGCCGCGCAGGGTGAGCTGCGCAACGAGGTGAGCATCGTGCTGGCCACCCTGTCCCAGCGGGAGCAGGCGGTGATCCGGCTCCGGTTCGGTCTCGACGACGGCCGGCAGCGCACCCTGGACGAGGTCGGCCGGGAGTTCGGCCTGTCCCGGGAGCGGATCCGGCAGATCGAGAAGGTGACGCTGCTGAAGCTGCGCGCGCCGGAGCGGGCCCAGCGCCTGGAGGCGTACGCCTGCTGACACAGCGCCCCGCGCGCAAGCCCCCGGCGGTTCGCCGGGGGCTTGCGCGCGTACGCGGGTCAGAGGCGGCGCGGGCCGGTGTCGGGGCGGGCGGTCACCCCGCCGACGCGTACCTCGGCGTGCAGGACCGAGATGCCGTCCGGGCGGGCGAGCACCGGGTTGAGGGTCAGCGAGCGTACCCGGGGCTGCTCGTCGGCGAGCTGACCCACCCGTAGCAGCAGGTCGGCCAGCGCCGCCCGGTCGACCGGCGCCGCGCCCCGGTGCCCGCGCAGCAGCGGTGCCGCCCGGGGCTCGTCGACCAGTTCGGCGGCGTCGGCGTCGGTCAGCGGCACGGCCCGCCACGCCCGGTCGCCGAGCAGTTCGGTGGCGACCCCGCCGAGACCGAAGCCGACCACCGGACCGAACGCCGGATCCTCCACCAGCTCCACCACACAGGCCACGCCGGGCGGGACCATCGGCTGGACCAGGACGTCCGCGCCGAACAGCGCAGCCACCTCGGCGTACGCCCGGCGCAGTGTCGGTTCGTCGGGCAGGCCGAGCCGGACCGCGCCGAGATCGAGCCGGTGCCGCAGCCCCGGGGCGGCTGCCTTGAGGGCCACCGGGAAGCCCAGCCGCGCCGCGGCCTCGACCACCTCGTCGGCCGAGTCGGCGGGGACCGACGCCACGGTCTCGATGCCGTACGCGGACAGCAGCGCGCCCGGGTCGATGGTGTCGGCGCGCAGGGCGGCCTGCGCCGCGTCCCGGTCCACCCGGGGCAGCTCCGGCGTCACGCCGGGCGGCCGGCGCAGCCACTCGGCGTACCGGTGCACACGGGCGAGAGCGCGCACGGCCTCCTCGACACCGCCGTACGCCGGCACCCCGGCGGGCAGCCGGCCGACCAGGAACGTCGCCACCGTCGGCTTGCCCAGCGCCAGCGCGGCCGGCAGCGCGGCGGTGACGTCGGCGTCCACATCGGTGAGTTGGCCGGGCAGCGGGGGCGCGAACACCACCACCAGGGCGTCCACCCCCTCGTCGGCGGCCGTCTCGGCGAGGGCGGCGGCGAACTCGGCGGCGCCGGCGCTCGGCCCCACGTCGCGGGGGTAGCCGTCGGCGACGGTGAGGCCCTGCCCGGCGCAGGCCGTGGCGGCCAGGCCGGTCAACGCAGAGGAGTTGCCCACCACACCGACCCGGCCACCGGCCGGCAACGGCTGGTTGGCCAGCAGCACCCCCACGTCGAGCAGCTCCGACACGGTGTCCACCCGGATCACCCCCGACTGGGCGAACAGTGCCGCCACCGCGACCTCGTCCGGGCCGTCGCTGTCACCCACCCCGACCGGGCGGGCCGGCGAGGCGAGCGCCACGACCGGTTTCGCGCGGCCGATCCGCCGGGCCAGCCGGGCGAACTTGCGGGGGTTTCCGAAGGTCTCCAGGTACAGCATGATCACGTCGGTGCCGGGGTCGTCCTGCCAGTACTGAAGCAGGTCGTTGCCGGAGACGTCCGCCCGGTTACCTGCCGACACGAAGCTGGACAGGCCGAGGCCACGCCTGTCCGCCTCGGCGAGCAACGCCACCCCGAACGCGCCGGACTGGCTGAAGATGCCGACCCGACCGGCCGGCGGCAGCGCCGGGGCGAGGGTGGCGTTGAGGCGTACCGCCGGGTCGGTGTTGGCCACCCCGAGGCAGTTCGGACCGACCACGCGCATCCCGGCGGCGTGCGCCGCGCGGACCAACGCCCGCTGCACCGCCGCGCCCTCGGGACCGGCCTCGGCGAAGCCCGCCGAGATGACCACCAGGCCGTGCACCCCCGCGGCTGCCGCGTCGGCCACCACAGTGGTCGCCGCCTCCGGCGGGACCGCCACCACCGCCAGGTCCACCGGGACACCGGCGTCGACCGCCGACGGGTACGCGGGCAGACCCGCCACGGTCGACGCGCTCGGGTGCACCGGCACCACCGCGCCGGTGAAGCCGCCGTCGCGCAGGTGCCCGAGCACGGCCGCTCCGACGCCCTGGCCGGTGGCGCTGGCGCCGTAGACGGCGATGCCGCGCGGGGCGAGCAGCCGGGCGATCGACCGGGCCTCGGTGCGGTGCTCCCGGCCCCGCTGCACCTCCAGCGTCGCCTCGGTGGGCGCGATCGGGAAGCTCAGGTGCACCACGCCGTCGGCGTACTCGCGCTGGACCTGGTAGCCGAAGTCGGCGAAGACCCGCAGCATCGTCCCGTTGGTCGGCAGCACCTCGGCCACGAAACTCATGATGCCGTTGCGGCGGGCGGCGTCGGCCAGGTGCTCCATCAGCACCGAGCCGATACCCCGGCCCTGGTGGGCGTCCTCCACCACGAAGGCCACCTCCGCCTCCGGGGCCTGCGGGCCGAGCCGCTCGTACCGGCCGACCGCGATGATCTGGTCGCCGGCCAGCACGACGAACGCCTCCCGGTCGCGGTGGTCGACGGTGACGAACCGGATCAGGTCCCGTTCGGGGATGCGCGGGTACGGCGAGAAGTAGCGCAGGTAGCGGGTGCGCTCGGAGAACCGGCTGTGCATCGCCACGATGCCCGGCGCGTCGGCCGGGCTGATCTGTCGCAACTGGACGGTGCTGCCATCTCTGAGCAGCAGGTCCACCGGCTGGTCCACGGTCGTCACGGCGTGGTCCTCCCCCGGCCCGGCTCAGTCCCGCGGGTCGTGCGGGTCGAGCCCGAGCAGCGGGAAGACCGTCCTGCGGGTGGCCGCGATGGCCCGGTCCACGGCGTTCGGCTCGCCAGTCGGCTGCCACGGCTCGTACGACGGGTCGGCGTCGTCGGTCATCCGCAGCGGAATCTCCCGGCCCGGACGACGGGCGGCGGCCAACTCCCGCCACGCCGGCGGGGTGAGCGTCGCCGGGTCCACCGGGGCGCCGGTCGCCACGGCCAGCAGGTGGCTCCAGGCCCGGGGCACCACCTCGACCAGCGCGTACCCGCCGCCACCGGTGGCCACCCAGCGGCCGTCGCACAGCTCGTCGGCGAGCGCCCGCAACGCCAGGTAGGTGGCCCGCTGCCCGTCCACGGTGAGGTTGAGGTCGGCGAGCGGATCCAGTCGGTGCCCGTCCGCGCCGCACTGGGTGACCAGCACCTGCGGCCGGAACGCGCGCAGCACCGACGGCACGATCGCGTGGAACGCCCGCTGCCAGCCGGTGTCGTCGACGCCCGGCGGCAGCGGCATGTTCACGGCGGTGCCCTGCGCGCCCGGCCCGCCGGTCTCGTCGGGGAAGCCGGTGCCCGGGAACAGCGCCAGCGGGGTCTCGTGCAGGCTCACCGTGAGCACCCGGGGGTCGTCCCAGAAGACCTGCTGCACCCCGTCGCCGTGGTGCACGTCGACGTCCACGTACGCGATGCGCTCCGCGCCCAGGTCGAGCAGCCGGGCGATGGCCACGGCCGGGTCGTTGTAGACGCAGAAGCCGGACGCCCGGGCGGGCATCGCGTGGTGCAGGCCGCCGGCCACGTTCACCGCCCGGCGGGCGTCGCCACGCCAGACCGCCTCGGCGGCGGTCACCGTCGCCCCGGCGATCAGCGCGCTGGACTCGTGCATCCCGTCGAAGACCGGGTTGTCGGACGTGCCCAACCCGTACCCGGCGAAGAGCGGGTCGCGGGGGGCCGCGCGCACCGCGGCCAGGTAGGCCGGGTGGTGCACGCGGGTGAGCAGGGCATCGTCGGCGGGCTCCGGCTTGACCATGCGCACCCCCGGCCGATCCAGGATGCCCAGCTCGCGGGCGAGCGCGACGGTCAACTCCACCCGGACCGGGTCGAGCGGATGATCACCCATGTCGTAGGCGAGCAGCGACTCGTCCCACACCACCACCGTGTCGTCGGACATGAGCCCATCGTCGCACGAGGACCGTCCGCACACGCAGGTCAGCGACCGGGTGTCGGACCGGTGGCGACCGGCCGGGCCGGGTCGGCCACCCAGTTGCTCCACGATCCGACGTAGAGCGCCGCGTCCGGGAGGCCCGCCAGGTGCAGCGCCAGCACCGCCTGCGCGGCGGTCACCCCGGAGCCGCAGTACGCCCCGACGGAGCGTCCCTCGGTGACGCCGACGGCGGCGAACCGTTCCCGCAACAGGTCGGCCGCCGCGAAACGCCCGTCCGGGCCGACGTACTCGCCGGCGGGCAGATTCGCCGCCCCCGGCACGTGACCGGCGACCGGGTCGATCGGCTCGGTCTCACCGGCGTAGCGGGGCGCGGCCCGCACGTCGAGCAGAACGGCGTCCTCCGCGGCGGCCAGCCTTGCGGCCTGCGCCGCGTCGAGCACCGGCAGGTCACCGGGGCGCACCTCGACGTCACCGGGGGCCGGATCAGGCGCCGTGGTCGAGACGGGCCGGCCGGCGGCCACCCAGGCCGGGTAGCCGCCGTGCAGCAGGCGCACCGGCCGGTGCCCCGCCCAGCGCAGCGTCCACCAGGCCCGCGCGGCGGCCAGGCCGTCGCCGCCGTCGTACACGACGACGGAGTGACCGGCGCGGACCCCGGCGGCCCGCAGCGTGGCCTGCAACGCGGCCGGGTCGGGCAGCGGATGCCGGCCGCCGGCCCCGGGCGGGCCGCACAGCGCGGTGTCCAGGTCGACGAAGACCGCGCCGGGCAGGTGGCCGACGAGGTAGTCGTCGCGGCCGGGCGGCCCGGTGAGCCGCCAGCGGACGTCGAGCAGGGTGGGCGGATCGTCGCGGTCGAGCTCGTCGACGAGCCGATCGACCTCGACCAGCGGCTCCTGGGTACCGGACATGGCGACCATCCAACACCATTCGCGTCAACGGCACACGGCTCGGCGGCGGTCGTCGCCGACGAGCCGAGGTAGCATTCTGCATCGGAGGGCCGCTGACCTTATGAAGTCTCACGACCTGGTCGACACGACCGAAATGTACCTGCGCACCATCCTCGAGTTGGAAGAGGAGGGGGTGCCGCCGCTACGTGCCCGCATCGCCGAGCGGCTGCGGCAGAGCGGCCCCACCGTGAGCCAGACCGTCGCCCGGATGGAGCGCGACGGCCTGCTCACCGTCGAGGGTGACCGCCATCTCACGCTCACCGCGCTCGGTCGCGGCAGCGCCGTGTCGGTGATGCGCAAGCACCGCCTCGCCGAGTTGCTGCTGGTCAACGTCATCGGCATGCCCTACGAGGAGGCCCACGAGGAGGCCTGCCGCTGGGAGCACGTGATGAGCGACGCCGTGGAGAAGCGGGTGTACGACTTGCTCAACCGGCCGACCCGATCCCCCTACGGAAACCCCATCCCGGGGCTGGAGGAGCTGGGCTCGCCCGAGGCGGAGCCCACCGTGGCCGGCGACGGTGAGCGCAACCTGGCGTTCCCCGGCCTGTCCGGGCCGGTCGTGGTCCGCCGGATCTGCGAGAGCGTGCAGACCGACGCCGACGTGCTGCGCCAGTTGCACGCCGCCGGTGTCGACCCGGGCGCCACGGTGACCGTGGCCCAGGAACGCGACGGGGTGTCGATCGACCGCTCCGGCGACCGGGTCCGGCTGCCCCGCGAGGTCGCCTCCCGGGTCTTCGTCGCCGCCAACTGACCGAGCGGGCGTCACAGCGCCCGGGTGTCGACCTTCTTGGCCAGCGTGACCAGGGCACCGGTCAGCTTCTCGGCCGCCGCCCGCTCGCTGTCCTGGGCGCCCGTCCAGCTCAGCGAGGCCAGCCGTCCGTCGCTGGCCAACCAGCCCACCTCGGCCACCGGCCCGTGCCCGCCCGTCGCGGCGGTGGTCCGTCGGTACGCCTGCTGACCCAGCCCGGTGACCTTCGCGGCCTTGTCCGGCACCACGTCCGCGCCGAAGGTGACCTTGTCGATCGTGGTCTCGGTCACGCTCAGCGTCAACTCCGGCAACGTCGCCGCCCCGGAGCGGACCACGCAGGTGTGCGTGTCGTCGCGTTCGCTGGCCGCCGCCACGTCGAAGCGCACCTTGACCGCCTGCTCGATCAGCGTGAAGTCCAGCAGCCGGCAGGCGCCGCCCGAGGACGCCGCCGCCACGTCCACCGTGCTCGGCACGGGTGGCGGCACCGCCACCGGCTCGGCCTCGGCGGCGCAGCCGCTCACCAGCAGCCCGGCCAGCCCCGCGACCACGATCCGCCCGCGCACGACCCACCCTCTCGCCGACCGACGGGCACAGGGTGCCCGCCGCATCTCCGTCGGACACCGTACGGGGTGTCCGGGTCGGGCGGAAGCCCCCGCTGACGTCTATTCCGACGGTGGATCGTCCACGTACGGGCAGTGTCGGCAGCCGCGTCCACAGCACGCTCCGCGCCGGGCCAGGAACCCCGCGCTGAGCACGAACAACCCGCTCGCCGGGTCGAGGTAGCCGGCCTCCCCGGCGGCCAACGCGGCGGCGTGCGCGGCGAGGATCCGTTCCCGACCGGGGTGCGCCGGCGGCAGCCGCGACGGGTGCGGCTCGGTGAGCGGCCGGTCGGCCAGGGGTCGTCGCTCTCCGCTCACGGCAGCAGTCTAGGGACGGGCGCTCATCGGTGCCGGGCCAGCACCGCCGCCACCTCGTCGCGGCCAACTCCGCCGCCGATCAGCAGGCGCAGCAGCACGCGCGCCTTGTACGGGTCGAGCAACCCGCCGTTGAGCAGACCGCGCCGTTGCAGGTCGGTCTCCGAACCGACCGCCCCGTACGTGTGCCGCAGCACCGACCCGGCGCCGGAGCGGGAGGTGAGCACGACCGGCATCCGTTCGGCGAGTCCGTCGAGCACCGGCACCAGCGTGGCGGGCACGTGCCCGACCCCGAAACCGGCCACCACGAGGCCGTGGTGGCTGTCGGCCAGACCGTCCAGCAGCAGCCCGTCGTCGTCCATCGTCACCACGTACAGGGCCACCCGGGTCGCGTCGACCCGGTCCGGGTCCACTGTCGGCAGCGGCTCGTGCCGTACCGGCCGGGTCAGCATCCGTACCTCCCCCTCGATCACCTGCCCGAGTGGGCCGGCGTTGGGCGAGGCGAAGGTGGCGGTGCTGGTGCTGTGCGTCTTTCGGAGCCAGCGGGCGGCGTGCACCTCGTCGTTGACCGCGACCAGCACGCCCAGGTCCCGCGCTGTCGGCGCGGCGGCCACCCGCAGTGCCGCGAGCAGGTTCGCCGGCCCGTCCGCGCCGGCCAGTGTGGGGTTGCGCATCGCGCCGGTGAAGACCAGCGGTGCGGCGTGCGGCCAGATCAGGTCGGCCAGGAACGCCGTCTCCTCCAGCGTGTCGGTGCCCTGGGTGACCACCACGCCGGTCGCTCCACCGGTCACCGCCGCCGAGGCCTCGTCCACGACGGCGAGCATCTGCCGGCCGGTGAGGTGGGCGCTGGGCACCGCGTGGGTGTCCCGCACGTCGACGGGTACGCCCAACTCGGCGAGGCCGGGTACGGCCGCGGTGAGGTCCGCGCCGGTGAGCCGGGTGACCACACCCGGGCGGCCGGCGTCGACGCCGCCCATCGCGATCGTGCCGCCGAGGGTGATCAGGGCGATGGACACCGGGGACGCCTCCGTTCCGCCGCCCGACAACCGGTCGGCCGGACGACCGTACCCGCCGCGTTCGTTGCACCCGGAATGTCCGGGGGTTGTGTCTCCAGCGGGGGGAGACAGCAGGGTGGGGGCATGAGCGGCGAGGAGCGTTACACGATCGGCGAGCTGGCCCGGCGTACCGGCCTGAGCGTGAAGACCCTCCGCTACTACGCCGATCAGGGCATCGTGCCGCCGACCGACCGGAGCCCGGCCGGTTACCGCCGCTTCGGCCCGGACGCGGTAGCCCGGCTGGAGCTGGTTCGCACGCTCCGCGATCTCGGCGTGGACCTCGCCAGCATCCGTCGGGTGGTGGACCGCGAGGTGTCGCTGCAGGAGGTGACCGCCACGCACGCCGAGGCGCTGACGGTGCAGATCCGGGTGCTCCGGCAGCGCCAGGCGGTGCTCGCCACGGTCAGCCGGCGCGGCGCCGGGCCGGAGGAGCTGGACCTGCTGCATCGGCTGGCCCGGCTCTCCGGCCAGGAACGCCGCCGGCTGGTCGCGGACTTCCTCGACGCCGTCTTCGACGGCCTCGCCGCCACCCCCGCGTACCCAGGGGTCATGCGGTCGCTGACCCCGGAGCTGCCCGACGAGCCCGAGACCGAACAGGTGCGGGCCTGGTTGGAGCTGGCCGAACTGGCCCAGGACCCGGACTTCCGGGCCAGCATGCGGCGTCTGGTGCGCGGGTACGCCGCCGATCACGACGTCCCGGGGCCACCCCGCCCGGACGCTGTCGCGGTGGTCCGCGACGGCGTGGCCTCCGCCCTGGCAGCCGGTGTCGATCCGACCGGGCCCGAAGCCGATCCGGTGGTGGCGGCGGTCACCGGCCGGTACGCGCACCTCACCGGCCGCCCCGACGACGCCTACCTGCGCCAGCGGCTGCTGGCTCGGCTGGACGCCGCGTACGACAGCCGCCGGGACCGGTACCTCGACCTGTTGTCCGTGATCAACGGCTGGTCGGCAGGCGGTGGTGTGGCACCGGCGGTGGACTGGTTCAGTCGTGCGCTGCGCGCCCGGATGCCCTCGCCGGCCCGCTGAATCGGATCGGCGCGGCCGGGGGTCGACGGGCGACGTCAGGCGAACCACATGATCGCCTGACCGTGGCCTCGGGTCCAGGCCAATGGCCTGCCGTCCAGGGCGAGGACGTTGTGCAGCGCCGCGTCCGGGAGGTCGGGCAACCCGTCGTGGGGCAGCACCTCCGGGGCCTCGTTGGCGATCCAGTGCCCGGGCAGGTCACGAACCAGCCGGACGAACGCCTCCCGGCGCGCGAGCGGCACCTGGTAGAGCACGGAGGTGTGGAACACCACGAGCGTCGCGCCGGCCGGCGCCCGCGCGGCCAGCGCCGGCAGGTCGTCCACCAGGTCGCCGCGGACCAGCAGCGGCGGGTCGGCTGCGGCGACGGCCGCCGCCGCGCGCAGCCGAGTCCGTCGGTGCGCGTGTTCCGGCCAGATCAGAGCGTCCAACCAGGACACGTCGCCGGGGTCGGTCACGTCGAGCGGGTTGAGGTCGAGGCCGGCCCGCCACACCACCTGGGGTACGCGTGCCGGCGGCTCGAACCCGCTCGCCGCGCACTCCAGGACCGGCTCGCCGGAGCCGACCCGGTGCTCGCCGTACCGGTACGCGTACCGGTCGGGGTAGAGGCAGAGCCCGGCGGACGCGCCGACCTCCACCAGCGCGAGGGGCTGCGGCAGCGTGGCGAGTACGGGCAGCAGGACCGCGCACCGGCCGGCCTCGTTCGTCTGGGTGGCACGGGTCCGGATCTCCGCCTCGATGGCCGACCAGTTCGCCACCGTGAAGTCGTGGAACGCGGCCGGGCCCTCGACCGGGCCGCCGAGCCAGCGGACGACGCCGAACAGCAGGTTCGGCTGCCGCTTGGCCGGCGGGAGCCCGTCGAGCAGGGCGATCAGGTCGTCGTCGCGGGCGACGGCCTGCGCCAGTCGCTCATACGTGGGCGACACCCCGCGCGCCTCACGGCTGCCGAACTCGGCGTACGCCTCAGCGGTCGTCATGCCCACATCGTCGCAGCCCTCCGCCGGCGACAACGGCCCCGTCTTCGGTCAGTTTTCGGGGCTACTGAACCGCTGGGCCAACCCAACGCTCCACATTGTCGCCGCCGGGCTCGTTGGTGCATGGTCGTAGTGCCAGGCACCGGCCGAACTGTCAGAATCGTGATCAGGGGGCAGGTGCGCGCAAGCGAAAGGACATCATGAGCGACTGGAACGAGAAGATCATCGCTGAGTTTCGCGCCAACGGCGGGCAGGTGGGCGGCCAGTTCGCCGGCGCGCCGCTGCTGCTGTTGCACACACTCGGCGCCAAGACTGGCCAGCCTCGCGTGAACCCGATGATGTACCAGGAGGTGGAGGGCGGCTACGCCGTGTTCGCCTCCTACGCCGGTGCGCCCACCAATCCCGACTGGTACCACAACCTGCTCGCCAATCCGCGGGCTCAGGCGGAGATCGGTACGGACAAGGTCGATCTGGTCGCCCGGGTCGCCACCGGCGACGAGCGGGAACGGATCTGGAGCGCGCAGAAGGCCGCGTACCCGGGCTTCGCCGAGTACGAGCGCAAAACCACCCGGCAGATCCCCGTCATCGTGCTGGAACGTACGCCCTAGGCAGAGCCAGCCCTGCACACTCTCCGCGAGTCGGGGAGTACCAGGGCCACCCGCGGACCGACTCGGCTGTTCGCGCAGCCCTGAGCCGGTCTACTCGCGCGGCTTCCGGCGATTCGCGATCTCCTCCAGGTGCTGGCGCTGGTGTTGGCGCACCATCTCGTCCCAGACCTCCTGGTCGTAGTCGGGGTCGGGCGGGATCCACTTGTGCGAGTTGTCGCTGTAGTGGAACCGCTCGTCTCCCCGCCGGAGCAGACTCACCGGACCCAGCCCAGGAACCGTTGGTGCAGCAACCCGGCGGGCACCCAGATCAGGTCTTCGGCAGCCCAGACCAGGTAGGACCCCATGTAGAGGCTCAACGACACCGGCGCGCCGTCGAACTCGGCGCGCAGCTCCGTGCGCCGGGTCCGGCAGGGCCAGGGCGCGTCGCAGCCGCCGCACGTCCACACCGGCAGGACCGGGCCGTGGGTGGTCACGGCAGACCATCCAGGAAACGCCGGGTGGCGGCTCGCGCGTGCCAACGGGCCGCCCATTCCGCCTGATAGCAGGGGTACGGGGACAGCCGTGCCCACCACCAACGGCAGCCAGCGCACAGGCCGTCGACGCCGGGCAGGTGCACGGACAGAATTCGTCCGACCGGATCCTCGGTCACTCCTGCTCCTCCCCTGGCCAGTGGCCGCGCCGGATCGGGATGCGGTGCCGGGCTCGGCACGGCAGGTCGGCCCCACAGCGACAGATCCACCGCCACCGCCGCCACGACCAGACCGGCCGGTGCCGCCGCGCCAGAGTCAGCGCCACCGCCAGCAGGTAGTCGTCGTACGGCACCCGACCCGGCATCGGACCTCCCGCCGATCCAACGCGGCTTGCTTGCACGCCCATTTTGCGTGCGCATTTTTAGATAGTCAACGATGACCAGCCAGAAGGCGTGGGCGTGTTCGGTGGTACTGCGCCGGGGAGCTAGCGGCACAATGACCGCCATGGAGAGTCCGACTTTCGTTCGCTTCCAGCTCGGCGCACAGCTCCGTCGGGTCCGCGAAGAGGCCAGCGTCACGGCAGAGCAGGCAGCCGACGTCATCGAGGTCTCGGCGAGCACGCTTCGACGCATCGAGGCCGGGCGTGTTGGTATCAAGGCACCGGCGCTCAACGCCCTACTCGACCGGTACGGCGTCGCCGATGCCGAGCTACGCGACACGCTCCTGTCGATGGCGAAGACCGGCAAACAGCGCGGCTGGTGGGCCAAGTACGGTGACCTGCCGTCGTCGTACCGCCAGTACATCGGCTTGGAGTCCGCAGCCGAGGAGGTGCAGAACTTCGAGACATTGGTGGTACCAGGGTTGCTCCAGACCGCCGACTACGCGCGAGCGATGACCAGCGAGGACGCTTTCGAGCCCTCGCCAGAGGCGGTGGAGCGACGGGTCGCGGTCCGGATGCAGCGCCAAGAGCTGATCGCCTCCGGCAAGCTACGACTCGTCGCGGTGCTCGACGAGGCAGTCCTTCACCGTCAGATCGGCGGGGCGGCCATCATGGCCGATCAACTCACCGCGCTACTCGATGCCACCAGGCGTTGGAACGTCACCCTCCAGGTGATCCCGTTCCGCGAAGGTGCGTACGCCTCGATGCTGACCAGCTTCCACATCCTGAACTTCGCGGACGGACCTGGTGTGGTCTACATCGAGGGCCTCACGGGCGACCTCTACGCGGAAGGCGAAGACGTGAGGCGTTGTACGGTGGTCTTCAACAGTCTGCGCGCCGCGGCCATGTCACCCTCTGACTCGGCTGCCATGATCGAGGAGATCCGGGGCGCGAGGCGCGAGGCGTAGGAGACGTGCGGTGGACTCGCAGTGGCGCAAGAGCACCCGTAGTGGCAGCAACGGTGCCTGCGTCGAGGCCAGGCTCGTTGGCCAAACCGTCGAGATCCGCGACAGCAAGCATCCCGCAGGTCCAAACCTTGGTTTCTCCGCTGAGGGCTGGTCGCTCTTCCTTGCATGCCTCAAAGCCACCGAGCCAATCGAGTAGTGGGCGTACGCCTGCGCGGGCGTTTATGGCGGGGGTCACGGACTGGTACGAGTCAGTGTCAAGGTGCCCTGCCGGCCTCGGAAGTTGTAGTACCGGCCGACCAACGCGCTCGTCTCAAGGTCGAGGACAAGTTCGGCAGTGCCGTCGTGGTCGTTCATATCCGACTCGGCCACCCCTGGCCGCGTCTGGTTGCGGTAGGTGTACGTCAGGCGCGCGCGTCGGTGGCCGTCGGAGGACAACCCGGCGGCCACCGAGTACGACGAGGACGACATTGGCTCAAGCACGTCGAAGCGGATCGCGATCCTGGTCCACGTTTGGTCAATGCAGACGCGTACCGGCATCGTCGTCATCCGGTATGAAGAGACTAAGGTGCCCTCGTAGACGCCCTCAACCGCCGGGACTTGGATTAAGCCGAGGCGGTGCAGCCATGACCACCGCCAGCCGACTGTGTCCAGTACTCGATAGAGCAATCCAAACGCCGCAGCGACCGTCGGCGGGCTGAACAGCCACGCCGGGCCGATGCTGAGGGCCTGGAACGCCGCGTTCAATCCGATCGCCATCAGCACTGCGCACACGGCGATCATGCCTAGGGCGGATGTACGACTATCGCTGCTGCTGTAGACATGCACAACGGAATCCTTACAACAAGTCCCACAGCCGGTCGATGACCTGGACTGCGTTAAACCGATCATGCCCGCCAGGGTCGTCGACGAAAAGATAATGAATCTCATCGCAGGATTTGAATGTAAGCAGGTCGCTCACTGTCTTCGCCCGCAGCCATGCAAGCACATTGACCAGCCGCTGACTGTCGTCGGGGATGAACAGCGAGTTCGGCACGTTGTACGTCATACACTCTAAGAGGTATCCAGGCGCCGCGCTCTTCGCGACCAATCCCAGGTCGACCGCCTTGCGTCGAAGCCGCTTGATCTGCCGCACCGTCGGCTTGTAGCGCTCACCAACCACATAGTCCTGGTTCTTGCTCTGCCCGTTCTTCAAGTGCTCCCTGGGGTAGTTTACGATCCGAGGGCCTTCCAAAGGCAGGATCGAGATGCCCTCAAGTACCGACGGCGACCCGTAGCTCGGGAACGACGTGTAGCGGCGCACCTGGTTGCACGGCACCACGTCCGCATCGACGTAGCCGTCGCGCCTGTCCACCCGCAGGCATTTATTCTTCGGGTGCACCCGGTCGCTGCCGAAGTGGGCGACGAGCGCCTGCTCGACCCGCTTACGCAGGTCGTGCGGGCCTTCTGACGACGGGATGCCGGAACGCTGCTCGCGCGCCGCCTCGGCAGCGGTCAACTGAGTCGTGACCGGAAAGTACGTCGACGTGGACATAACCACCACGTCGACATCGGAGTCACCCCGCGTATTCGTGTGGTTCGCGTACGAGCCCTGCAGAAAAACATCCGTACTGTTCCGCAGGACAGAATCGGTGTCGATCGCACGCTTCACCGCGTCGTACGTGCGCTTAGCCGCGCCCTGCGCGCCCTGCTGCGTCCACTGCTGCCGCTCAGCATACGTAGTTGACATCAATCACCCCTTGACAATCCGCGTGCGATCCATGTGGTCGCTGTCGATCCAGTCGGATCTCCTGCGCGCTCGAATGACAACCTTGAACCTGCGAAGGCCTTGTTCGCTGAGCAACGACACGCCAAGATCCGGTACAACTAACCACATCGAAACCCCGAAAAGATCTTGAGGATCAACGCTCGAATCAATTCATACCAGCTGCACGATGACAATGCCATAAGCAATCGGTGGCAAAGTAGCCCGTCGTTTCACGCTATTGATGAACAACTAGACCTCGAGGTTGCTCACCAGTTCTCCGCGTGCTCCCCGCCTGCTCGGAGCGAGCACACCAGCCCACAGCTCGACCCGCAGTGCCTTCGCAACACATTGGGACCCATTGTTGATCGCGTTTCAGACCTGTACAACACTACTGCGACAGCACCCTCACTCGACCTTCCTTCCGTGTTGCGACGAGGCCAGGATTGCAACGGTGTCACCGCCGGCAACGAATGCCTCCCACCCAATTAGGGGTGGGAGGCATTCGTTGAGTTGCCGAGTCAGGATTTTATCAACACGGCCCGAGCGTTAAAGAGATGCAGGAGACACGATGGCTTCCTATTTTCAGCTGCAGCCGCTGGTGGAGCCGCAGCCCTCGCAGACGTAGCAGCTACCGGCCGGGCGCATCTTCGTACCGCAGGTGAAGCAGAGCGGCGCGTCGGCGGCCTTGCCGATCACGGCCTCCAGCAGTTCGGTGCTGGAACCCACGCTCGGGGCCGGCTTGGCGGCGGCCACGTCGGCCATCTCCTGCGCCGGCTGCGCGACGGCCTCCGGCTTGGCCGGGGCCTCCACCGGCGCGGAGGACGCCATCGCGGTGAGCTCGGCACCGGTGACGGCGGCGCCCTCCGCGTCGGCCTCGGCCCGCAGCTGGGCGGCCCGCTCGCTGGCGGTGAAGATGCCCAGCTCGGCGCGGCGCTCGTAGGGCAGGAAGTCCAGTGCCAGGCGACGGAAGATGTAGTCCATCACCGAGGCCGCCATGCGCACGTCGGGGTCGTCGGTCATGCCGGCCGGCTCGAAGCGCATGTTCGTGAACTTGCTGACGAACGTCTCCAGCGGCACGCCGTACTGCAGGCCGATGCTGATGGCCACCGAGAAGGCGTCCATCACGCCGGCCAGGGTCGAGCCCTGCTTCGACATCTTGAGGAAGACCTCGCCGAGGCCGTCGTCCGGGTAGGACGACGCGGTGAGGTAACCCTCGGCGCCGCCGACGGAGAAGCTGACCGTCTCGGACGGGCGCTTCTTCGGCAGGCGCTTGCGCACCGGCCGGTACTCGATGACCTTCTCCACCGCGGCCGGCGCGGCGGCCGCGGTCTCCACGGCGGCCGGCTCGGTGGCCTTGTTGGACTTCGCCACCGAGAGCGGCTGGCCGACCTTGCAGTTGTCCCGGTAGATCGCCAGGGCCTTGAGGCCGAGCTTCCAGCCCTCGAAGTAGATCTTCTCGACGTCCTCGACGGTGGCCGCCTCCGGCATGTTGACCGTCTTGGAGATGGCGCCGGACACGAACGGCTGGATCGCCGCCATCATCCGCACATGGCCCATCGGAGCGATCGACCGCTCACCCATCGCGCAGTCGAACACCGCGTAGTGCTCCGGCTTGAGGCCGGGGGCGTCCACCACGTGACCGTGGTCGGCGATGTGCTCGACGATCGCCTCGACCTGCTCCTCGGGGTAGCCGAGGCTGCGCAGGGCGCGCGGCACCGTCTGGTTGACGATCTGCATCGAGCCGCCGCCGACCAGCTTCTTGAACTTGACAAGCGCCAGGTCCGGCTCCACGCCGGTCGTGTCGCAGTCCATCATGAAGCCGATGGTGCCGGTCGGCGCGAGGACGCTCGCCTGCGCGTTGCGCCAGCCGTTCCGGTCGCCGATCTTGTTGCCCTGGGTCCACTGCTTCGTCGCCTCGCGGACGATCGCGGTGGCCACCGGGCTGGTCGGCTTGATCTCGTCGTTCGCGGCGGCATGCTTGCGCATGACCCGCTTGTGCGGCTCGGCGTTGCGGGCGTAGCCGTCGTACGGGCCGACGACGCCGGCCAGCTCGGCGGAGCGGCGGTAGGCGGTGCCGGTCATCAGCGAGGTGATCGCCGCGGCGACCGAGCGGCCCTGCTCCGAGTCGTACGGCAGGCCGGTGGCCATCAGCAGGGCGCCCAGGTTGGCGTACCCGATGCCGAGCTGCCGGTAAGCCCGCGACGTCTCACCGATCTTCTCGGTCGGGAAGTCGGCGAAGCAGATCGAGATGTCCATCGCGGTGATGACGAACTCGACGGACTTGACGAACTTCTCCACCTCGAAGCCACCGTCGGCGCGGAGGAACTTCATCAGGTTGAGTGAGGCCAGGTTGCACGAGGAGTTGTCCAGGTGCAGGTACTCCGAGCACGGGTTCGACGCGGTGATCCGCCCGGTCTCCGGGCAGGTGTGCCAGTCGTTGATCGTGTCGTCGTACTGCAGGCCCGGGTCGGCGCACTCCCAGGCGGCCTGCGAGATGGAGCGGAACAGGTTCTTGGCGTCGACGGTCTCGATCACCGAGCCGTCGAGCCGACCGCGCAGGTCGAAGCCCTTGCCGTTCTCCACCGCCGACATGAACTCGTCGGAGACCCGGACCGAGTTGTTGGCGTTCTGGTACTGCACGCTGACGATGTCGGAGCCGCCCAGGTCCATGTCGAACCCGGCGTCGCGCAGCGCCCGGATCTTGTCCTCCTCGCGCGCCTTCGTGACCACGAACTCCTGGATGTCCGGGTGGTCCACGTCGAGGATGACCATCTTGGCCGCCCGGCGGGTCGCGCCGCCGGACTTGATGGTGCCGGCCGAGGCGTCCGCGCCGCGCATGAAGCTGACCGGGCCGGAGGCGGTGCCACCGGAGGAGAGCAGCTCGCGGGACGACCGGATCCGGGACAGGTTGACGCCGGAGCCGGAGCCGCCCTTGAAGATCAGCCCCTCCTCCTTGTACCAGTCGAGGATCGAGTCCATCGAGTCGTCCACGGCCAGGATGAAGCAGGCGCTGACCTGCTGCGGCGACGGCGTGCCGACGTTGAACCAGACCGGCGAGTTGAAGCTGAACACCTGGTGCAGCAGCATCCAGGTCAGCTCGTGCGCGAAGACCTCGGCGTCGGCCGGGCTCGCGAAGTAGCCGTACTCCTCACCGGCGGTGCGGTAGGTGCCGACCACCCGGTCGATCAGCTGCTTGAGCGACCACTCCCGCTCCGGGGTCCCCACCGCGCCCCGGAAGTACTTGGTGGTCACGATGTTCGCGGCGTTGACGCTCCACGACTCCGGGAACTCCACCCCACGCTGCTCGAAGTTGATCGAGCCGTCCCGCCAGTTCGTCATCACGACGTCCCGGCGCTCCCAGGAGACCTCGTCGTACGGGTGGACCCCCTCCGTCGTCCACACCCGCTCGATCTTCAGCCCCGCGCCTGCCTTGTTCCGTGAACGGCTCGTTGTCACGCCGTCGCCCCCCTCGTCTGCGCGGTGCCCCACCGCGCGTCCTGATCTCTCGAAAACTGTGAAGACTCAGCTGGTACGGCCGGCGGCCTCGACCGCATCGGCCCGGCCCTGCTCCCGGGCGCGCGCCGCGTCCCGCAACGTCTCGATCTCGCGCTCGAAGTCGGCGAGCGAGTCGAAGGAGCGGTACACGCTGGCGAACCGCAGGTAGGCGATCTCGTCCAGGTCACGTAGTGGGCCCAGGATCGCCAGGCCCACCTCGTGGCTGGGGATCTCGGCGGCCCCCTTGGCCCGGACGGTCTCCTCCACCCGCTGCGCGAGCAGCGCGAGTGAGTCGTCGTCCACCGGCCGGCCCTGGCACGCCTTGCGCACCCCGCCGATGATCTTCGTACGGCTGAACGGCTCGGTCACCCCGCTGCGCTTGACCACAGCGAGGACCGCCTCCTCGACGGTCGTGAACCGCTTGCCGCACTCCGGGCAGGACCGTCGCCGTCGGATGAGCTGGCCGTCGTCGGCCTCCCGCGAGTCGACCACCCGGGAGTCAGCGTGCCGGCAGTACGGACACCGCATCGCGCCCCTCCTAATCATGATCAACCACGTCGTACCGGACGCCCGGGCACGACCCACCACGGCGGTGCCATGCGCTCATGGCGCCCGCCGTGATCAACGTTACGGGAGTGCGGTCGGTAGTCGGACCCAACCTGTAGGCAACTTACGCCCGTGTCACTACTACATCTAGGGGTTGACCGTATGTCGCTCGGCAACCCGGGTCAAGTTGACCGGCGTGTCCGGCGCGTCACGGACCATCCGGTCATCCGAGACCATCCCTCCGCCGCAAACACCCAACGCCGGCACCCGGCCCGGGTTACCGGCCGGCCGGATCGAACCGACCCGGAAAACGGCCGACGATCGAACACGTGTACCAGCCGACGTACCATCTATCAGAACATCCGTACGACCGGAGCGGTTTTTCACCCCGACACGCCGGCGAGAGGTCGTACAGATGTTTGAAAATGACCGATCTCACCTATACGGTCAGGAACAACGTGGCACCACCACACGCACCACGAGCCGACGAGGCACCCAGCGCCGACCAGGGAGGACGGACGTGACCGAGGACCGGGCCAGCCGGCCGAAGACGCCGCAGCACATCACCGAGGCGGGCCCCCCGGCCACCCGACGCCGCAGCGCCGCGCGCAGCCGGACGGGTCAGCCCGCCGTGCGCCCGGTAACCCCGGTGGTCAGCGCCTTCCCCGACCCGGCGACGGTCGACCTGACCGCCCGCCAGCGCCGCATCCTGGAGTTCATCCGCACCTGGGTGGAGCGGCACGGCTACCCGCCGAGCGTGCGCGAGATCGGCGAGGCGGTCGGCCTGGTGTCGCCGTCCAGCGTCGCCTACCAGCTCAAGGAGCTGGAGAAGAAGGGCTTCCTGCGCCGCGACCCCAACCGGCCGCGCGCGGTGGACGTCCGCGCCCCCAGCGAGGCCATCGACGACGAGCTGACCCGCGCGCAGCGGCCGACCCCGGCGTACGTGCCGATGCTCGGCCGGATCGCCGCCGGTGGGCCGATCCTCGCCGAGCAGGCCGTGGAGGACATCTTCCCGCTCCCCCGCGAGCTGGTGGGCGAGGGCGAGGTCTTCATGCTCCAGGTCAAGGGTGACTCGATGCTCGACGCGGCTATCTGCGACGGCGACTGGGTGGTCGTCCGCCAGCAGCCGACCGCCGACTCCGGTGAGATCGTGGCCGCGATGCTCGACGGCGAGGCGACCGTCAAGACCTACCGACACCGCGACGGGCACGTCTGGCTGATGCCACAGAACCCGGCCTTCGACCCGATCCCCGGTGACGACGCCACCATCATGGGCCGGGTCGTGGCGGTGCTGCGCCGGATCTGAGAGCGGGCAACGGGTGGGTGCCCACAGCGCTCACCCGCGCCCGCCTGCCGGCCGGCCCGCGAGCTAGTAGGGGTCTTAGTAGCGGTCGCCCCGGTGGCCGCGCCCCGGCTGCTGCCCGTACGGGTCGACCGGCGCGTCCTCGTCACGCCGCCGGCCGGGTCGCTGACCCCGGTAGTCGGGCTCCGGCCCACCACGCCGGGGCGGCTCCGCCCGACCCCCGCCGGGCTGACCAGCACCGCCGTACACACCACCGCTGGGCCGACCACCGCCGGCGGCCGGGGGACGACCCCCGCCACCGCCCGCGGGTCGGCCGCCGCCGCCACCTGGCGGCCGTCCGCCGCCGCCAGCCGGGGGACGCGCGCCGCCGTAGACGCCGCCACCACCGGCACCGCCCGGCCGGGCACCGCCGTAGCCTCCGTCGGCGGGCGCTGGACGGCCACCGCCGTACACCGCTCCGGACGCCGGGGCGGGACCGCCACGGCCCGTACCGCCGCGACCCGCGCCACCGCCGGCACCGTAGACCGCGCCCCCCGCAGCCGCGCCGCCACCGTAGACGCCGGCCGGACGTTCCCCGCCCGACTCGGTACGCCCACCACGAGGGCCACCGAAGGGCTCGCCGTCGGGATCCGACCGATCGGACGGCTCGGCCGGCGGCCGACGGCGCGCCCGGACGATGCCGATGATGCCGGCACCGACCAGCAGCAGACCCAGCACACCGACCGCGCCGACCAGGTAGGTGATGTCGTCGAAGCTCAGGCCGGCGGTCCACGACTTGTCGGCGGCCGGTTTGGCGCCCCCCTCGGCGGCCAGCGGCACCGCCGTCGAGCTGGACGGGGCGTAGCTGAGGATGTCGATCGGGTCCTCCGCGCCCAACTGGCCGCCGTCGGAGACCGTGAGGAAGCTCCTGCCGTCCGGGGAGTAGCTGATGGCCTCGCCGAACGGGTCCGTCAGCGGCGTCACCCGAGGCTTCCCGGTGGTGAGCGCGGTGACGATGTCCCCACCGGTCACGTCGAACTCGAAGGCGTCCGCGTAGGTGCGCAGGACCACCCGGTTGCCGTCCGGGGACCGGGCCGCGCCGGTGATCGCGACCCGCCCGAACGTGTTGAGCGGGTTGTCCGTCTGCGTCTTGGGCAGCGTGATGTCGCCGACCTTGCGCATCGGCACCGGGTCGGTGTCACCGGTCTTGAGCGCCGCCGACGGGGTGAAGATCTCGGCCTTGCCGCTTGTCACCTTGGTGATGATCAGGGGCTTGTTGTCGTTGCCGATGAGCAGCGCCTCGGCGTCGTGCGGCTTGCCCTCCGGGTACGAGAGTCGGTGCAGCACCGGCTGCTTTCCGCCGCTGACCGGCATCGACCAGAGCGCGACCCTCTTGCGGCGTTCCTTCGAGGAGACGTTGTCGCCGATGTCGCCGATCCAGAGCGTCGCGCCGTTCGGGGAGAGCGCCAGGTCCTCGGTGTCGAACGGGCCCTGCCCCGAGTACCGCACCGGCTCCTTCGAGATCTTGCACTTGGTGTCGAGGAAGAAGACGCGCTTGCGCGCCTCGTTCTCGGTGCCGTCGTTGATCACGATGAAGCCGCTCTTGGTGGCCACCAGGCCGGACAGCTCGCGCAACCGCTCGTCGGCGATCGTGCACTGCTTCTTACCGGGCTTGACGGCGGGCGGCTCGGACGCTCCAGGGGCGGGAGCCGCCGCGGCGACTCCGGCGAGCGCCACGGTTGCCCCGAACAGGCCGAGGGCAACCGTGACCGAGGAAACAACGCGGCGCATTCGGCCAGTGTCGCATGCCGTGCGTTTCCGGTGGATGACGCCGTGGCCGCTCAGGCGCGGCTGCCGGCCGCCTGGCCCTGCCGTTCCACGTCGAACTGGGCCAACTCGGCGGCGAGCTCGGCGCTGACCCGAACGTGCAGCAGAGTGCCCTCCGGCAGGTGCGCGGTGCTGAGCACCTCGCCCGTGCGGTGCACCCGGGACACCAGGTCACCCCGCTCGTACGGCAGGACCGCCCGGACCTCGACGGCCGGCTGCGGCAGCCGGTCCTCGATGGCCGCGCGCAGGCCCTCGACGCCCTGGCCGGAGTGCGCCGAAACGAAGATCGCGTCCGGCCAGAGCCGCTTGAGTCGCAGCAGCGTGTCCTCGTCGGCGGCGTCGGTCTTGTTGACCACCAGCAACTCGGGCAGCCGGTCCGCGCCCACCTCGGCGAGCACCTCGTGCACCGCCCGGACCTGCTCCTCCGGATCTGGGTGGGTGCCGTCGACGACGTGCACCACCAGATCCGCCTCCGCGACCTCCTCAAGCGTCGAGCGGAACGCCTCGACGATCTGGTGCGGAAGGTGCCGGACGAAGCCGACCGTGTCGGAGAGGGTGTAGAGCCGCCCGTCCGAGGCGGTGGCCTTGCGGGTGGTCGGGTCCAATGTCGCGAAGAGCGCGTTCTCCACCAGCACGCCCGCGCCGGTCAGCCGGTTGAGCAGGCTGGACTTGCCGGCGTTGGTGTAGCCGGCGATGGCCACGGCGGGCACGGAGTTGCGGGTGCGGCGGGCACGCTTGGTGACGCGTACCGTGCGCATGCTCTTGATCTCGCGGCGCAGCCGGGAGATGCGGTGGCGGATCCGCCGCCGGTCGGTCTCCAGCTTGGTCTCACCGGGACCACGCACACCCACACCGCCGCCGGCGCCGCCGCCCCGGCCGGAACCACCGGTCTGCCGGGAGAGCGTCTCACCCCAACCGCGAAGCCGGGGCAGCAGGTATTCGAGTTGGGCCAACTCGACCTGCGCCTTACCTTCCTTGCTCTTGGCGTGCTGGGCGAAGATGTCGAGGATCAGCGCCGTGCGGTCGACAACCTTGACCTTGGTGCGCTGCTCCAGGTTGCGCAGCTGCGACGGGGACAACTCGCCGTCGCAGATGACCGTGTCGGCGCCGGTGGAGAGCACCACCGCGCCGAGGTCGTCGACCTTGCCACGGCCGATGTAGGTGGCCGGGTCGGGGCGCGTACGGCGCTGGATGAGCCCTTCGAGCACCTGCGAACCGGCGGTCTCGGCGAGGGCGGCCAGCTCGGTCAGGGAATTCTCCGCGTCGGTCACCGAACCCTCGGTCCAGACGCCCACCAGGACGACCCGCTCCAGCCGCAGCTGGCGGTATTCCACCTCGGTGACGTCGGTGAGCTCGGTCGACAGGCCTGGTACGCGTCGCAGGGACTGCCGCTCCGACAGCTCCATCTCGCCCGTGGTGACGTCGTCGAGCTCGTCCTCGACGGGGACAAAGCTCTCCTGGTCTCGCAAGCGGTTCTCCTGTCCGTTTTGATAAGTAGAACGTAATCCTGACATGACACAACGCCGAACGCACCTGCTATATGCCCATGGTGAAGGTCGCCAAAAGTGGGGGCGAATGCTGGTCGGCCGCGACAACCCGGTAGAAATGCGGGCGGCGGCCGAACGGCCGCACAGCCGTGACGGAGGGATCCCCGTGGCCATCACCCGACTGCCGAGCGCCGGATTTTCGATCACCATCCGGATCGCCGTGACCGCGGACGCCTCCTCGATCGGCCGGCTCACCACCTCCGTCGGCGAGGCCGGGGCGATCGTCACGGCGCTGGACGTGGTGGACTCGGACCCGACCCACGTGATCGTCGACCTGACCTGCGACACCGCCGACGCCGGTCACGCCGATCAGGTGGTCGACGCGCTGACCGCGCTGGACGGCGTGGACGTGCGCAAGGTGTCGGACCGGACGTTCCTGCTGCACCTGGGCGGCAAGATCGAGGTGACCTCGAAGGTCGCGCTGCGCAACCGTGACGAGCTGTCCCGGGCATACACCCCGGGCGTGGCCCGGGTCTGCATGGCCATCGCCGAGAACCCGGCGGACGCCCGGCGGCTCACCATCAAGCGCAACACCGTCGCCGTGGTCAGCGACGGCTCGGCGGTCCTCGGTCTGGGCAACCTCGGCCCGGCCGCGTCGCTGCCGGTGATGGAGGGCAAGGCGGCGCTGTTCAAGCGCTTCGGCGGGGTGGACGCCTGGCCGGTGGTGCTGGACACCCAGGACACCGACGAGATCGTGCAGATCGTCAAGGCGATCGCGCCGGCGTACGGCGGGATCAACCTGGAGGACATCGCCGCGCCGCGCTGCTTCGAGATCGAGGCCCGGCTGCGCGAGGCGCTGGACATCCCGGTCTTCCACGACGACCAGCACGGCACCGCGATCTGCGTGCTGGCCGCGCTGACCAACGCGCTGCGCGTCGTGGGCAAGCAACTCGCGGACGTCCGGGTGGTCGTCTCCGGAGCCGGCGCGGCCGGGACCGCGATCATGAAGCTGCTGCTGCGCCAGGGCGTCGGCGACATCATCGCGTACGACCGGGAGGGCGCCCTGCACCGCGGGCTGACCGGGCTCAACCCGGCCTGGCAGTGGCTGGCGGAGAACACCAACAAGGAGAACTACTCCGGCGACCTGCCCGGCGCCATCCGGGGTGCCGACGTGTTCATCGGGGTCAGCGCGCCGAACCTGCTCACCGGCGACGACATCGCCCAGATGGCGAAGGACTCGATCGTCTTCGCGCTGGCCAATCCGGACCCGGAGGTCGACCCGCGCGAGGCGCGCAAGCACGCCGCAGTGGTCGCCACCGGCCGCTCCGACCAGCCGAACCAGATCAACAACGTGCTCGCGTTCCCCGGGGTGTTCCGGGGCATGCTTGACGCGCACGCCGAGGAGTTCACCGAGGAGATGGCCATCGCGGCCGCCCGGGCCATCGCCGACGTGGTCGGCGAGGAGAAGATCAACCCGACGGTGATCGTGCCGAGCGTCTTCGACTCCCGGGTCGCCCCGGCGGTCGCCGCCGCGGTCCGCGCCGCCGCCCACAACCCCAGCCCGCTGCCAGCGGCCGACCCCGGCCCGGCCGACCTCCCCGAGGTCGCCGCCAACGCCAGCGCCACCCCGTAAGTCCCTATTTCTGTTGATCAAGAGGTTTGGGTCAGGATCCGCGCGGATCCTGACCCAAACCTCTTGATCAACTCGGGTGTGTCGCCAGCGCGGCGAGGTCGACCTCGCCCGTTGCCACCAGGACGGCGGGGCCGGACAGCCAGCAGGAGTTCTCGGTGACCGTCACCGTCAGGCGGCCTCCGGGGACGTCCACGGCGACCACGCCGGTGTCCCGACCGGCGTCGCGCAGGGCCACGGCGCCCACCGCGCAGGCGCCCGTGCCGCAGGACAGGGTCTCCGCGCTGCCGCGCTCGTACACGCGCATGAGGCTGTGCCCGTCGGTGCCGTCGACCGGGTCGCCGGCCACGATGAACTCCACGTTCACGCCCGCCGGGAAGACCTCCGGGTCGAACCCGGGCGCGGTCGTCAGATCCAGCGCGGACAGCTCCACGCCCGTCGGCAGGACACAGACCAGGTGCGGGTTGCCGACGTCCACCGCCGTACCGGCCAGGGTCAGTCCGCCGAGGGTGGCGGCGGAGCTGTCGTACACCCGGGGTCGGCGCATCTCGACGGAGACCGCGCCGCCCTCGACGAGCGCGCGCACGACGCCGGCCCGGGTGGCCACCGGCAGCGCCGCGCCGGCGGGCGTGGCCAGGCCGGTGTCGAGCAGGTACCGGACGAAGACCCGGGCGCCGTTGCCGCACATCTCGGCGAACGAGCCGTCGGCGTTCCAGTAGTCCATGAACCACTCGGCCTCGCCGGCCAGCCCGGCGCCGTCGGGATGCTTGGCCGCCCGGACCACCCGCAGCACCCCGTCCGCGCCGATGCCCCGCCGCCTGTCGCAGAGCGCCGCGACCAGCTCCGGAGTCAGGTCGAGCTGACCGTCCGGGTCGGGAAGGAGGACGAAGTCGTTGCCGGTGCCGTGGCCCTTGGTGAACTCCACACCCCCATCATCGCGCAGCGGCGGGCACCAGACGCAGGGCGGCCTCGAACAGGTCCGGTGCCGCCGAGTCCAGCCAGCGGATCCGGGGGTCACGCCGGAACCAGGACCGCTGCCGGCGGACGAACCGCCGCGTCGCCCGGACCGTCTCGTCGCGCGCCTGCGCCTCGGTCAGCTCACCCGCGAGCTGCCGCAACACCTGCTGGTAGCCCAGCGCCCGACTCGCCGTCCGCCCCTCGGCCAGCCCCCGACCCAGCAGCTCACGGGTCTCCGCCACCAGGCCGTCGGCCCACATCCGGTCCACCCGCGCCGCGATCCGCTCGTCCAGCAGGCCGGTGTCCAGGTCGACGCCGAGCTGCACCGACTGGTAGTACGGCGTCGGCTGCGGCAGCGAGGCCGTGAACGGCGCGCCGGTCAGCTCGATCACCTCCAGCGCCCGCACGATCCGTCGACCATTGCCCGGCAGGATGCCCTCGGCGGCGGCCGGGTCGGCGGCGCGCAGCCGCGCGTACAGCGGCGCCGGGCCGACCTCGGCCAGCTCCCGCTCCAGTCGCTCCCGCAGCGCCGGGTCGGTGCCGGGAAACTCGAAACGCTCAAGCACCGCCCGCACGTACAACCCCGACCCGCCGACCAGCAGCGGCACCCGCCCCCGGGACAGGATGTCGTCCACCGCCGCCCGGGCCAGCCGCTGGTACTCCGCGACGCTCGCCGGCTCGCTGACCTCCCAGATGTCCAGCAGGTGGTGCGGCACCCCGTCCCGCTCGGCCGGCGTCAGCTTGGCGGTGCCGATGTCCAGGCCCCGGTAGAGCTGCATCGAGTCGGCGTTGACCACCTCACCGTCCAGCGCGTGCGCCAACGCGATGCTCAACGCCGACTTGCCCGCCGCCGTCGGCCCGACGATCGCGACGACCGTGCCGCTCACATCCGCTCCCAGGACGCCACGAAGTACGCGACGCCGTAGGGCGCCGAGTCGTGCAGCAGCTCCGCGCGCCACCCGCCACCACCTGAGCGGGCCGCGCCGGCGAGCACCTGCCAGGACGCCCGGCCGGCGGCCTTCAACTCCGCCGACACCACCGGGTCAAGGTCGAGCAGCACGTCCAGGTCCGCCCCGCCCAGGGCCGCGGCAACCCGCTTGTCGTACGCCTCGGCGCGCGGATCGTCGTACCCCGGGGACTTCTGCCCCCGGCACGCCGACCCGTCGCCGAGCACCAGCAGCGCCACCCGCACAGCCGAGCCGGCGATTGACCCGGCGAGGGCCTCCACCTCGGCTACGCCGGCGTCGGCCGCCACCTGCACGGCGGCCACCTGCGCGCGCAGGCCCTGGCGGGCGAGCAGCCACGCGCCGACGGTCAGGCTCAGGGGCAGCACGGCGCCCCGGTCGGACTGGCCGGGCACCAGGGGTACGTCCAAGGCCACACCCCAGGGCTGGAACGAACCGGTGGCCGGGGCGAAGATCGGGCCGGTCGTCGGGCCGGCGCCGAGCAGGACCACCGCGTCCGGGTCGACGGCGAACAACCGACCGACGGCGGTGTCGCACGCCGCCCGCAGATCGTCCAGCTCGGGTGCGGCGGCGCCGGCAACCTCGGGCACGAGCAGGGGCGGATGCGGGCAGACGGCGGCGGCGACCAGTGGCACCCGCCCACCGTAGCGGGAATCCCCGGTGCGTCTCCGCGCCGATCCGGTCATTCGGTCCCTAGGACACCGTATGGTCACGGTCGGCGATAGGCGCTCGACGCGGACCGGGTTGGACCTGTGACAATGCCGGAAGCAAGTTGACTGCGCCGTGGCGGCGACGGGGGACTCGTTCCTTCGACGCCGGGAGATCGAGGATGGGCACATGAGCGACTGGACTGCCTTCGGACGGGTGGACGCGGACGGGACCGTGTACGTCAAGACCGCCGAGGGCGAGCGGGTGGTCGGATCCTGGCAGGCGGGAGCGCCGGAGGAGGGGCTGGCGCACTTCGCCCGCCGCTTCGCCGACCTGGTGACCGAGGTGGATCTGACCGAAGCGCGGCTCAACTCGGGCGCGGCGGACGCCGGGCACTCGCTGAGCACGATCCGGCGGATCCGCGCCACGCTCCCCGAGGCGCACGTGGTGGGCGACATCGACGCGCTGGCCGCGCGGCTGGACAAGCTGGCCACCCTCGCCGAGGAGAAGGCCGGCGAGGCCCGGGCCGCCCGCGACGCCGCCCGCGTCGAAGCCCTGGCGCGCAAGACCGCGCTGGTCGAGGAGGCCGAGAAGCTCGCCGCCGAGTCCACCGGCTGGAAGACCGCCGGCGACCGGCTCAAGGAGATCCTCGACGAGTGGAAGACCATCCGCGGGGTCGACAAGAAGGCCGACGGTGAGCTGTGGAAGCGGTTCGCCGCCGCCCGGGACGGCTTCACCCGCCGCCGGGGCGCCCACTTCGCCTCCCTCGACGCGCAGCGCAAGCAGGCGCAGACCGTCAAGGAGGAGCTGGTCGCCGAAGCGGAGAAGCTCAAGGACTCCACCGAGTGGGCGGCCACCGCCAACCAGCTCAAGGAGCTGATGACGCAGTGGAAGGCCGCTCCGCGCGCCTCCAAGGAGGCCGAACAGAAGCTCTGGGAACGGTTCCGCGGCGCACAGGACGCCTTCTTCAGCCGGCGCAGTGAGGTCTTCTCCGCCCGCGACAACGAGCAGCGCGGCAACCTGGAGCGCAAGCAGGCCCTGCTGGCCGAGGCGGAAGCCCTCGACATCGACGCCGACCCGAAGGGCGCCCAGGCCAAGCTGCGGGAGATCCAGGCCCAGTGGCACGAGGCCGGCCGGGTGCCCCGCGAGGCCGCCGCCGGGCTGGAGCGCCGACTGCGCGTCATCGACGACAAGGTCCGCGACGTGATGGACTCGGCGTGGCGCCGCACCACCAAGGAAGACAACCCGCTGCTCGCCCAGATGCGGGCACAGGTGGCAGAGGCCGAAGACCGGCTCGTCCGGGCGCAGAGCGCCGGCGACGCCCGCCGGATCAAGGAGGCCGAGCAGGCGCTCGCCGCCAAGCGGCAGTTCCTCCAACTCGCCGAGCAGGCCGGCTGAGCTGACGCGTTACCGGGAGCCCCCGGTCCCCTGACGGGACCGGGGGCTCCCGCACGTCCGCGCCCCGCGCCCCGCGCCCAA
>NZ_VDFY01000178.1 GCF_006228125.1 Micromonospora orduensis | reverse complement strand
CCCCACCACGCCCCCGCCGAACGGTGGCTGCACCGCGACATACACGATCACCAACTCCTGGCAGGGTGGCTTCCAGGGTGAGGTACGGGTGACCGCCGGCGCGCGGGCGATCACCGGCTGGACCGCCAGGTGGACCTTCGCCAACGGGCAGAGCGTCACCCAGTCCTGGAACGTGGCCCTCACCAGCAGCGGCACCACGGTGACGGCGCGCAACGTGGACTACAACGGACGGCTGGCCGCCGGAGCCAGCACCAGCTTCGGCTTCATCGGCGGCTGGACCGGCACGAACGCCGCGCCGGTGGTGAGCTGCACGGCGAGCTGAACCGACGGGCTGGTGGCCGGGCCCGCGCCGGGCCTGGCCACCACGCCGGTCGTGGTCAGTGCTCTCCGACCAGGTTCACGACGACCACCCCGGCGATGATCAGAGCGATGCCGGTGAGCTTCACCAGCCCGACCGACTCGCCCAGGAACACCGCCCCGACCGCCACGATGGCCGCAGTGCCCAGACCCGACCAGAGCGCGTACGCGACACCTACCGGTATCTCCTTGACCGCCTGGGCCAGCAGGAGGAACGCCACCCCGTAACCGGCGAGGCAACCCACAGTCGGCCACAGGCGGCTGAACCCGGCGGTGCTCTTGATCAGGCTGGTCGCCAGCACCTCGGCGGCGATGGCGATCCCCAGCAGCACGTATGCCATGCGCCCTCAGTCCTTCGTGGTCGGGTGACATCGTCGGTGCCCAGGCTAGTGCCGGCGCCCGCCGCTGCCGTCGGCCCGATCCGCTCAGTCGACGGTGTCGACCTCCAGGATTAGGCTCTGCTCCGGGTGCAGCGCGGGCACCTGCACCCCGACCCGGGCCAGCGCCGCGCCGGTGAGCGTGACACCGGTCGCCAGCCAGATCGGCGTGGACCGGTCGATGGTCGCCGGGGCCGGTACGTCGGCCGCCGGCCGCACCCGGTAACGCCGGTCCGGGTCGAGGCCGGGCAGTCGTACCGCGCCCGGAACCTGCGTCACCGAGGTGGCCAGCCGTGCCACCGCGTACACCGCTTGGGTCTTGTCACCCGCGACCACGCCGTGCGCCCAGACGGCCGGGTCCGGGTGGTCGACCCGGACCACCCGGCCAGCGTGCAGCAGCGGACGCAGCCGCTTGTGCAGCGCCACCCAGGCGGCCAGCTCGGCCTGCTCGGCGGCGCTGATCGACGCGATGTCCCACTCGATGCCGTGGTGGCCGAACAGCGCGGTGGCCGCCCGGAAACCCAGGTCGTGCACGCGGTGGGTGGTGTGCGAGCGTTCCGGGCCGATGTGCGTGCCGATCAGTTCCGGTGGCAGCAGCAGCCCGGTCCAGCGCTGGATGGCGAGCCGTTCCAGGGCGTCGTTGCAGTCGCTGGCCCAGACCCGGTCGGTGCGGGCCAGGATGGCCAGGTCCACCCGGGCCCCACCGGACGAGCAGCTCTCGATCTCCACGCCCGGGTGTCGACCGCGCAACTCGTCGAGGAGCCGGTAGACAGCCGCGGTCTGCCCGTGCACGCCAGGGCGGCCGTGGTGCCCGGCCTCGGTGAGGTCCCGGTTCTGGTCCCACTTGAGGTAACTGATTCCCCGATGGTCGCTGAGCAGTGCGTCGAGTCGTTCCAGCACATAGTCGTACGCCTCGGGGCGGCCCAGGTCGAGCGCCTGCTGGTTGCGCCAGGCCGGCGGCAGCCGCCCCGGCACGGCCAGCAGCCAGTCGCGGTGCGCGCGGAACAGGTCCGAGTCGGGATTGACCATCTCCGGCTCGACCCAGAGGCCGAACTGGAGGCCCTGGCCGGTGACGTGGTCGATCAGCGGTTGCAGGCCGTCGGGCCAGACGCCCTCGTCGACGTACCAGTCGCCGAGCCCGGCGGTGTCGTCGCGCCGGCCGCGGAACCAGCCGTCATCGAGCACGAACCGTTCCACCCCGATCTGCGCCGCCCGGTCGGCGAGCGCGCGCAGCCGGTCCAGGTCGTGGTCGAAGTAGACCGCCTCCCAGACGTTGAGCGTGACCGGGCGCGGGGAGCGCGGGTGCCCGGGCCGGGCCCGCAGGTGGGAATGGAGTACGTCGCTGAGCCCGTCCAGCCCGGCATCGGACCAGACGGCGTAGAGCAGGGGAGTGTCGTACGACTCGCCGGGCCCGAGCCGGATCTCACCGGGAGCCAGCAGCTCGCCGCCGCCGAGGGTCGACTCGCCTGTGGGACGGCGCTCGGCGAACGTGACGTGGTCACCGCTCCACGCGGTGTGCACCGCCCACACCTCGCCGTGGCCGAAGCCGAACCCGGGAGTGCCGGCCACCAGCAGCAGCGTGGCGTCGTGCCCGGTACGGCCGTGCCGTCCCTCGCGGACCCAGGCGCCGTGCTGCCACGGGTGCCGCTGCGGGGAGCGTTCCCGACACCAGCGGCCGGTCAGGTCGAGCAGTTCGGTGGCGACCGCCGGCACCGGCAGCACAGGCGTCAGCTCCCGCAGCTCGTACGCGCCGTCGCCGTCGTTGCGCAGCCGGTGGCGGATGGTCAGCAGGCCGCGCCGGTCCAGTGTGAGCTCGATGGTCAGGGCCAGTCCGGCGGCCGGGTCCGACGCCCGCACGACCACCCGCGCCGGGGCGTCGGCGGGCTGGTCGACGTCGAGACCGTCCAACCGGAACGCCGTGGACCAGTCCCGCCCGTCACGGTGCCCCGCCAGACCCGGCCGGCCGCTCCAGCCGGCGCTCGGCTCCGGCAGCAGGGACAGCACGGCGGGCTCGTCGAAGCTGCTCGGCACCACCGGCGGTACGGTCGCGTCGGTGAGCTGGCGCAGGCCCTCGTCGTCGAGGTCGCCGACGTCGCCACCCCAGTGCACGACCCGGGGCAGCCCCGGGCCGCGCGCGTCGAGCACCAGGCTGGTCCGCGCGCGGCGCAGGTGCAGGATCGTCATCCCTTTGAGGCTCCCAAGGTCAGGCCCCGGACGAAGTGCCGCTGGAGCATAAAGAAGATCACCAGGGTGGGGATCGCGACGAGCACGCTGCCCGCCGAGACCAGGTTGTTGTCGGTGAAGAACTCGCCGCGCAGGTTGTTGAGCGAGCTGGTCACCGGGAACTTGTCGCCGGTACGCATCAGGACGGTGGCCCAGAAGAACTCGTTGTAGATCCAGGTCACCTCCAGCGTCGCCAGCGCGGCCAGGGCCGGCCGGCACAGCGGCATGGTGACCTGCCAGTACTGCCGCCAGATGCTCGCGCCGTCGACCATCGCCGCCTCGTACAGGTCGCGGGGCAGCGCCTTCATGTAGTTGCTGAGCACGAAGACGCAGAAGCCGCACTGGAAGGCCACGTTGATCAGGATCAGGCCCCAGTAACTGTCGTAGAGCAGCTCCGAGTCGCTCATGAACTCCGGCAGCGGCACCTCGGTGAACAGCCGGAACAGCGGGATGAGCAGCGCCTGCTGGGGCAGCAGGTTGGCCGCGGTGAAGATGCCGAGCAGGACCAGGTTGAGTTTCCAGCTGAACCGCGCGATGACGAACGCCACGCAGGAGGCGAGGAAGAGGGTCAGCAGCACCGCCGGCACGGTGATGTACACCGAGTTGAGGAAGTGCTGCCCAAACTCCGCCGTCCGCCAGGCGGTGACGTAGTTGTCGAAGGTCCAGCCGCCGAACGACACGTAGCCGTTCGCGGCGGTGTACTCGTACGAGCGCAGTGAGGTCAGCACCGCCCAGGCGATCGGGAAGAGCCAGACCAGCGCGACGACGATGAGGAAGCCGTGCAGCAGCAGCCGCAGCGGGGTTGGCCTGCGGGTGCTCATTGCCGGTCCTCCCTCATCACTGTCGCCAGGTAGATGGTGATGAAGACCAGCGAGACGACCAGCATGATCGTCGCAAGGGCCGAGCCGAACCCGATCCGGCTCGCCTCACCCACCACGTTCTGGGTGACCAGCGCGGAGATCAGCTCCAACCCGTTGCGGCCCTTGTTGACCACCCAGACCAGGTCGAACGCGCGCAGCGACTCGATCACCGTAACCACCAGCACGATGATGTTGATCGGCCGCAGCACCGGGAACACGACCCGGAAGAACGTCCGGCTCTCCGAGGCGCCGTCGACCGCGGCGGCCTCCCGCAGCGACGGGTCGACGCCCTTCAGCCCGGCCAGGTAGAGCAGCATGATGTAGCCGACGTGCCGCCAACCGGAGGCGACCATGACCGCCCAGATGTTGACGTTCGAGTCGCCGTACCAGTCGATGTTGCTGCCGAAGACGGCGTTGATCAGCCCCTGGTCGCGAGAGTAGAGCAGCTGCCAGACGAAGCCGATAAGCGCGAGCGAGAGCACCACCGGCAGGTAGAGCGCGGTCTGGTAGAAGCGGCTGCCCCGCAACTCCTTGTCCAGCAGCACGGCCAGGAACATGCCGAACGGGGTGGCGACCACGAACAGCACCGCCAGCCAGAGCAGGTTGTGCTGGATCGCCGGCACGAACGGCGGGTAGATGTTCACCACGTCGCTGTAGTTGCGCGCGCCGACGAACTCGATCTCGTTGAGTGGGCCGATGCCGTCCCAGTTGGTGCCGGAGAGCAGCACGGTGGCCGCCGCCGGCAGCCAGACGAAGCCGGTGACGATCAGCAGCGGGACGAGCACCATCAGCGTGACGACCACGCGGTCGGTGCGGGACAGGAGCCGTAGCCGCCGGCGACGACCACCCGTGGAGGTGGTCGCGGCCGGCGGCGGCACGGCGCGATCCGCTTGGATCAGGGGCAGGTCGGACACGATGTCCTCCCCTTTCCGCCGTCAGTCGGTGAAGATCGACTTCTTCTGGTTCTCGATGGACGAGGTGAGCCCGCCGATGTCCTTGGGGTCCTTGATGAACTGCTGGATCGCCGGGATGATCACCGTTGAGGCGAAGTCCGGTCGGGTGTCCCGGTCGAGGAACTGGGCGATCTCGGTGGCCGACCCGACCAGCTCCGCGGCCTTCTTCTGCAGGGCGGTGTAGCCGCTGACGTCCGCGCCGGTGTTGGCGACCAGGGTGGCCGGGTCGTTCTTGACGGTGATGTCCGCCGCGTCCTTGCCACCGAAGTACTCCAGCAGCTTGCGGGCGTTGTCCTCGTTCTTGGGCTTGCGGGCCATCATGTACCCGTCGATCGGCGCGTCCAGCGCCTTGGCGCCGATGGACGGATCGATCTCGGGGAAGGTGAAGAAGTCGAGGTCGTCCTGCTCCTCGGTGGTGAACTGCTGGCCGACGAAGAGGCCGAGCAGGTACATGCCGCTCTTCTTCTGCTGCAACGACTGGGCGGCCTCCTGCCAGGTACGTCCGAGGCTGTCCGGCTGGTGCAGGGGGAGCAGGCCGGCCCAGGTGTCGAAGACCTTCTTGACCTTGTCGGAGGTCCAGGCCTCCTTGCCGGCCATCAGGTCGATGTGGAACTGGTAGCCGTTGATCCGCAGGTTGAGGATGTCGAAGGTGCCCATCGCCGGCCAGCCGTCCTTGTCGGCGAAGGCGATCGGGGTCAGGCCGTCCCTCTTCATCTGCGCGCCGAGCGCGGTGAACTGGTCCAGGGTCGTGGGCACCTGGTAGCCGTACTGCTTCCAGACCGACTTGCGGTAGAAGACGGCCCACGGGTAGTACGACGCCGGGACGAAGTACTGCTTGCCATCGTCGCCGGTGGATGCCTTCTTGAACGCGTCGGAGTAGCCGGACAGCTTGCTCCACACGTCGCTGATGTCGCTGGCCAGGCCCTTCTGCGCGAAGAAGCGCATCCGGTAGCCGGCGAACCAGGTGAACACGTCGTCCGGCTTGCCCTGGAGGTAGTTGTTGATGTTCTCCTGGAACGTGTTGTGGTCGACCGTGTTCACCGCGACCTGGACGCCGGACGAGGTCTTGAACCCGTCGGTGACCTTCACCAGGACGTCCTTGGGCTTCGGGTCGGACTGGTTGGACCCGAGCGACACGTCCTTGCTGGACCCGCCGGAGCCGGAGTCGTCGCCGCAGCCGGCGAGCAGGCCGGTGCCGAGCAGCGCGCCCGTGCCGGCCGCGCCGGCCAGCAGCGAGCGTCGGTTGATGCCGGCGACGGAGGGCGGTACGAGCCGAGCCAGGTACTCGGCTTGGGATCGGGGACGGGACATCTGTGCCTCCTGCGGATGAAGAGGTGCTAGTCCAAGGGCCATCAGAGGTGGTGAGGGCGGAACCGCCGTCGTGATGACACATCGGGATCCACCGAGAATCCACATTGGCGAACACGAACGGCCATTGGGGCCTCAAGCTACCCGTCCGCAGGGCGCTGTCAAGAGGGCTGTTCGCCTCTGATAACCCAGTCGTGACGCGGCCGTTACGTGGTAAACGTTGGAAAGGAAATCGATGTTGGAACCTGTTGACTTGCGTGGACCGCCGGGTGCACCCTCAGCTGTCATGCGGCGATGGCAGGGTGACGGCATCTATTTCGGCGGCGACTACAACCCCGAGCAGTGGCCCGAGGAGACCTGGTCCGAGGACGTCGAGCTGATGCGCCGGGCCGGGGTCAACCTGGTCTCCGTCGGCATCTTCTCCTGGGCGCTGCTGGAGCCCAGCCCGGGCCGGTTCGAGTTCGGCTGGCTGGACCGTGTCCTGGATCTGCTGCACGACGGCGGCATCCAGGTCGACCTGGCCACGGCCACCGCCAGCCCGCCACCCTGGCTGGCCCGCGCGCACCCGGAGACCCTGCCCCGCCGGGCCGACGGCGCGGTCCTCTGGCCGGGCGGCAGGCAGGCGTACTGTCCCAGTTCCCCGGTGTTCCGCGAGCGGTCACTGGAGCTGGTACGCGCGGTCGCCGGCCGGTACGCCGAGCATCCCGCCGTGGTGATGTGGCACGTCTCCAACGAGCTGGGCTGCCACAACGTGCACTGCTACTGCGACGTCAGCGCCGAGGCGTTCCGGGGTTGGCTGCGCGAGCGCTACGGCGACCTGGACCGGCTCAACGACTCCTGGGGTACGGCCTTCTGGAGCCAGCGCTACGGCGACTGGGCCGAGATCAACCCGCCGCGCACCGCGCCGACCTTCGCCAACCCCACGCAGCAGTTGGACTTCCTGCGCTTCTCCTCCGACGAGCAGCGCGCCCAACTGCGCGCCGAACGCGCGCTGCTCAAGACGCTGGTCCAGCAGCCGGTCACCACCAACTTCATGATCGGCATGAACGTCAAGCACATGGACTACCACTCCTGGGCCGCCGACGTGGACCTCGTCTCCAACGACCACTACCTGACCGCCGCGGAGCCTGTGGCGCATCTCGGGTTGGCGCTCGCCGCCGACCACACGCGGGGCGTCGCCGGGGGTGACCCGTGGCTGCTCATGGAGCACTCCACAAGCGCCGTCAACTGGCAGCCGCGCAACGTGGCGAAGCTTCCCGGGCAGTTGCGCCGCAACAGTCTCGCGCACGTCGCCCGCGGTGCGGACGGTGTGCTGTTCTTCCAGTGGCGGGCCTCCCGGGCCGGGGCGGAGAAGTTCCACTCCGCCCTGGTGCCGCACGCCGGCCCGGACACCAAGGTGTTCCGCGAGGTGTGCCAGCTCGGTGCGGACCTGAAGGCGCTCGCCGAGGTACGCGGCAGCCGGGTGGACGCCGACGTGGCGATCCTGTTCGACTGGGAGGCATGGTGGGGGGTCGAGTTGGATTCACGCCCCAGCGTCGACGTCACCTACACCGACCGGCTCACCGCCCTGCACGGTGCGTTGTGGCGGGCCGGCGTGACCGCCGACGTCGTGCACCCGTCGGCCGACCTGAGCGGCTACCGGCTGGTTCTGGCACCCACCCTCTACCTGATACGCGACGCCGACGTCGAGGCACTGCGCCGGTACGTCGAGGCCGGCGGCACGGTGGCGGTCACCTACTTCAGCGGCATCGTCGACGAGAACGACCACATCCGGCTGGGCGGCTACCCGGGTGCGTTCCGTGACCTGCTCGGCGTACGCACCGAGGAGTTCTTCCCGCTGCGCGCGGGCGAACAGGTGCGCCTCGACGACGGCAGCACCGCCGACGTGTGGGCCGAGTGGGTGCACCCCGACCGCGCCGAGGTGCTGGCGTCGTACACCGATGGGCCCTTGCCGGGCGTGCCGGCGCTGACCCGGCACCGGGTGGGCGACGGCGCCGCGTGGTACGTCGCCACCCGGCTGGACGAGCCGGCCACCGACCGGCTGGTCGCCCGGCTCCTCGACGAGGCCGGCGTCCGCCCGGCGGCGCCGGCTCCGCCCGGCGTGGAGGTGGTACGACGGCGCGACGGCGAGCGGACCTGGCTGTTCGTCCTCAACCACACCGGGGCGGAGATCCGGCTCCCGGTGGCCGGCGTCGAGCTGTTGACCGGCGCGCGGTGTGCCGGTGAGCTGACGGTACCCGCCGGGGAGGTGGCGGTCGTCCGTGAGGATCGGGCCTGATCCGCACGACGGCCACGGCACGAAGGAGGTTCCCCAGATGCTCGCCCAGCAGCGGCAGACCGCCATCCTCGATCTGATCCGCCAGCGCGGCGGCGTGCGGGTGAGTCACCTGGTCAGCCGGTTCGGCGTATCCGACATGACGATCCGGCGCGACCTGGAGGTGCTCGCCGAGCGCGGCCTGGTCGACAAGGTGCACGGCGGCGCGACGCTCGCCGGTCCGGGATCGGCCGAGGAGCCCGGCTTCGCCGCGAAGTCGATCCGCCAGCAGGAGGAGAAGCGGGCCATCGCCGAACGGGCGGCGGGCATGGTGGAACCGGGGATGGCCATCGCGCTGTCCGCCGGCACCACCACCGCCGCGCTGGCCACGCTCCTGTCTGACGTACGCGGGCTGACCGTTGTGACCAACTCGATCCCGGTGGCCGACGCGCTCTACCAGAATCCCCGCGCCGACCAGACCGTCGTGCTGACCGGCGGCATCCGCACCCCGTCGGACGCGCTGACCGGGCCGGTGGCCGAGGCGGCCATCAGCGCCCTCAACGTCGACCTGCTGTTCCTGGGTGTGCACGGGCTCAGCCCGCGTACCGGCTTCACCACGCCGAACCTGCTGGAGGCCGGCGTGAACCGCTGCCTCATCGGCGCGGCCCGCCGGCTCGTGGTGCTCGCCGACCACACCAAGTGGGAGACCATCGGCATCGCCACCATCGCCCCACTGGAGGCCGCCGACGTGCTGATCACCGACGTCGGCCTGCCGGCCGAGGCGCGCACCGTGATCGGCGAGCAGGTGGGCGAGCTGGTCATCGTGGAACCCTGACGCCATGCGGTCCGGCCGCCCCTGCACCGACACGGTCGGGCCAAGATCCGAGCAAGAACAGGGATATTGGCCCCTCAAGCCTCGTAGAGGCAGCAGTTTCCCTGATCCTGGGCGGACCTTGGGCTCTCCACCCAAGCCACCCGACTCGTCACGACACCCGCGGTGGAACGTGGCGCTTCACAGCCACCTCACAGGGGTGCTGGATAGGGTGCCGGTCGAGTCAACGTCCGACTCCAACCTGGAGCGGTCGGCGTCGCACAGGAGTTCCGATGGTCTTCAAGAAGATGTTGAGCGCGTTCGGCGTGGGCGGTCCCAGTGTGGACACTGTGCTGACCAACCCCAACACCCGGCCCGGCCTGACCCTCGACGGGCAGGTGAACCTCGTCGGTGGTGATGCCCCCGCGGCCATCGAGCAGGTGGTTGTCGGTCTGGTCACCCGGGTCGAGGTCGAGGGGCACGACGCCGAATACTCGGGCACCCTCGAGTTTCACCGGATGGCCGTCAGCGGCGCGTTCGAACTCGCCCCGAAGCAGCAGTTGTCCATCCCGTTCCAACTGCCGGTGCCGTGGGAGACCCCGATCACCGACGTGTACGGCCAGCGCCTGCACGGCATGACGATGGGCCTGCGCACCGAGTTGGCCGTGGCGCGCGCGGTCGACAAGAGCGACCTGGACCAGGTGGCGGTGCACCCGCTGCCGGTGCACGAGCGGATCCTGGAGGCGTTCCAGCGGCTCGGCTTCCGGTTCAAGCACGCCGACCTGGAGCGCGGTCACATCCGGGGCGTCCAGCAGACGCTGCCGTTCTACCAGGAGATCGAGTTCTTCGCCTCCCCGCAGTACGCGAGCACGATCAACGAGGTCGAGCTGACCTTCGTGACCAGCCAGCGTGGCGTGGAGGTGATCCTGGAGTGCGACAAGCGCGGCGGCTTCCTGAGCGCCGGGCACGACGCCTTCGGCCGCTACCAGGTGTCGCACGCCGACGTCGACCGCGTCGACTGGGCGCAGGTCGTCGACGGCTGGCTGCGCGAGACGACCTCCCACTACGGCAGTCTGCGCTCCCAGTACGGGCACGGCTACGGTTCGGGCCACGGGCACGGGCACGGCCGCGGCGGCATGGGTGTGGGCGGCGTGGTGGCCGGCGCGGCGCTCGGCGTCGCCGGCGGCATGATCGCCGGCGAGATGATCGAGGACGCATTCGAGGGCGACTTCGGCGACTTCGGCGGCGACGAGTAGTCGTCCACGCACGACAGTGGCCTCCGGGAGAGTCTCCCGGAGGCCACTGTGCGCTGTGATCCGGTCAGTGCCGGGTCTTGCGCTCCTCGCCGCTGCGCCAGGCGCTGCCGGCCTTGGCCAGACCACGGCTACCGAGGTAGCCCAGCGTCAGCAGGGTGATCAGGAACCAGGCGTTGTCGGCCCGGAAGATGTCCACCCCGGCCGAGTTCTGCCCCACGACCTGCGACGCGCCCAGTACGGCGGCCACCGCGATCAGGTAGATCCAGAACTCGGTGGTCTTGAACGCCTGCTTGGTCTCCGTACCGGGTGCCCGCATGTCGTTCCGACGCCCGTCGTGCATGACCGGCATCTGCTGCGTGTCCCGCATGGCAGCGGGGTTCTGCGGGTCGTTCATCGGCCGGTTCATCGGCCGGGTGGAAGCAGCCTGCGTGCTCATCTGGTCCTCCTCAGGATGCGATGAGTCGTACCTGCCTTCCCTCGCCCCGCTACCGCGTTTCGGTCACGGCGCGGTCGTGTTCACGGCGGGGACGCCCCCCGACTACCCGAGGCCGGTGAGCAGGTAACACCGACCGCCGGCCGGAAAAACGCGGCCGGCGGTCGGGTCAGCGCACGCTCAGCGCAGGCCGTTGCGGACGGCCACGCTCACCAACAGGTCCGGGTCGTCGGTGATGATGCCGTCGACACCGAGGTCGATGACCCGCTGCATGACCGTCGCGTCGTCGACGGTGTACGGGATCACCTTCAGTTCGTACCGCGTCTGAAGGGTCCGTACGTCCGGTCCGTGGAAGTACGCCGGGTTCTCCCGCAGGTACCAGTCGGCCGAGGCGACAGTGCCCTGCTTCGGGTCGTGCACCTGCCAGTTGGCCGAGACCGTGCCCGCCCCGGCGGCCCGGGTCAGCTTGCCCAGGTCCCGGTACTTCCACCAGTCCAGGCCACCGGTCCACGGGCTCTTCACCGACGGGTCGCCGTACACGGCCTCCAGCGAGCACTCGTCGGCGAGGGTGGCGCACTCGGTCGGGCCGTACTGCCAGACGAGGCCGACCGTGCCGATGCGGCGGTCGAGCTGGTGGGCGTACGTGATGGTGCGCCAGTCGAACGACTGGATGGTGGCCCGGCTGGTGAAGCCGGCCCGCTGGATGGCGTCGACGAGCTTGCGGGTGAAGCTGCGGTACGGCTCGGTGTCGTTCACCACCGGGCTGATCTTCGTCTCGATGTTCATCCCGATGTCGGTACGGCCGCTGGCCTTCACCAGGGCGAAGACCTCGTCCAGGGTGGGGATCCGGGCACCGGGCGCGGGCACCTGGGCGGGCAGCTCGGGCAGCGTCTTCGTGCCGCAGTCGACGGTCTTGAGCTGCGCCAGGGTCAGCTCGTGCACCGGCTTGCCCACGTACGGGAACGTCGGGTCACCGGGGCGTACCGGCTTGGTGTCGACGCAGTGCGACCCGTTGACGGTGCGGTCGTGCAGCACCACGAGCGTGCCGTCGGCGGTGACGCCGGTGTCCAGTTCGAGGGTGGAGATGGCCCGGTTGGACAGTGCGTTGGCGAACGCCGGCAGGGTGTTCTCCGGCCGGGTGGCCCGGCCGCCCCGGTGCGCCTGGATGTCGAACGGCGCCGCGTACGCCTTCGGCAGCCGGTAGCCGCGCTGCGCCAGCACGCCGCGCAGCCGGTCCGGGTAGTCGGTGATGATGCCGTCCACGCCGTCGTCGATCAGCTTGGTCATGGTCGGCACGTCGTCGACGGTCCACGGGATCACCTTGATCCCGTAGCGGTGCGCCTGGGCAACCATCTCCTTCGTGACGTACGGCTGGTAGCCCGGGTCGGTGACGGTGCCGTTCTGCGGCATGCCGTGCACCGGCGAGAAGGCGCTGGCGCCGAAGCTGCGGATCGCCCTGATCGGGTCGCCGCCGAAGTCGTCGATGTCCAGTCCGCCCAGCCACGGCGAGGCGCCCGGCTGACCGGTCTGGAGGAAGTCGTAGTTGGTGAGGGCGACCAGCGGGAGCTTCGGTTCGACCTGGCGCATGCGCATCAGCGCGCCCCAGTCGAAGCTCTGGATGGTGACCTGCTTGAGCAGCCCGGCCGCGCGGATCTCGGCGGCCGTGACCCGGACGAACTGCTCGCGGGGCGCGGTCTCGGTCGGCGCGCCGGCCTCCACCTTGGTCTCGACGTTGAGCGTCACGTCCTTCGCCCGATAGCGGTTCACCAGGGCGAACACCTCACGCAAGAGCGGCATCCGGGCACCCGGCACGGCGACCTGGCCGGGCTTGTCCGCAAGCGCCCTGGAACCGCAGTCGAGCGAGCGCACCTGGGCCACGGTGAGCGTGTTGATGTACTTCCCGACGTACGGGAACTCCGGGTCGCCTGGCGTCACCGGGCCGGTGTCGACGCACTTGGCACCGCTGATCTTCCGGTCGTGGGTGACGACCGCCTGACCGTCCTCGGTGATCTGCACGTCCAGTTCGAGGGTGCTGACCCCGAGTTGGAGAGCGTTGCCGAAGGAGGCGAGGGTGTTCTCCACCCGCAACCCGAGGCCGCCGCGGTGGGCCTGCACGTCGAATGTCCGGTCCGGTCGCGGTTTCGCCTGGGCGGGCACCGCGAGCCCGGTCGTCACCGTCGCGGCCACCAGGGCCGCGACGGCGGTACGGCGTACTGTGCGCACGCTGTCTTCCCCTCCTGCCGGCGGGCGTCTCCCCCCGGTCGCCGGACAGCATGGACATCTCGGGCTGCGGGCAGGCGGCCAGCGGGCGGCGTGCCGGTGAACCGCCGTGGACGACCTCCCGGCCAGCGCGGGTTTGGCCGGCCGGTGGCCGGGCACGCAGTCAGTTCCACAGCTTCTGCGAGGTGATGGACGTGCGTGAGGACGATATTCGGCAGGAAGCCGCCCGCCGGGCGGAGGACCGGATCGCCGGCGGCGTGTACGGCGAGGGCGCCCTCGACGAGGTGACGGTGCCCCGCACCGATGTGGAGAGTCAGATCCAGCGCGACGACCCGCTCGATCCGGCGAACGAACGGATCGACCCCCAGGTGCTGCGCGACGGTGGCCCCGTCGGCGGGCAGGGCGCGGTGACCACCACCGGCGGCACCGCCGGGCCGGCGAGCGTACGACGGGTGGCCCGGCAGCCCGAGCGGCACCCGGGCACTGTCGCCCCGACCACGACCGGCGACGCCACCACCGGTGGTCTGAGCACCCCGAGGGGTGGCGGCACCAGCGACCAGTCGACCTCGGCGACCGGGCCGGCCAAGTCCATCAGGGACACGTCCAACGACTGACCTCGAACGCGGTCCCGCCCCCACCGGCATGGCACATCGGTGGGGGCGGGACGGGTCAGCGAACGGGGCGCAGGACGCCCAGGCGTTGGGTGGCGCGGGTGAGCGCGACGTACAGGTCGCTGCGCCCACGTGGCGACTCGGCGACCATCCGGTCGGGGTCGACCACGAGCACCGAGTCGAACTCCAGCCCCTTGGCCTGCGCGACGGTCAGGACGACGACGGTGCTCTCCAGCTCCGGGTGCTCGCCCACGGCAGCCTCGGGCAGCGCCTCGGTCAGGGCGGCGCCCAACTCGTCCACCCGGCTGGCCGGCACGATCACGCCGAGGCGGCCCTCGACCAGCCCGGCCGCCTCCCGGGTGGCCGCCGACACCAGCTCCGCCGGCAGCTGCCCGTCGGGCACCGCCCGGTCCCACGGGGGTACGCCGCTCTCCCGCACCGAGCGCGGCGGCCGCAGCTCCGGGTCGATCTCGGCCAGGACGTCGGCGGCGACCGCCATGATCTCGGCGGGCGTGCGGTAGCTGACGGTCAGCTCGGTCAGCCGCCACCGCTGCGCCACGTACGGCGCCAGGGCCTCGGCCCAGGAGGGCGTGCCGGTGAGCGCGCCGGTCTGCGCGACGTCCCCGACGATGGTCATCGACCGGCTCGGGCAGCGGCGCATCAGCAGCCGCCACGCCATCGGCGACAACTCCTGCGCCTCATCGATGATGATGTGGCCGAACGCCCACTTCCGGTCGGCGGCGGCGCGCTGCGCGGTGGTCAGCCGGTCGGCCTCCTCCTGCCGTTCCAGCAGCCGGTCGGCGTCGATCAGGTCGGTGACGCCGAGGATCTCGCCACCCTCGGCCTCGTCCTCGACGTCGATCGAGCGGGAACCCCGGGCGATCTCCAGCACGCCCTCGGCGTACTCGCGCTCCATCCGGCGGATGCGGTCCCGCCGGGCGGCGGCGGCCCGCTCGTCCTCGCCGAGCAGTTCGGCGGCCTCGTCCAGCAGCGGCACGTCGGCGGGTGTCCAGCCACCCGGCTCGCGGTGCAGCAGCGCCCGTTCCTCGTCGGTGAACATCGGCGTAGCGGCGGCGATCCGGTCCGGGTCGGCGTACAGGTCGGCGAGCAGGCGCTGCGGGGTGAGCACCGGCCAGAGCCGGTCGAGGGTGGCCTTGACCTCCGGCTCGTCGTGCAGCTCCCGGCGGATCTCGGCCCGGTCGGCCTCGTCGAGCAGGTTGTCCCCGCCCAGCGGGTCGGCGCCGATCCGTTCGGCCACCTGCTCGGCGAGCGCGTGCACGATCTCCACGTCGAACAGCGCCCGGGCCAGGTTGTGCGGGCGTTCGGTGCGGCGTACCCGGTCCCGGGCGGCCCGCACCGTCTCCGGGTCGAGGGTGAGCGCCTCGCGCTCGATTTCGATCTCCAGCGGCTCGTCCGGCACCCACTGCCGGTCCCGTACGGCGAGCGCCAGCACCTCGGCGAGCACCGCCCGGCCCTTGAGTGCGGCGGTCTCGGCCGGTTCGGTCCGTTGCGCGCTCACCCCGGGGAACAGGTCGCCCTGGGTACGCAGCAGCACACCGGTCTCGGCGAGCGTCGGCAGCACCTGCGAGATGTAGCGCAGGAAGGTCGCGTTCGGGCCGACCAGCAGCACGCCCCGGCTGGAGAGTTCCCGTCGGTGCGTGTAGAGCAGGTACGCCGCCCGGTGCAGCGCGACAGCGGTCTTGCCGGTGCCCGGGCCGCCCTGCACCACCATGACGCCGGGCAGTTCGGCGCGGATGATCCGGTCCTGCTCGGCCTGGATGGTCTCCACGATGTCGCGCATCCGGCCGGTGCGCCCGGCGTTCAACGCGGCCAGCAGCGACGCCTCGCCGGTCAGCTCCTCGTGCGCGCCGGGGGAGGCGGTGTCGATGTCGAGCACCTCGTCGTTGAGCCCGGTCACCTTCCGCTGGCGCGTACGCAGGTGCCGGCGGCGGCGTACGCCCTGCGGGTTGGCGGCGGTGGCGAGGTAGAACGGGCGGGCGGCGGGGGCCCGCCAGTCCATCAGCAGCGGGTCGTACTCGCCGCTGGTGTCGAAGATGCCGATTCGGCCGATGTAGCGGCGGGAGTCGTCGTCGCCGTCGAGCCGGCCGAAACAGAGGCCGTTCTCCACGGCGGAGAACTGCTCGACCTGGTCGACGTACATGGCCACCGAGCTGTCGCGCTGGGAGCGGTCCTGCAGGGTGCCGCCGGTGCTGCGCAGCGCGTCGGTCAGCCGGTCGGCGGCCTGTTCACGGAGCCCGTCCAGCCGGTCGTAGAGCATCGAGACGTACTCCTGCTCGCGGCCGATCTCGTCGTCGAGCGGCAATTCACCGGAACCGCCGGAGTGCCTTGACAAGCCGTCTCCCTAAAGATTAGAATCCTTTGCAGGAACGGCTTTCAAGCCGTTCTTTTTTGTGCCCTCGAATTGTTGAAGATAGCGCGTTCCGTCGGCTCTCACCAAGCCGGACAGGCCGACGTGATCCCCACAACGAAGCGCCGGGCCGACCAGTGGTCGACCCGGCGCGTGCCCGACGAGAGATCAGCCGCGAGCGGCCTGGTAGAGCCGCTCCGGCGTGACCGCTCCGGCCAGCACCCGGCCGTCGTCGGTGAGCAGCACACTGAACAGCTTGCTGGTCAGCAGTCGACCGCTGCCCCAGTCGCCGCTGACCGCCGGCAACCCGCCGAGCAGCTTCGACACGTCGACGTCCGGTGCGCCGCCGGCCGGCGGCACGGCCGGCTTGGCGTCGGCCGGCTTGCCGCCGACCGCACCGTCGAGCTTGGCGACCAGCACCGTCGTCCAGCCGGAGCCGACGGCCCGTACCCCGGAGTCACCGGTCGGCGCGGCGTGCTCGGGCCGACCGCCGGCGGCCGGCCGCTCGGCGGTCTCCTCCTTGACGGTCACACCGGGCGGCGGGTTGAACGTGAACTGGTCGGCGTCGGGACGCCGGTAGTCGACCTGGGTGAACGCGACCTCGAAGGCCGGCTGGTCACTGCCCTTCGCCAGCACCTCGAAACGCAGCGGCACGTGCTGCTCGGCGTCGATGGCGATGCGCAGCTGGTGCACCAGCGAGTCGCTGTCGCGCGGCTGGAGCACCAGCTCGTACGCGTCGTGGCCGGCGACGGTGGCCGCCCGGCCGACACTGACCTCGGTGCTGGGCTCGATGGCGCCCAGAGCGAGGTCGGCGGCCTCCTGCGGGGTGGCCGGCAGACTCGGCGTGGCGTGCGGGGTCGCCTTCTCGACGGTGCCGTCGCCCAGGGTGCGGTGGCTGGCGGTGTTGGTGCGGCTCTGCCAGGTCCACAGGTCCCGGCCGTTGCGGATCACATCCTGCTCGCCGAGGGTGTCCAGCAGCGCGACCCGCTGCTGCTCCGGCCCCGAGTACCAGACCCGCAGCGTGTGCGTACCGGTCAGCAGGGTGGTCACGTCGTTGCCGGGCACCAGCCCGAGAAGTGGCGGCAGGCCGAGGTCGGCGCGTTGCACGACGGTGCCGGACAACCCCTCCAGCCGGGAGGTCTGAAGATCGACCAGGAGTTGGGCGGCGGTACGGGGCGGCAGGCTCGGTTCGGCCTCGGCGGCGAACGTGCCGATGGCCGCGCCACCGCCGATGACGGCGACGGCGGCGGTCGCGGGGACCAGCCAGCGCAGGACGGGACGGCTTCTCAGGACGAACATGGTGGGCACCTCCTGCCCACCATCCTGCCCGGTCCCGGCTGTGAACGGGCTGAGGACGCCGATCCGTCACCGTTGACCCGGGTGGCACCCTTGAGCTGTGCGGTTGCTGGTGGTGGAGGACGAGGCCCGGTTGGCGGCCGCCCTGCAACGCGGTCTGCAGGCCGAGGGGTTCGCGGTGGATGTGGCGGCGACCGGCCCGGCCGGCCTGGACGCGGCCCGGCACGGTGGGTACGACGCGATGATCCTCGACGTGATGCTGCCGGGCCTGTCCGGTTACGAGCTGGTCCGGCGGTTGCGCGCGGAGCAGCACTGGCTGCCGGTGCTGATGCTCTCGGCCAAGGACGGCGAGTACGACCAGGCCGATGGCCTGGACTGCGGGGCGGACGACTATCTGACCAAGCCCTTCTCGTACGTCGTGCTGCTGGCCCGTCTGCGGGCGTTGCTGCGCCGGGGCGCGCCGGAACGCCCGGCCGTGCTCACGGTCGGCGACCTGCGGCTGGACCCGGCCCGCCGGCGGGTCACCCGGGCCGACGCCGAGGTGACGCTCACCGCGCGGGAGTACGCGTTGCTGGACTACCTGATGCGCCGGCCCGGCCAGGTCGTCTCCAAGACCGAGTTGTTGGACCACGTCTGGGACGCCAGCGTCGAGACCGCGCCGAACGCCGTCGAGGTCTACGTCGGCTACCTGCGCCGCAAGCTCGGCCGGGACCGGCTGGAGACCGTGCGGGGCGCCGGCTACCGGCTGGCGACGTGACAGGGGTCGGCCGGCCGTGGCGGGGCCGGCTGCCGGTGCTGGGGCTGCGGGGGCGGCTCATGGCGATCGGGGTGTTCGGCCTCACCATCGGGTTGGCGCTCGGCGGGGTGGTGCTGCTCGGTGCGCTCGGGTTCGTGCTGCAACGCACCGTGGACACCGAGGCGTTCCGGACCGCGGACGCGGTCGCGCTGCTCGCCGCCGAGGACGCGCTGCCCGATCCGCTGCCGGTGGCCGGCGGGCAGGTCCGCGTCCAGGTCATCGACGCGCAGGGGCGGATCCGGGCCGCCTCCATCGACGCGGACCGGCTGGTGCCGATGGTCCGGCCGCAGCGGCTGGACCCGGGCCGGCGGCAACGGCTGGAGGTGCCGGCGGAGCGGGTCGGGCTCACCGGCCCGGTGCGGGTGGTCACCGTGCCCGCCGGTACGGCCGCCGATCCGCTGACCGTGCTTGTCGCCCGATCGATGGCCGACGTGCGGCACAGCACGCACGTGGTCCGGACCATCCTGCTGGTGGCGTTTCCGCTGCTGGTGGCGGTGCTCGCCGCGGTGGCGTGGCGGGTGGTGGGCGCGACGCTGCGGCCGGTCGAGGCGCTGCGCCGGGGTGCCGAGGAGATCACCGGACGGGCCGGGACAGGCCGCCTGCCGGTGCCCGCCTCGGCCGACGAGATCCACCGGCTGGCGGTCACCCTCAACGACATGCTGGACCGGTTGGAGTCGGCCCGGGTCCGGCAGCGGGCGTTTGTCTCCGACGCGGCGCACGAGCTGCGCAGCCCGCTGACGAACATCCGGACCGAGCTGGAGGTCGCCCAGCGGCTCGCCGACCGGACCGACTGGACGGCGGTGACCGGCAACCTGCTCGCCGACACCGAGAGGCTGAGCCGGCTTGTCGACGATCTGCTGCTGCTGGCCCGCCTGGACGAGGCGCCGCAGGCGCGCGGCACCGGCCCGGTGGAGCTGGGCGGGCTGCTGACAGAGGTCGCCGCGCGCTATCCGTCGCCGCCCGTCTCCGTGGCCCCGCTGACCAGGCCGCTGTGGACGGTCGGGAACGCCGACGAGCTGCGCCGCGTACTGGCGAACCTGGTCGACAACGCGGTCCGGCACGCGCGCGGCAGCGTGCTGCTCGCGGCCGACGCCGAGGTCGAGACCGGGGGAGTGCCGTATCACCGGGTGACGGTGACCGACGACGGCCCCGGCATTCCGGTGGCCGACCGGGAGCGGGTCTTCGGCCGGTTCACGCGGCTCGACGACGGCCGGGCCCGCGACGACGGCGGCGCCGGCCTCGGTCTGGCCATCGTGCGGGAGCTGGTACGACGCGCCGGCGGCAGCATCGCCCTGACCGACGTCGACGGCCAGCCGGCGGGTCTGCGGGTGTGCCTCCTGCTGCCCGCGCTGCCGGCCGAGGACGGCACCGACAAACGCTGACGGTCGCGGTGGTCAGCGCCGGCGGGTGCACACCTGCTCGGAGCTGGCCACGGTGTCGGTGGACCAGACGACGGCCACCGTGAAGCAGTAGTCGTTGGTGCGGTTGAGCGCGTAGATGACGTACGTGCTGGTGCCCGCGGGCAGGGTCGCGAAGACGTTGCGCTCCTGGCCGGCACGGCCGCCGGCGATGACCACCGGACCCTCGCCGCCCGGCGGGTAGGTCCAGCGCAACGTGATGCTGTCCCGGGTGTCGCTAAGGGTCACCGCGCTGGGCGGACTGCCGGGTGGGGCCGCGGC
>NZ_VDFY01000224.1 GCF_006228125.1 Micromonospora orduensis | reverse complement strand
CGCGCCCGCGCCCGCCCCGCGCGCGGGCAAGATCCGCGCAATTTCCCCGATGTTGCTGTCTCAGGCCTGCGGGAGGCAGCAACATCCCCGATGTTGTGCGGATCTTCCCCGCAGGGCACCGCGGGCGGACGGCACGGCGGGCGTGCGGCACGGCGGGCGTGCGGCACGGCGGGCGTGCGGCACGGCGGGCGTGCGGCACGGCGGGCGTGCGGGACGGCGAAGGCCCCGCCCCCGGCGATCGGAAAGATCGCGGGGACGGGGCCTTTCGTCGTTCAGCGGGTCACTTACCGCCGGCGAGCTTCTCCCGCAGTGCGGCGAGCGCCTCGTCGGTGGCCAGCGTGCCGGCCGGCTCCTCGGCCTGCCGGCTCGGGGCCGGGCTGGACGAGGAGGTGGTGCCCCCAGCGGCGGCCGGGACGGCCGGAGTCGGGTTGGCAGCGGCCTCGGCGTCGGCGGCCCGAGAGGTCTGCACCTGCTTGGTGTGGGCCTCCCAACGCTGACGGGCCTCGGCGTACTGGTTCTCCCAGGTCTCGCGCTGCTTGTCGTACCCCTCGAGCCACTCGCCCGTCTCCGGGTCGAAGCCCTCCGGGTAGATGTAGTTGCCCTCGGCGTCGTACGTCGCGGCCATGCCGTAGAGGGTCGGGTCGAAGTGCTCCTCGCCCTCGACGAAGCCCTCGTTGGCCTGCTTGAGCGACAGCGAGATCCGGCGGCGCTCCAGGTCGATGTCGATGACCTTGACCATGACCTCGGAGCCGACCTGGACGACCTGCTCCGGGATCTCCACGTGGCGCTCGGCCAGCTCGGAGATGTGGACCAGGCCCTCGATGCCGTCGTCCACCCGGACGAACGCGCCGAACGGAACCAGCTTGGTGACCTTACCGGGCACGATCTGCTGGATCGCGTGGGTGCGGGCGAACTGACGCCACGGGTCCTCCTGCGTCGCCTTCAGCGACAGGGAGACGCGCTCGCGGTCCAGGTCGACGTCCAGGACCTCGACCTCGACCTCCTGGCCCACCTCGACGACCTCGGACGGGTGGTCGATGTGCTTCCAGGACAGCTCGGAGACGTGCACCAGACCGTCGACGCCGCCGAGGTCCACGAAGGCGCCGAAGTTGACGATCGAGGACACGACGCCCTTGCGGACCTGGCCCTTCTGCAGCTTGTTGAGGAACTCGGTGCGCACCTCGGACTGCGTCTGCTCCAGCCAGGCCCGGCGGGACAAGACCACGTTGTTGCGGTTCTTGTCCAGCTCGATGATCTTGGCTTCGAGCTCCCGCCCGACGTACGGCTGCAGGTCACGCACACGCCGCATCTCGACCAGGGACGCGGGCAGGAAGCCGCGCAGCCCGATGTCGAGGATGAGACCACCCTTGACCACCTCGATGACCGAGCCGCGGACGACGCCGTCCTCGTCCTTGATCTTCTCGATCGTGCCCCAGGCCCGCTCGTACTGCGCCCGCTTCTTGGAGAGGATCAGACGACCCTCCTTGTCCTCCTTCTGGAGGACCAGGGCCTCGATGTGGTCGCCAACAGTCACAACCTCGGCGGGGTCCACGTCGTGCTTGATCGACAACTCCCGAGAGGGGATGACACCCTCGGTCTTGTAGCCGATGTCGAGCAGGACCTCGTCCCGATCGACCTTGACGACGGTGCCTTCGACAATGTCGCCGTCGTTGAAGTACTTGATGGTCTCGTCGATCGCGGCGAGGAAAGCCTCCTCGGAACCGAGATCGTCGTGGGTGACCCGGGTGGCGCTCGAGGGGGCCTCGATGCTGCTCGTCATGTGGGCGGTTGCTCCGGTCGGTGGGTTGTCACAGCAGGCTGGTGTCGCAGTGACCTGTTCGCGCCAGCGGATCCGTCGCCGGGCACACCGAACGATCGTCGAGTGAGATCTTGATGTGGCTCCGTCGACCGCGCACCTGCTCCCTGCCGAGACACACGATCCGCGAGCGCATCGTCTAGCCTACCGTGCGCATTACCACAGCGTGCAAGCCCTCCCGGCTTCTCTGGGTGCGATGACCTGCGAAAGCCGAACAATCGCCCGGAAACCGCCCCTGCTGTCTCGTGCGTCACACAAGCCCCGATCGCCACCGGCGGCGGTCGGCGGGTCGGGTCGGCCCAGCGGACCGATCCGACCCCGAGGGGCCTAGCGTGGGCGGGTGGATGACGACAGCCGGGTGACCCGGCGCCGGGTGGGTGACGCCGAGGCCCGGCGCGCCAACCGCGGCTGGTGGGACACCGACGCCGACGACTACCAGGCCGAGCACGGCGCGTTCCTCGGCGACGTGGACTTCGTCTGGTGCCCGGAGGGCCTGCGGGAGGCCGATGCCCGACTGCTCGGCGACGTGTCGGGGCGACGGGTGCTGGAGGTGGGCTGCGGCGCCGCGGCCGCCGCCCGCTGGCTCGCCACCCAGGGCGCCCGGCCGGTCGCCTTCGACCTGTCCGCCGGCATGTTGCGGCACGCCGCAGAGGCCGCCGACCGCACCGGGGTACGCGTACCGCTGGCGCAGGCCGACGCGCTCGCCCTTCCGTTCGCCGACCGGTCGTTCGACCTCGCGTGCACCGCGTTCGGCGCGATCCCGTTCGTGGACGACTCGGCGGCGCTGCACGCCGAGGTGCACCGGGTGCTGCGCCCGGGCGGCCGGTGGGTGTTCTCGGTGACCCACCCGATGCGGTGGATCTTTCTCGACGACCCCGGCGAGGGCGGCCTGACGGCGGTGCACTCGTACTTCGACCGCTCCCCCTACGTCGAGCAGGACGAGTCGGGCGTGGCCACCTACGTCGAGCAGCACCGCACCCTGGGCGACCGGGTCCGCGAGCTGGTCGGCGCCGGTTTCCGGCTGGTGGACCTGGTGGAGCCGGAGTGGCCGCAGGGGCACGACGGGATCTGGGGGCAGTGGAGCCCGCTGCGCGGACGGTTGTTCCCCGGCACCGCCATCTTCGTCACCGAGAAGCCGGCCGGGTGAGCGCGTCCCACCCGCGGTCCGACCTGCGTTCCATCGACGGCCGGTAGGCTCGACTCCATGAGCGCCGAGCCCATCGCGACACCACACGGCCCCTGGTGTCCGGATCCGATGCGGCAGCAGCGCGCCGACTACACGCTGGAGGACCTGCTCGCCCTGCCGGACGACGCCCCCCGCGTCGAACTCGTCGGCGGAGTTCTCCAGGTGACACCCTCCCCCACCCTGGGCCATCAGAACATCTCCAGCATGCTCTGGCTCTGGCTGCGTAACAACGCGCCGCCGCACCTGCGTGCCGCACAGGCCGTCGGACTCAGGCTGAGCCACAACACGAGTCGACAGCCTGATGTGCTGTTGCACCGCGCCGGCGTGGCCTCCGTTCGTTCCATCCTGCGGCCGGAGGACGTCGTGCTCGCGGTGGAGATCGTTTCGCCGGGCACGCGACGGATCGACCGGTTCGCCAAGCCCGGGGAGTACGCGGCCTCCGGCATCCCGTTCTTCTGGCGCATCGAGCAGGAACCGGTGCACGTCTACGCGTACCGGATCGGCGACCGGGTGGGGCCGGGCGGTGAGCGGCAGTACGAGCTGGTCGCCGACGGTGCCGACGTGATCGAGCTGACCGAGCCGTTCGACATCAAGCTGCCCGTCGCCGAGATCACCCCGTAGCCGTTTCACCCCGACGGGGTCGGGTAGCCGAGGCGCATGGCCGAACAGAGATTCCACAAGGGCGACCACGTCTCCTGGTCGGCCCCCGGAAGCCGCGCGTACGGCGTGGTGCAGGGGAAGATCACCGAGCGGACCCGGATTCGGGGGCGGGCCGTGGACGCGGCTCCCGACGACCCGCAGTACCGGGTTCGCAGCGACGGAACGGGCCGCGACGTGGCCCACCGACCCGAGGCGCTGCGCCATGAGCAGAGGTGATGACGGCCAGGACACCTACCGGGAGTTCACCGAGGCGGTGAACATGAAGCCCCGCGAGTTGTCCACCTGGCTGGAGACCGACGAGTCGAAGCAGGTCGGCTGGCACAAGGGCGGCCGCTCCGGCGGCGGCGAGTCCGTCGGGCACGAGTCCGGTCGGAAGATCATCGACCTGTTGCGTCGCAAGCGCGCCGACCTGTCCGAGGGCGACTACAAGCACATGCGCAAGGTGGTCGGCTACGTCCGCCGGCACATGGCCCAGCGCCCCTCCGGCGACGTGCGAGACACCAAGTGGCGCTGGTCCCTCATGAACTGGGGCCACGACCCCCTCAAGTAACCACGACTCAAGATCGAAGCTCAGGGCGACAGCCTCGACCAGGGTGACCACGTCGGGGTTCCGGGGCAGCCCGACCCGCGCAGGGATCAAGCCTGACCGCCCGGAGCGGGTCGGGCTGCCCCGGAACCCCCCACCGCGACCAATAACAAAAGCTCAGTGATCAGCGCTGTTCCAGTCCCGGCCTTCGCCCACCGACACCTCCAACGGCACCGACAGCGGGTACGCCCCACCCATCTCCCGCCGGACCAACGCCTCCAACGCCTCCCGCTCACCGGGGGCGACCTCGAAGACCAGCTCGTCGTGCACCTGGAGCAGCATCCGCGAGCGCAGCCCGGCGTCGCCGAGAGCGGTGTCGACGTGCAGCATCGCCACCTTGATGATGTCGGCCGCCGAGCCCTGGATGGGGGCGTTGAGCGCCATCCGTTCGGCGATGTCGCGACGCTGCCGGTTGTCGCTGACCAGGTCGGGCAGGTAGCGGCGGCGACCCAGGATGGTCGAGGTGTAGCCGTCCTGGCGGGCTCGGGCGACCACCTGGTGCAGGTAGTCGCGTACTCCGCCGAAGCCGGCGAAGTAGTTCTCCATCAGCCCGCGTGCCTCTTCGGTGTTGATACCGAGTTGCTGGGACAGGCCGAACGCGCTCAGCCCGTACGCCAGGCCGTAGTTCATCGCCTTGATCTTGCGCCGTTGGTCGGGGGTGACCTCGTCGACAGGCACCCCGAACACCGAGGACGCGGTGGCGGCGTGGAAGTCGGCGCCGGAGTTGAACGCGTCGATCAGGGCGTCGTCCGAGGAGAGGTGCGCCATGATGCGCATCTCGATCTGGCTGTAGTCGGCGGTGAGCAGGCACTCGTAGCCCTCGCCGACCACGAACGCTCGGCGGATCCGCCGGCCCTCCTCGGTGCGGATCGGGATGTTCTGCAGGTTGGGTTCGGTGGAGGAGAGCCGTCCGGTGGCCGCCACCGTCTGGTTGAACGTGGTGTGGATGCGGCCGTCGTCGGACACCGACTTGAGCAGACCGTCCACTGTCGACTTGAGCTTGGCGACGTCGCGGTGGCGCAGCAGGTGGGCCAGCACCGGGTGCGGCTGCTGCGCGTAGAGCCACTGCAACGCGTCCGCGTCGGTGGTGTAACCGGTCTTGATCTTCTTGGTCTTCGGAAGGCCCAGCTCGTTGAAGAGGATCTCCTGCAACTGCTTGGGCGAGCCCAGGTTGAACTCCCGACCCACCGCCTCGTACGCGCCCTGCGCGGCGGCCTTCACCTCGGCCGCGAAGTGCGCCTCCAGCTCGGAGAGGTACTGCGTGTCCGCGGCGATGCCGGTGCGCTCCATGCCGGCCAGCACCCGCATCAACGGCAGCTCCACCCCCGCCATCAGCCGGGCGGACTGCTCGCCGTCGCGGGACAGCTCGGCGTCGATCGCGTCGGCGAGGTCCAGGGTGGCGCGGGCCTGGAGCATCAGGTTCTGCTCGACGACACCCTCGTCACCCAGCCCGTCGAGGGTCAGCTGGCCGGACTCCGGAACGTCGACGCGCAGCTCCCGGTGCAGGTAGCGCAGCGCCAGGTCGGTCAGGTCGTAGGACCGCTGGTCCGGTCGGGCCAGGTACGCGGCGATCTGGGTGTCGCGCTGGATGCCGGCCAGCTCCCAGCCGTGCGCGGCGCACGCCAGCACGGCGGGCTTGCTGTCGTGCAGCACCTTGGGTCGTTGCGCGTCGGCCAGCCAGGCGGCCAGGGCGCTCTCGTCGGTCGGGTCGAGCCCCGCCGGGTCGACCCAGGCCGCCGCGCCCCCGGCCGTGGCCAGCGCCAGGCCGGTGATCGAGGCGGTGTGCCGGCGGTTGGGGCCGGTGTCGAGCTTGACCGCCAACCCGACCGGGGTGCCGGTCGGAACGTGCGTGGCCAGCCAACCGGCCAGCGCGCCCGGCTCGGTGAGCACGGCGCCGGTGAGGTCGAACCCGGACTCGGCCTCCGGCTCGACGGACTCCAGATACTGGTAGAGGCGGTCGCGCAGGATGCGGAACTCCAGGGTGTCGAAGACCTGGTGCACCGCCTCGCGGTCCCAACCGGTCCACCGGGTGTCCTCCGGGCGCAGCGGCAGCTCCAGGTCGGACACCAGGCAGTTGATCTCGTAGTTGCGGATCACGTCCGCGAGACGCTCCCGCAGGCTGTCGCCGGCCTTGCCCTTGATCTCGTCGGCGCGGGCGATCACACCCTCCACCCCGCCGTAGGTCGTGATCCACTTGGCGGCGGTCTTCGGCCCGACGCCCGGGATGCCGGGCAGGTTGTCACTTGTCTCGCCGACGAGCGCGGCCAGGTCGCGGTACTGCTGCGGCGGAACGCCGTACTTCGCCTCGATCGCCGCCGGGTCCATCCGGGCCAGGTCGGAGACGCCCTTGCGCGGGTACAGCACGGTGACCTGGTCGCCGACGAGCTGGAACGCGTCCCGGTCACCGGTGCTGATCAGCACCGTCATGCCCTGGTCGCGGGCCTGGCAGGCGAGCGTGGCGATGACGTCGTCGGCCTCGTACCCCTCCTTCTCGACCACCGGGATCTGCAACGCGGCCAGGACCTCCTTGACGAGGCTGACCTGGCCCTTGAAGTCGTTAGGGGTCTCGCTGCGGCCGGCCTTGTACTCCGCGTACTTCTCGGTGCGGAAGGAACGGCGGGAGACGTCGAAGGCGACGACGATGTGGGTGGGCTGCTCATCGCGCAGCACGTTGATCAACATCGAGGTGAAGCCGTACACCGCGTTTGTCGGCTGACCCGTCGTGGTGGAGAAGTTTTCCACCGGCAGGGCGAAGAAGGCCCGGTATGCCATGGAGTGTCCGTCGACGAGGAGCAGGCGCGGCGTCGTAGCTGTCACGGCAGCGACTCTAGTCCGTCGCACCGACATCCTCTGGCGGCGGCACCGCGCGCGCCGGGCCGGAACGGACAGCCGGGTCGAACGGCGGCGGCCGGCCACCCCCCGAGGGGATGACCGGCCGCCGCACGGACAGCTCAGGCCACGCCGAGGTACGCCTCCTTGACCGCCGGGTCGTGCAGGAGTTCCTGGCCGGTGCCCTCCTTGACGATCCGGCCGGTCTCCAACACGTACCCCCGGTGGGCGCGGGAGAGCGCCTGCTGGGCGTTCTGCTCCACCAGCAGGATCGTGGTCCCCTGCTCGTTGATCCGCGTAATGATCTCGAAGATCTGCTGGATCAACTTCGGCGCCAGCCCCATCGACGGCTCGTCGAGCAGCAGCAGCTTCGGACGGGTCATCAGCGCCCGGCCCACCGCCAGCATCTGCTGCTCACCGCCGGAGAGCGTGCCGCCGGCCTGCTTGCGGCGCTCCTGCAACCGCGGGAACAGGTCGAACACCATCGCGAGGTCCTTGGCGATGTCGGCCTTGTCCTTGCGGGTGTAGGCCCCCATCTCCAGGTTCTCCAGCACGGTCATGCCGGGGAAGACACCGCGACCCTCGGGCGACTGCCCGATGCCCCGGATCACCCGCAGGTCGGCGCGCAGCCGGCTGACGTCGGCGCCATCGAACTTGATGCTGCCCCCGGAGATGGCGTGCAGCCCCGAGATCGCCTTCATCGTCGTGGTCTTGCCGGCGCCGTTCGCGCCGATCAGCGCCACGATCTCGCCCTGCTCCACGTGCAGGCTGATGCCGTGCAAAGCCTCGATCCGGCCGTAGAGCAGCTTCAGGTTGTCGATCTCAAGCAGCATCCTCGACACCTCCCAGGTACGCCGCGATCACCTTCGGGTCGTCGCGCACCTCGGCCGGCGACCCCTCGGCGATCTTCTGCCCGAACTCCAGCACCACGAGCCGGTCCACCACGCCCATGACCAGTCGCATGTCGTGCTCGATCAGCAGGACGGTGACGCCCGAGTCGCGGATCTTGCGGATCAGCTGGAGCAGCGCCCCCTTCTCGGCCGGGTTGAAGCCGGCGGCCGGCTCGTCGAGGCAGAGCAGCTTCGGATCGGTGGCCAGAGCCCGCGCGATCTCCAGTCGACGCTGGTCGCCGTACGACAGGTTGCGGGCCAGGTCGCCGGCGCGGCCCTGGATACCCACGAACTCCAGCAACTCGTGGGCCTTGGCCTTGCCCTGCCGCTCCTCGCGCCAGTGCCGCGGCAGCCGCAGCAGGGCGCTCGGGACGCTGGTCTTGTGGTTGGCGTCCGCGCCGACCTGCACGTTCTCCAGTGCCGTCATCTCCGGGAAGAGACGGATGTTCTGGAAGGTGCGCGCGATGCCCAGCTTGGTGATCTGGAACCGCTTGCGGCCGCTGACCTTCTCACCCTGGAACCGGATCTGCCCGCTGGTCGGGGTGTACACGCCCGTCATCGCGTTGAAGCAGGTGGTCTTGCCCGCGCCGTTCGGGCCGATGAGCCCGAGGATCTCCCCCTCGTAGAGGGTGAAGTTGACGTCGTTGAGGGCCACCACGCCGCCGAACCGCAGCGTGACGTGGTCGACCTCCAGCAGCGGCTTGCGGCCACCGGTCGGGGTCGGCTCGCTGACCGCCTCGTCCGGCGTCGACGAGGTCTCCGGTGGGCTCCCCACCGTCGTCCGGGCGTCGATCGCCATGTCGCGCTCGCTGGTGACGTCGCGCTCGCTACCCATCCGTGGCTCACTCAACGACAGCCACCTCCTTCTGCCGGTCCTTGAGCTCGGCGGCCCGCCGCCGGTTCGGCCAGAGGCCCTGCGGCCGGAAGATCATCACGACGATCAGCAGGATCCCGAAGATGAAGTAGCGCAACGACGTCGGGCTCACGTCGAAGTCGTTTCCGAAGACGGTCGCCGTCTCCGGCAGGCCGAACACGTCACCCACCGACCGTAGCCACTCTGGAATGTAGATGACCAGGAAGCCACCGAGGATCGCCCCACCGATGCTGCCGGCGCCGCCGAGCAGCACCGCCGCCAACACCAGGATCGAGTTCTCCAGCGAGAACGTCGAGGAGTTGACGAAGTTGGCCTGACCGGCCCACAACGTGCCGGACAGACCACCGACCGCCGCGCCGATCGCGAACGCCCACAGCTTGAACCGGAACGTCGGAACGCCCATCAGCTCCGCCGCGTCCTCGTCCTCACGGATCGCGACCCACGCCCGACCCACCCGGCTGTTGGCCAGGTTACGGATCAGGAAGACCGCGCCGATGATCACGGTGAGCAGCAGCCAGTAGTACGGCTTGAACTCGAACTGGAAGATGGCCGTGCCGTCCGGGTACTTGCCCGGCGGGTGGGCCACCTGCGGGATACCGCGGTCACCGTTGAGGATCCAGTCCTGGTTCTTCGCGATGATCCGGATCATCTCGGCGAAGCCCAGCGTCACGATCGCCAGGTAGTCACCGCGCAACCGCAGCGTCGGAGCACCGATCAGCACACCGGACAGCAGCGCCAGGGCGATCGCGATCGGGATCGTCACCAACCACGGCCACGGGCTCTCCAGCCAGTTGTACTCGGTGATGAGCTTGCTCTCCGGCGACGTCAGCAACGCCACCGTGTACGCGCCGACCGCGAAGAAGCCGAAGAACCCCAGGTCCAGCAGGCCGGCGTACCCCACCACCACGTTGAGCCCGAGCGACAGCAGCACGATCCACGCGCAGTAGAACAGCACGGCAGCCATGTCGTTGCGCGTGGTGTACAGCGGGATCCACAGGCCCGGAATGTTCAGGTACTCGTAGAACCACTTGTTCGGCAGGACGTAGAGGAAGGCGATGAAGGCCAGCAACCCGGTGATCCGGGCGGACTTCGGCAGCCCGTCGACCCGCCGACCGATGGCACTCGAAGCGGAGTGCCAGCGCTCTCGCAGAGCGGTCATGCCCGCGCCCTCCCCAACGACTCGCCCAGCAGACCGGTCGGCCGGAACATCAGCAGGACGATCAGCACGACGAACGCGATGAGATCCCGCCACTGCGAGCCGAACAGCGCCGACCCGTAGTTCTCGACCAGACCCAGCAGCACGCCGCCGATCGCCGCGCCCCGCAGGTTGCCGATACCGCCCAGCACCGCGGCGGAGAACGCCTTGAGCCCCAGCAGGAAGCCGATGTTGTACCTGGTGTTTCCGCTCTTCATGTCACTGAAGACGGCGGCCACACCGGCCATCAGGCCACCCAGGACGAAGACCAGCGCGATGACGCGGCTCTTGTTGACACCCATCAGCGCGGCGGTGTTGGCGTCCTGCGCGACCGCGCGGATGCCCTTGCCGAAACGGGTGCGGTTAACGAACCAGTCGAGCCCGACCATCATGACGATGGCCACGCTCAGCGTCAGCATCTGCACCGGCGTGACGCTCCAGCCGCCGATGCTGAACAACGTCTTGGCGGGCAGCAGCGCCGGCGCGCCGACCTGGCGACGCTGGGTCAGCGTCCCCATCAGCTCCATCAGGGCGTACGACGCACCGATGGCCGTGATCAGGAAGGCCAGCGGCGGCGCGTTGCGCCGCCGTAGCGGACGGTAGGCGGTAACCTCGATCAGAAGCGCGACACTGCCGGACAGCAGCGCCGCGGCCACGATCGCCAGTGCGATCAGCAGCAGGGCGCGACCCACCGACGGGGCCCCGCTGTTGCTATTGAGCCCGAAGGCCGCCCAGGTCCAGATGGCACCGAACGTGCCGATCATGAAGACCTCGGAGTGCGCGAAGTTGATGAGGCGCAGTACGCCGTAGACGAGGGTGTAGCCGAGGGCGATGAGCGCGTAGATCGCACCCTGCACCAAACCGGTCGTGGTCAGTTCCGGGAAGCCCCGGACGAGTTCTGCAAAGTCCACCGATGCTCCGAAGGGTGTTGCGTTGAGCCGATGCGGCCGGGGTTACGCACCCCGACCGCATCAAAACAACTCTGTTCGTCACGCCCTCAAACCTGTGACCCCGACGGGATCAGGCCTTCGGGATCTCCACGTCCGGAGCCCACGCACCGGCGGTCGCCTTGAAGGCCCACACCTTGACCTGCGCCGGGTCCAGCTCGCCGTTGGCCTCCCACTTGTAGGTCACGCCCGAGGCGGAACCAGCCTTGTTGTAGGTGGAGAGGAAGGCCTGGATGTCGGCGCGGGTGGTCTTGCCGGCCTTGATCGCCTCAAGGTAGATGTTGGCCAGGTCGAACGCCACGTCCGCGTACACGCCCGGGTCCACGCTGTACTTCGCCTTGAAGTCGGTCACGAAGGTGCCCTTGGCCGCGGTCGCCGGGCCACACGGGCAGGTCGCGATGGTGCCCTCGACGTCCTTCTGACCAGCCACCGACAGCATGTTGGCGTCGTTGATGCCGTCGCCACCGATGAACGTGCCGGTCCAGCCAGCGGCGCGCAGCTGCTTGAGGAACGGCGCCGCCTCCTCGGTGTAACCGGCGTAGAACAGCACCGTCGCGCCGCTGGTCTTCACCTTGGAGATCTGCGCGCCGAACTCCTGCGCGTTGTCCACGACCTTGTCGGTGCCGATGACCAGGGGGCCGAGGCCCTTCTTGGCCTCGTCGGCCAGACCCGCGCCGTACGCCGACTGGTCGTCGATGACGAACGCCTTCTGCGCCTTCAGCACGTTCTTGATGTAGCTGGCGATCGCCGGGCCCTGGGAGAAGTCGTTGCCGACGCCCCGGTGGAAGACCTTCCAGCCCTTCTCGGACAGGCTCGGCCGCGTGGCCGACGGGCTGATGCTGGGAAGGCTCGCGGTGTCGAAGATCGGCAGCGCGACCTCGCTCTCACCGGAGAACGCCGGGCCCACCATGCCGACGATCTTCGTGTCGGCGACCGCGCTGGTCGCCAGACCACCGGCCAGGTCGGCCTTGCCCTGCGAGTCGAACGCCTGAACGGTGACCTTGCAGTCCGCGTTCGCCGCGTTGTACTTCTCCACGGCCAGGTCGGCACCCTGCTTCATCGGGGTGACCAGGCCGGCGTCGGCGCCCGAGAGCGCCCCGAAGAAACCGATCTTGAGGTCGCACGCCTTGCTGGCGGAACCACCCGACGTGCCCTCGTCCTTCTTACATGCGCTGGCGCCGCCGGCAACGAGCGCCACGATGGCGACGCTGCCGAGGACGCGCACGAAGTTTTGCCTCAAGGCTGGAACCCTCCTCCGTCCAGAAGCCCGATGTCGCCTGGCAGAGCGCCTCGACGTCAACGGACCGGACCGTTCACCCGGTCTGGGGCGGGACGTTATCCCAGAAGCACTACTCACCGTAAGGTGTCGTAGGCGGCATTGACTCAACCGTTACCAGACGCGGAGAACCTCGCGTTTGGATGTCACATCGGCGTTGTCGACAGCCCGTCAGACGGCCCCGGAGGGCGCGAACCACACCCTCGCCGCGACCCCGTCATCGACGGTGACCACCACCCGACCAGCCAGCACCGCGACCGCCGCCGACGTGTCCCCACCAGCGGAAACGTCCGTCGGAAGCACCACCGGCAGCCACGACGGGGCACCCTCGGCGGACCGCCACAGTCGATGCCCACCGGCCGCCACCGTCATCGCCACCAGCCCGTCCGCACCGCCGGCCGCCGACTCCACACCGGCCACCGCACCCGTGCCCGTGGCACCGAAACGACCCGCCGCCCGCCACGTGCCGGCGCTCGTGGCCCCGCCCGCCGGCTCGCTCACCCACGCCTGGAACGCGCTCCCCCGCACACCCACCGCGTACACGGTCGACCCGACGCGCACGAGACGCTGCACGATCTCGTCGTCCCCCGTCGCCGGCAACGCCACCCGCGTCCACGACCGACCGTCGCCAAAGGACCAGACGAACGGATCCCTGTCGGCCCGACCCGCCGGCCGCCCCCCGCCACCGACCAGCCAGCCGTCCGGCACCGCCACCGCGTCCGTGGCGAGCGTCGTCAGACCCGCATCGCTGGCCAGCGCCGCGGCGCGGTCGACCAGCTGGAAGTCGGCCGCGTCCGGGGAGAGCCACACCGCCGCGCCACCCGTGCGCGCGCCCGCGATCAACCAACCGCCGGCACCACCAGCGATGCGGCTCGCGCTCACCGCCTCCGGGCCGCCGTACACCTCGAACTCGGCCGGCACCTCGGTCAGGCCGCCGTCCGCGTCCTGCCGCCAGGTCCGAACCCGCGGATTGCCGTGCGCGCCACCGGACCGCGCCCCGATGACCGCGACCCGCCCCTCATGGCAGCCGACAGCGTAGAGAATCGCGCGCTCACCGTAGTAACTGATCGGGCGCAACGGCAGCGGCGTCCACGTGCGGCCGTCCGGGCTGCCCCACGCCGCCGGGCGGGTCGCGCCGTCGGGCCCACCCACCGCGCCGACCACGTACCACCGACCCGCGCAGCCCGTCACGTCGCGGACGATGAGCCGACCCGCGGAACCCGGCGGAACCGGCAGATCCGCGGCCTCCCACCGCGGCCGGACCGGTTCCGCGGGACGCTCGCCACGGCCGGCCCGACAGCCGGCGAGCAGCGTGATCACCACCCCGAACACCGCGATCACACGCCGGACCGACACGCATGTGATGCTATCGATCCGGCCGGCGGGACGCGGCCCCCGCCGCGACGGTCAGACCGTCGGCTGCTGCGCCACCTCGCCGCCGGCGGTCTCCGCCAGGATCCGCTCGGCGACCTCCTTCATGGTCATCCGGTGGTCCATCGCCGTGCGCTGGATCCACTTGAACGCCTGCGGCTCGGTCATCCCGTACGTCGTCATCAGCGCGCCCTTGGCGCGCTCCACCGTCTTGCGGATCTCCAGGCGGTCGGTCAGGCTCGCGACCTCGGCCTCCAGGGCCGCGACCTCCGAGTAGCGCGACAGCGCGATCTCCACCGCCGGGACCAGGTCACTCTTCTGGAAGGGCTTCACCAGGTACGCCATCGCGCCCGCGGCCCGCGCCCGCTCCACGAGGTCACGCTGGCTGAACGCGGTCAGGATGATCACGGGGGCGATCCGCGCGCCGGCGATCCGCTCGGCGGCTGCCAGCCCATCCATGATCGGCATCTTGATGTCGAGGATGACCAGGTCGGGCTTCAGCTCCTCGGCGAGGCGCACGGCGGTCTCGCCGTCGCCGGCCTCCCCCACCACCTCGTAGCCCTCTTCGACGAGCATCTCGGCGAGGTCCAGCCGGATCAGCGCCTCGTCCTCGGCGATCAGTACGCGCCTGCGCTCGGCATCCGTCGGCGTCTCAGCCACCAGCCCTACCCCCACCATCGATCACTGCACGGCTACCACCCATGCTCCCGCATGAGAGTAGTCGGGTACAGTAGGCGCCACCCGCCGGGATGGTGGAACGGCATACACGGAAGTCTCAAACACTTCTGCCCGAAAGGGCTTGCGGGTTCGAATCCCGCTCCCGGCACTCTTGTCATACACCTGTTCGACGATGTGGAAGTGCATCCACCGCAGATGCGGGAACAGGCCCGCGCACTCCGCGTTCGCGGACACAGCATTCATTCCGTAGCTCAGAAGCTCTCATTGCCGTACGCAACCGTCTGGCACTGGTGCGTCGATCGACCCGAACCGGTGCGCCGCGGCACGGAGCTGCGCTGCTTCCGATGTCGGCCGGATGTCGACAAACCGACTGACCCCGTGGCCTACGCTTACCTGCTCGGTCTCTACCTGGGCGACGGCCACCTGGTGACGACGGCGCGTGTTCCGGTGTTGCGCATCTACTGTTTTAATGACTGGCCCGGGCTGATCGAGGCGTGCGATGTGGCCATGCAAGCCGTGTTGGCCTCGAAGGTGCAACGGGTCCAGAAGCAGGGTTGCGTGGGCGTGCAGAGTTACGGCCTCCACTGGCCCTGCCTGCTCCCGCAGCACGGTCCCGGCAAGAAGCACGAGCGACCGATCGTCCTCGCCGACTGGCAAAGGCCGATCATAGAACAGCACCCCGGCGACTTTCTGAGAGGGCTGTTCCACTCCGACGGCTGCCGCATCGCCAACCGGGTGACAGTGCGCGGCAAGGCGTACGTCTACCCGCGCTACATGTTCGTCAACGAGTCGACGGACATCATGGGGTTGTGCCAGTGGGGCCTCGACCTGCTGGGCATCGCCTGGCGGATGAACCGGCGCAACTCGCTGTCGGTGGCGCGGCGCGGCGCGGTCGCCGAGCTGGACCGGCACGTCGGCCCGAAGTCCTGACTCCAGCCGGTGAGCGCCCGGGAGGGCTCACCGACCCGGGTGCTGGGCAACCGCGAGCTGCGCTGATCAGGCGATCGCGTCGAGGGCGTGGGCGAGGTCGGCGCGCAGGTCCTCGGGGTCTTCGAGGCCGACCGAGAGGCGCAGCAGGGCGGCGGCGGGCTTCGCGTCGCCCTCGACCGGCCGGTGGGTGAGTGACGCCGGGTGCTGGATGAGGGTGTCGACGCCGCCGAGGGACACCGCGTGGGTGATCAGTCGGCAGGCGGCGGCGACGGCGGCCGCGGCGGGCGCGCCGCCGCGTACCTCGAAGGCGAGCAGGCTGCCGGGGCCAGCCATCTGCCGGCCGACCAGCGCCGCCGGGTCGTGCACCGAGGGGTGGTGCACCCGGTGTACGGCCGGGTGGTCGGCGAGCCAGCCGGCGAGTTTCTCGGCGCTGGCCTGCTGGGCGCGGACCCGCAGCGGCAGGGTCTGCAGACCGCGGTGCAGGAGGTACCCGCCGAGGGGGTGCAGGATCGCGCCGGTGACCGCGCGGACCTGACGCAGCCGGGTGGCCCAGTCGGCGTCGCAGGCGACGGCGCCGGCGAGGACGTCGCCGTGACCGCCGATGCTCTTGGTGGCGCTGTGCAGGACGAGCGCGGCGCCGTGCCGGGCGGGTTGTTGCAGCACGGGGGTGGCGACGGTGTTGTCGACGAGCAGCGGGACGTCGCCGGCGGCGGTGGCGAGAGCGGCGATGTCGACGAGGTCGAGCGTGGGGTTGGCGGGTGTCTCGACGATGACCAGCGCGGTGTCGGGGCGGATGGCGTCGGCGACCTGGTCGGGGTGGGCCCAGGTGACTGTGGTGCCGAGCAGGCCGGTGGCGAGGACGTGGTCGGTGCCGCCGTAGAGGGGTCGGACGGCGACGATGTGGCGGTGGCCGTCGCGGGTGGCCGCGAGCAGGGTGGCGGTGAGCGCGGCCATGCCGCTGGCGAAGGCGACGGCCTGCTCGGTGCCCTCCAGGTCGGCCAGGGCGGTTTCGAAGCGGGCGACGGTGGGGTTCCAGAGCCGTTGGTAGACGGCGCTGCCGTCGGCGGGGAGGGTGCCGCCGGTGGCGAGCTGCTCGTAGGCGTCGCCGCCGTCGTCGACCGACGGCAGGGGGTTGGTGGTGGAGAGGTCGATCGGTGGCACGTGCACGCCGAGGGCGCGCAGGTCGTCGCGGCCGGCGTGTACGGCTCTGGTGTCCACCGTCGTCATGCGCGTAGCGTCGAACATCTACCGATCCAGGGGCAATGGTTCGGCAGATGATTCTGTCCAGGGGGATGTTTTCGTCGCCGTGTTCGGGCGAGAATGATGGAATGCCTCCTGAGCCGAATGATGTGCGGCCGTATCCGGCCCTGGACGAGGTGGACCGGGCGATCCTGTCCGAGTTGGCGACGGACGGCCGGTTGCCGAACAACGCCCTCGCCGAGCGGGTGGGGGTGGCGCCGTCGACCTGCCTGACCCGTACGCGGGCGTTGCGCGAGCGTGGCGCGATCCGCGGTTTCCACGCGGAGGTGGACCCGGCGGCGCTCGGTCTGCCGTTGCAGGCGCTGGTGTCGGTGCGCCTGACCGCGCACGAGCGGGCGGCGGTGGACGCGTTCCGGGCCCGGTCGGTGCGGCTGCCGGGGGTGGTGTCGGTGTTCCACGTGGCCGGCGCGGAGGACTACGTGCTGCACGTGCGGGCGGCGTCCGGTGACGCGCTGCGCGACTTCGTGCTGGACCATCTGGCGGTCGATCCGGTGGTGCAGCACACCCAGACCAGCCTGATCTTCGAGCAGGCTCGCGGGATGGGTTGAGCGGCCGGATGGAATGAACGGGCAGGCCGGGGAGTTGGCACAACGTGTGATCACCGTACCGTTGTCTGTTCTTGATCTTGCCCCGGTCGCGAAGGGCGCCACCGCCGGCGCCGCGTTGCAGGCCACCACCGAGCTGGCCCGGCGCACCGAGGAGCTGGGCTACCGCCGCTTCTGGGTGGCCGAGCACCACAACATGCCGGCGATCGCCAGCTCCGCGCCCGCCGTGCTGCTGGCGCACCTGGCCGCGAACACCTCGACGATCCGCCTCGGGTCGGGCGGGGTGATGCTGCCCAACCACGCGCCGCTGGTGGTGGCCGAGCAGTTCGGCACCCTGGAGGCGCTGCACCCGGGTCGGATCGACCTGGGCATCGGCCGGGCGCCGGGCACCGACCAGGTCACGGCGCTGGCGTTGCGTCGCACCATGGAGGGCCTGTCGGCGGAGGGCTTCCCGCGCGAGCTGGCCGACCTGATGAACTACTTCAGCGGAGAGAAGCCGGGGCAGATCGTCGCCACCCCGGGTCGGGGTGAGCAGCCGGCCGTGTGGCTGCTCGGGTCCAGTGGCTTCAGCGCCCAACTCGCCGGCCTGCTCGGCCTGCCGTTCTCCTTCGCCCACCACTTCAGCTCGGCGAACACCCTGCCGGCGCTGGCCCTGTACCGGCAGAACTTCCGGCCGTCGCAGTGGCTGGACAAGCCGTACGCGATGGTGGCCGTCAACGCGGTCTGCGCGGACACCGACGAACGCGCCGAGTGGCTGGCCGGGCCGAGCGCCCTGTCGTTCCTGAAGCTGCGCTCCGGCCGGCCGGAGCCGCTGTCGACGCCGGACGAGGCGGCGGCCTACCCGTACACGGAGGTCGAGCGGGAGTTCGTCCTGGCGCGCCGCGACGGTCAGGCGATGGGCTCGCCGGAGACGGTGCGTCGGCAGCTGACCGAGTTGCAGGAGCGCACCGGCGCGGACGAACTGATGCTCACCACGCTGGTCTACGACGTGCAGGACCGGGTGCGGTCGTACGAGTTGATCGCCGAGAAGGTCGCCGGGGGCCTGCGCCGGGACGCGTGAAACACGATCTTCACGTCAGCGTCACCCTGGCGACCCGGACGGTGCCTAATGTTGGTGCCGGTGGTGGTACGGCATTCCCGGTCGGGACGGGTCGGGAATGCCGCGGTGTGGCGCACCGGGCCGGAGCTGAGCGGATTCCGCGGCTGCGGCCCGGTGCCTGCCACCCTAGGCGAACCTGATCAGACCCGCCAGATCAGCGCAGGTAGATGTTCGGGGTCGGCGGGTTGCCCATCTGATCGCCGATGAAGAACCCCGGGTGTGGCGGCTGGTTGTAGGCGGTGTTCTGCCACGCGATCGCCACGCGGTACTGCGGGTCGTGCATCAGGGTGTGGATCCGGGTGCTGGTCGGGGTGGGTGTGCTGTAGATGCGCAACGCCCGACTGTCGGCGGTCCGCCAGATCACCTCCTCACGCCAGTCCCCCAGGATGTCGCCGGAGAGCGCCGGCGTGGACTTGGTGCCGTTGTTGGAGGCCACGTCACTGCCGGTGAGCAGCCGGGTCTCGCCGCCGGTGCCGTACTTGTCGATCTTGGTGCCGTCCAGCAGCTCGCGCACCGGGTCGCCGTCCCACCAGGCGAGGAAGTTCGTCGACGACGGCTTACGCCCGATGTTCTGGCCCCGGGTGTTGGCCAGGCCGGCGACGGCCGCCGACCACGACTCCGCGCCGGGGCTGCCCGCCCAGATGTCCGCGGAGACACCCCGGCCGTTGTCGCCCGAGGCCGGCGTGGACCAGAGGATCTGACCGGTACGGGCGTCGGCGAACCAGGAACTCGGCTTGCTGGCGTCCTCGTCGACCTTGAACACCTCCAGGCCGGCGCGGCCCGGGTCGAGGTCCCCGACGTGCAGGGCGTCGCCGTGCCCGTTGCCGGTCGAGTAGAGCAGCCGCCCGTTGTCGTCGATGGTGGCGGCGCCGTACACGATCTCCTGGCGGCCGTCACCGTCGACGTCGGCGACGGAGAGCTGGTGGTTGCCCTGACCGGCGGCGGCGCCGTTGCCGGAGGAGTTCGAGTCGAACGTCCAGCGCCTGGTCAGCGAGCCGCTGCGGAAGTCCCAGGCCGCGATCACCGCGCGCGTGTAGTAGCCCCGGGCCATGATCAGCGACGGACGCTGCCCGTCCAGGTACGCGGTGCCGGCGAGGAACCGGTCGACCCGGTTGCCGTACGAGTCACCCCAGGACGACACCGTGCCGCGCGGCGGGTCGTAGGTGACGGTGGAGAGCACCGCGCCGTTCTGACCGTTGAACATCGTCAGGTACTCCGGACCGGCGAGCACGTAGCCGCTGGAGTTGCGGTGGTCCGCCGACGACGAGCCGATGACCTGACCGGTGCCGGAGCGGGTGCCGTCGGCGGTCTTCATGGCCACCTCGGCCCGGCCGTCGCCGTCGTAGTCGTACACCTGGAACTGGGTGTAGTGCGCGCCGGCGCGGATGTTGCGACCCAGGTCGATGCGCCACAACCGGGTCCCGGTGAGGGTGTACGCGTCGACGTAGACGTTGCCGGTGTAGCCGGACTGGGAGTTGTCCTTGGCGTTCGACGGATCCCACTTGAGCACGATCTCGTAGCTGCCGTCGCCGTTGAGGTCACCGACGGAGGCGTCGTTGGCGCTGTAGGTGTAGCTCTCCCCGCTGGGGGTGGTGCCGCCGGCCGGGACCTGCAACGGCACGTCCAGGTAGCCGCTGCCGAACTGCAGGGCCGGCGCCGACGCCGCCTGCTCGGCGCCGCCCACCACGGCCCGCACGGTGTACGCCGAGCCGGCCGCGGCACCGCTGTCGAGATAGTTGGTCGCCCCGGTGATCGGGCTGGAGTTGACCCTGGCCGAGCCCCGGTAGAGGTTGAACGCCACCCCGGAGGTCTCGGTGCCGAGCAGTCGCCAGGAGACCAGGTTGCCGCTGCCGGAGCGGACGCTGACGAGCCCCCGGTCGAGATTCTCCATCTGCACCCCGGTGCCGGTCGGTGGCGGCGTGGTGGGTGGC
>NZ_VDFY01000221.1 GCF_006228125.1 Micromonospora orduensis | reverse complement strand
TTGACCGACTGACCCGCCCGCCGCGTCCGGGGGGTTACGGGAGCGGCCAGGTGTGCACCGGTTCGTTGGTGCGTTGGAGTTCCGCGTAGCGCTGGACCATGTGGTGCAGCGCCGCCGCCCGGTCCATGCCCTGGTGCCGCTCGGCTGCCCAGACCGTCTCCGTCTGCCAGACCGCGCCGTTGCGGCCGGTACGGCAACGCTGCTCGATGATGCCGAGCAGCCGGTCCCGCTGCGCTGCGGTGACCCCGAATCCGTCCAGTCCCGCGGCGGCGGTGGGCAGCAGCTCGTCCAGCACGAGCTTGGTGACCGGCACGTCGCCGAGCTGGGGCCAGTGCAGTACGGCCTCCAGGCCGCGCCGGGCGGCGGCGTGGAAGTTCTCCTCGGCGGAGCTGAAGGTGAGCTGACTCCAGATCGGCCGGTCCGACTCGGCGAGACCACGGGCCAGGCCGAAGTAGAAGGCCGCGTTCGCCAGCATGTCCACCACCGTCGGGCCGGCCGGCAGCACGCGATTCTCCACCCGCAGGTGCGGGCGGCCGTTCATGATGTCGTAGACCGGGCGGTTCCACCGATAGACCGTGCCGTTGTGCAGCCGCAGCTCACCGAGCTGGGGCACACCGCCGGCGTGCAGCACCTCCACCGGGTCCTCATCCTCGCAGATCGGCAGGAGCGGCGGGAAGTAGCGGACGTTCTCCTCGAACAGGTCGAAGATCGAGGTGATCCACCGTTCACCGAACCACACCCGGGGGCGTACCCCCTGGGCCTTGAGCTCGTCCGGGCGGGTGTCGGTGGCCTGTTCGAACAGGGCGATCCGGGTCTCGGCCCAGAGTTGACGGCCGTACAGGAAGGGAGAGTTGGCCCCGACGGCCACCTGAACCCCGGCGATGGCCTGGGAGGCGTTCCAGTAGTCGGCGAAGCTGTCCGGCGCGACCTGGAGGTGGAACTGGAGGCTGGTGCAGGCGGCCTCGGGGGCGATCGAGTCGGTGTGCGTACGGAGCTGTTCGACGCCGCGGATGTCCAGCTCGATGTCCTCGCCGCGGGCGCCGACGATCTGGTCGTTGAGCACCCGGTAGCGCTCGTTGGTGGACAGGTTGTCCTCGACCAGGTGCCCCTCGGTGAGGGTGGGGAGGATGCCGACCAGGACGATCTTCGCGTCGGACCGGGCCGCGCGTTCGTCGGCGCGGGCGAGACTGCTGCGCAGGTCGTCCTCGTAGTCGGCGAAGCCGGTGCCCTCGATCAGTCGGGGTTCGGCGTTGAGTTCCAGGTTGAACTGCCCCAGCTCGGTCTGGAAGAGCGGGTCGGCGATGTCGGCGAGGATCTCCTCGTTGCGCATCGCGGGCTCGGCGGCCGAGTCGACGAGGTTGAGTTCGATCTCCAGGCCGGTCATCGGCCGGTCGGCGTCGAAGCCGAAGTCGTCAAGCATCAGGGCGAAGACGTCCAGGCATCGCCGGACCTTGTGCCGGTAGCGGACGCGGTCCTCTCGGGTGAAGGCGCCCTGCGAGACGTCCCTGCCCATGTGTCCTCCCGACGGACGGCGCGGTCGGGATTCTGCCGTCCCGGAAAGCGCATTGTGAACCATCCACGTTAAGAGCGCTCGCCTGGGCGGGGCCAGAGGCCGTTGCCGGTGATCCGACGCCGTCCGCAGCGAGCGCGTTCGTGCCGCCACCTGTACCCCGTCTGCGGGGTGACCCATCCGGTGGCGGCGCGAACAACTCGTGACAATTCACACCGACGGAGGGAGACGACGGCGGGCCCGCGTCGACGTGCGACGCGGGCCCGGAGCGTGCCGGTGATCCGAGGATCAGGCCTGGCGGACGGCCTCGCCCTCGATCTCGATCTTGATCTTCTTGCCGACCAGCACGCCACCGGTCTCCAGGGTGACGTTCCAGGTCAGGCCGAACTCCTCGCGGTCGATCTCGGTGGTCGCGGAGAAGCCGAAGATGTCCTGGCCGAACGGGCTGCGGCCGACGCCCTCGAACTCGACCTGGAGCTCCACCGGACGGGTGACGTCCTTGATGGTCAGGTCACCGGTGAGTACGAACTCGTTGCCGCTGCGGGACTTGACCCCGGTGCTGCGGAACTCGAGCGTCGGGTACTTCTCGACGTCGAGGAACTCGGCGCTGCGCAGGTGCGCGTCCCGGTCGCCCTGGGTGGTGTCGATGCTGGCGCCCTGGATGGTCGCGACGACCGACGACTGCAGCGGGTCCTCGGCGATGGTGATGGTGGCGGTCGCCTCGTTGAACTCACCGCGGACCTTGCTCACCATCATGTGGCGGGCGACGAAGCCGACCCGCTTGTGGGCGGCGTCGAGCACGTAGGTGCCGGCCGCCGGGATGGTGAGGCCGTCCCAGTCGCGGGTAACCGCATCGGTGCTGCTGGTCATGCTGCTGTCCTCCAGGAGATTGTTTAGTAGCCCAACGACTGCTGCAGCAACTATAACTGCAACAACATTCCCCGTGTCAAGTACTGGTAGGATGAACGGGTGACCAACGTCTTCGACGATCCCCGGATCACCGCCGTCGGCCTGCTCTTCGAGGTGCACGCCGGGCTGTCGGCCCGGTTCACCGCACAACTGGAGGAGCACGGCTTCTCCGCGGTCGAGTTCGAGGTCATCACCCGACTGGCCCGCTCGCCGGGCAACCAGCTCAGGATGACCGACCTCGCCGCGCAGACCTCGCTGTCCACCAGTGGGGTGACCAGGGTGGTGGACCGGATGGAACGCGACGGTCTGCTCACCCGCAGGGCGTGCCCGAACGACCGCCGCAGCTCGTACGCCGTGGTCACCCCGAAGGGCATGCAGCAACTGGACGAGACGCTGCCGGGGCACCTGCAGATGATCGAGCAGTGGTTCACCGGTCAGCTCGACCCGCAGGCCCTGGACGCGCTCCTCGACGGCCTGCGTCGGGTCCGTGACGCCGTGCATCCGTGCGCCACCGCCGGCAGCACCGATGTCGCCCCGGAGCAGGAGACCGCCGCCGGAGGCACGCCCCGACCCTGATCGGCGACAGCCCTTGGCACCCGGGAGATTGGTCCGGAAACGCCGACACCCACCGGCAGAAAGACCGGCAGAACTGACCTTGCTGCCCGGACAAACGGGCACGAAATGCGCCTTCCGCACGGGGTGCGGTGGCAGGCTTCGACCACCGGGGATCCACCGGGGGGTGACGGCGCGGGCGAACAGCGAGGGGTAGCACAAAGGGGGCTTTTCGCCCGCGCCACTCCGCCCACCCCGTCGCGGCACCGCCCGCCCTAGCGGATCGCCGACCCACCCCGAGTGGCAGTCAACGCGTAGAGCAGCCCCGACTCCTGCGGCAACAGGCGGATGCCGGTCTCCCGGCAGGCCCGGTCGAGCCGGTCCAGGACCGCCGGGTCTCCGGTACTCGCCGCCAGCCCCACCAGCGCCTCCACCACGTCCCGCCGATCGTGACCGGCATCGGCGGCGGCGGCGAACCACTCAGCTGCCAGCTCGCGCTCACCCCGGTGCAGCGCCAGATTCCCCTCGATCAACGCGCAGATCCCCACCTCCGGGCCGCCCCAGGAGAGCACTGTGTCGTCCGAACGCCGCCGTGGCGGGCCGGGCACCCGCGGCGCCGGTACGCCCACCGCCTCGGCGACCCCCGCACGCAACTCGGCGAGCACCTCGGTCGCCTCCACGGCGCGGCCGTCCTGGGCGAGCGCCAGACCGACAGTGCCGAGCACCCGGCGGCGATGCCCCGGATCACCCAACTCGGACACCGCCGTCGCCGCGCGCCGCCCCTGGTCCACGGCGTCGGCGTACCGGCCCTCCAGGCGGGCGACCTCGGCCCGGTTCGCCCAGGCCAGCACCCGCAACCGCTGCTCACCACCCTCGGCGGCGAGCCGGTCCACGGCGGCCAGCCGTCGGCGCGCGGCCGCCAGGTCACCCACCCGGATCTCGTGCCAGGCGAGACTGTTCTGAGCCACCGCCAGATCCCGCGTCCGCCCGTGGCGGGCCGCCAGCCGCAGCGCCGCCTCGGCCTGCTCACGGGCCTCGTCGTGCCCTCCGACAGTGATCAGCAGCGCGCCGAGCACCGTGCGCGCCTCCAACTCCCCGGTCACGTCACCCGCCTGCCGGAACATCTCCAACGCGGTCCGCGCGGTCGGCAGCTCGTCGGCACCAGCGCCCTGCTCGGCGGCGAGCCGGGCCACCCCCAGGGTCGCCCAGGCTCGCAGGACGGGATCGGCGTCGGCGGTCCGCGGGTCCGCCAGCAGCCTCCGCAACCACTGACGACCGGCGACGTCCCGCCCACGGAACCGCCACCACCGGGTAAGGCTGGCCGCCAGGCCGAGCGCGGTCAGCGGATCGTCGGCCGCCGCGTGGGACAGCGCCGAGCTGATGTCACTGCTCACCTCGTCCAGCCGGTGTATCGCGTCGGGCAGCCGAGGGCCGGCCAGGTCGGTGGCCGTACGCGCCACCAGGCGGGCGACCACCTCGGCGTGCCGGCGTCGCAGACAGCTCAACTCGCCGGCCCCGGCCGCCTGCTCGACGGCGAAGTCACGGACCGCGTCCAGCAGACGGAACCGGAACGAACCGGTGCCCCGCACGCTGAGCAGGCCCAACTCGACGAGCCGGTGCAGCACCGGGAGGGGATCGATCGCGACGGTGCCGTCCCGGTCAGCCTCGTCGGCGAGCATCTCCTCGGCCTGCTCGACCGACCACCGGTTGCCGAACATGGCGAGCCGCCGCAGCGCCGCCCGTTCGTCCGGAGCGAGCAACCGGTAGCTGGTCGCCACCGCGTCCCGCAGGGTGCCCGCCACCGCCGTGCGGGTGATGTCGACGCCACTCGGCCGACCGCTCGCCGCCTCGGGTCCGTCCCAGCCCGGATGGGCCGGCGGGTCCGCGGGGGTGGCCAGGTCGAGGACCCGGTCGCCGTACCGGTCGAGCAGTTCGGTGAGGTTGAGGAGCCGACCCCGGGCAGCCATCAACTCGATGGCCAGCGGCAGTCCGCCCAACCGGCGGACCAGGGCGGCCAGCGCCGGCAACTCGTCGGAGGTGGGCGGCTCCCGCCGGACCTGGGCGAGCCGGGCGGTGAACAGCGCCACCGCCGGCCACGACCCGAGCGTGGCCGGCCCGGCCTCGTCGGCGTCCGGCGGCGGTACGTCGAGCGGCGCGACCGGCCAGACCCGCTCGCCGGGCAGCCCGACGGGGTGCCGGCCGGTGACCAGCACCCGCAGGGAGGGCAGCACGCCGATCAGCCGGTGCAGCGTCTCGGCCACCGGGCCGGGCGCGCGCTCGACCGCGTCCATCACCAGCAGCGCCGGCCGCCCGGAGAGTTGCGCGGCGAGTTCCGGCAGCCGGGCCGCACCGAGAACCCCCATCGAGGCGGCGAGCACGTCCGGGCCGTCCGAGCCCTCGCCGATCAGCACCCCGGCCACGCCACCCGGGTACGCCCCGGCGGCCGCGTGCGCCACGGACAGCGCCAACGCCGTCTTGCCGACACCGGTCAGCCCGACCAGGCTCACCAGCCGGGGACCCGGCTCGGTGGTCAACAAGCCGGCCAACTCGGTGACGTCCCGGTCCCGACCGATCAGCGCCACCGGCGGCGGAAGGGCGACCGGCGGATCCGGCCCGGCGGGCCGGGCGGACGACGGGGTGTCCGACGGCGGCGTCGAGGGCTCGTCCGGCGGGGCGGGCTCGCCCCTGGCGGGGCCGCGGGCGGCGGCCATGAACGCCGCCCGGGTCGCGCCGGTCAGGTGCAACGCCTCGGCGAGCAGGCCGACGGTGGTGCGCTGCGGCCGGACGGACCGACCACGCTCCAGGTCACGCACCGTCCGTACGCCCACGCCGGCCCGGGCCGCGAGTTCGGCCTGGGTCAGGCCGGCGGCCCGACGGTGGGCGCGGAGCAGTTCCGACAGGCCGGTACGACCGGACGGGCCCCGTGACCCGTCATGATCCGGAGTCATGGGCAGGAAGAGTACGGATCGACTCCGACCATCGGCAGTCGAACGTCGGGCTGCCGACGGCCACTCGCCGAAACCCGACAGCCGAACGGGCAGTCCCGCCGGGGTCGGCCGACGGAGCCGTCCCGGCTGACGCCGTCCGGGGGCCGACGTCCGGCCCGGTCGGTCCGCTCAGAGGCCGAGGTCGCGCGCGATGATCATGCGCTGCACCTCGCTGGTGCCCTCACCGATCTCCAGGATCTTGGAGTCCCGCCAGAAGCGGGCGACCGGGTACTCGTTCATGAAGCCGTAGCCGCCGTGGATCTGGGTGGCTTCCCGGGCGTTGTCCACCGCGATGGTGCTGGCGTGGAGTTTGGCGATGGCGGCCTGCCGCTTGAACGGCTCGCCGGCCAGCATCCGGGCGGCGGCGTCGTAGTAGGCCAGCCGTGCGGTGTGCGCCTTCAGCTCCATGTCGGCGATCTTGAACTGGATCGCCTGGTTGGCGCCGATCGGCCGGCCGAAGGCGTGCCGCTCCTTCGCGTACTTGATCGACTCGTCGACGCAGCCCTGGGCAAGACCGACGGCCAGCGCGGCGATGGCGATCCGACCCTCGTCGAGGATCCGCAGGAACTGGGCGAACCCACGACCCCGCTTGCCAAGCAGGTTGGCCGCCGGCACCCGGCAGTCGTCGAAGATCAGCTCGTGGGTGTCCGAGGCCGTCCAGCCCACCTTGGAGTAGCCGGGCGCCACGGTGAAGCCGGGCGTTCCGGTGGGCACGATGATCGTCGACAGCTCCTTCGAGCCGTCCGGGTTCGTACCGGTGACCGCGGTGACGGTGACCATGGCCGTGATGTCGGTCCCCGAGTTGGTGATGAACGCCTTCGACCCGTTGATCACCCACTCGTCGCCGTCCAGCACCGCCCGCGTCTGGGTGCCGGCCGCGTCCGAGCCGGTGCCCGGCTCGGTGAGCCCGAAGCCGGCCAGCGCCTCGCCGCTGAGCAGCTTCGGCAGCCAGGTGGCCTTCTGCTCCTCGGTGCCGAACCGGTAGATCGGCATCGCGCCCAGCGAGACCGCCGCCTCGAGGGTGATCGCCACGCTGGAGTCGACCCGGGCCAGCTCCTCCAGGGCCAGGCAGAGCGCGAAGTAGTCGCCACCCATGCCGCCGTGCTCCTCGTCGAAGGGCAGGCCGAACAGGCCCATCTTGCCCATCTGCCGGATCACCTCGTACGGGAAGGTGTGCTGCTCGTAGTGCTCGGCGATGACCGGCGCGATCACCTCGCGCGCGAAGTCCCGCACGCTCTCCCGCAGCGCCGCTTGGTCGTCGGTGAGCCGGAAGTCCATCTCATCCTCCTGTTAGGGACGGTGCCGTCGGGCGCTTGTGACGCCGGGACGGTGGCGGTGCGGGACTGGTGGTCGGGTCAGACCGGGGTGACGCCGTGCCGGCGCCGGGAGAAGTGCCGATCCTTGGTACGCGCGGCGGCGAACCGGCGGACCAGCTCGCCGCGCAGGTCGTGGGGCTCGACGATGGCGTCGACCACCAGCTCGCTGGCCAGCCGGACGACGTCGATGTCCTGCTCGTACTCGGCCCGCTTGGCGGCTACGAAGGCGGCCCGCTCGGCCTCGTCCCCGATCGCCGCGATCTTGTTGGCGTAGACCGCGTTCACGGCGGCCTCGGCCCCCATCACCGCGATCTTCGCGCTGGGCAGCGCGATGGTCGCGTCCGGTTCGAACCCGGGGCCGGCCATCGCGTAGAGGCCGGCGCCGTACGCCTTGCGGACCACCACGCAGATCTTCGGGACGGTCGCCTCGGAGATCGCGGTGATCATCTTGGCGCCGTGCCGGATGATGCCCTGCTTCTCCACCGCGCTGCCGACCATGAAGCCGGGTACGTCGCTGAGGAAGAGCAGTGGCACGTTGAACGCGTCGCAGAGCTGCACGAACCGGGTCGCCTTGTCGGCGGAGTCGACGAAGAGCACGCCGCCCTTGAACATCGAGTTGTTGCCGAGCACACCGACGACCTGGCCGTCGAGACGGCCGAAGCCGATGGTCAGCTCCTTGGCCCACAGCGCCTGGATCTCGAAGAACGAACCCTCGTCGAGCAGGCCCTTGACGTACCGCCGCATGTCGAACGCCTGCCGCTCGCTGGCCGGCACGAGCGCGGCCAGGTCGGCCTTCGCGGGCGCGGCGACCGCCGGCGCGGCCGGCGGCGCCTGCGTCCAGTTCGCCGGCAGGTACGACAGGTAGGTCTTGACCACATCGAGCGCGTCGGCCTCGGTCTTGCAGAGGAAGTGCCCGACGCCGGACTCGGCGGTGTGCACCTTCGCGCCACCCATCGCCTCCAGGGTGGTCTTCTCCCCGGTGACCATCTCGACCATCCGGTCGGAGCCGAGGTACATGCTGGCGTTGCCGTCGACCATCGCGACCACGTCGCAGAACGCCGGAATGTACGCCCCACCGGCGGCACTCGGGCCGAACAGCGCGCACACCTGTGGGATGGAGCCGGAGGCGCGGACCTGGTTCCAGAAGATCTTGCCGGCGCCGCGTCGGCCGGGGAAGAGGTCGACCTGGTCGGTGATCCGTGCGCCGGCCGAGTCGACCAGGTAGACCATCGGCACGCCGGCGCCGTACGCCCGCTCGATGATCCGGATGATCTTCTCGACGGTGCGGGCGCCCCAGCTGCCGGCCTTCACGGTGGAGTCGTTGGCCATCAGGCAGACCTGCCGCCCGTCGATGGTGGCGGTGCCGGTGACCACGCCGTCGGCGGGCAGCCCGTCGGCGAGCGCGTTGGCGTAGAGGCCGTCCTCGACGAACGAACCCTCGTCGACCAGGAGCGCGACGCGTTCGCGGGCGAACAGCTTGCCCTTGGCCGCGTTGGCCGCGTGGTACTTGTCCGCGCCGCCGGACCGGGCCCGCTTGCGCAGTTGCTCCAGCGCCTCACCGTCGAGCGTCACGCCGACTCCCTCGCCGTACTGACCTGAACGATCGTTAGGCTATCGCATTCGCGCACCCCCCGGCGACCCGCGACCGACCGACGCTTCTTCGAACGAAACATTGAAATCTATTAATCTCTGTGGATAGGCTCCTGGCACCCCCTCCCGGATAGGAGTCAGCGATGACCTCACGACTCAATCGGCTCGCGGTCGCGATGCTCGCGACGGCACTCGCCACCCTCGGTGTCACGGTCGCCAACCCGTCGCCCGCGTCCGCCGCCATGACCATCTGCTACAACACCAGCCAGGCAGGCGCCTACGCCGGCACCGCCAACCAGGCCGCCTCCATCTGGAACAACGCCACCACGAACCTGACGCTTACCGCGAACTGCGGCTCCAACCTGCGGATCTACCAGATCACCGGCGGCGGCTCGTACGCCGTGCGGACCAGCCTCGGCAACGGCCGGGTCTACATCGACACCCAGCAGGCGGCGCAGTACAGCCCGCTGCGGATCATGACCCACGAGATCGGGCACATCCTCGGCCTGCCGGACAACTACAACGGCAACTGCGCGATCCTGATGTCCGGCGGCAGCGCCGGCACGAGCTGCACCAACCCGTACCCGAGCAGCGCCGAGGCGAACCGGGTGAGCAGCCTCTTCGCCGGTACCTTCAGCGCCACCGAGCGCAGCACCGACCGCAGCGCGGACATCTTCCGGGACAGCTGGCCGGCCGCGCTCGCCCCGGTGAGCTGACCGACCTGGTACGCGGGAGGGGCCGGCACCAGTCCGGCCCCTCCGTCGCGTCACCGAACGGATCGCGTCACCGAACGGTCAGCTCGGCATCGGCGTCAGCCGGGTGCGAGGCCCGGCCCGCAGCACGCCCGACGGGAGCTTCTTGCCGAGCAGTTCCTCGGCCAGCTCCGCCGCCTCGATGAGGGCCGCCAGGTCGATCCCGGTGTCGATGCCCATGTCGTGCAGCATGTGCACGGCCTCCTCGGTGGCCAGGTTGCCGCTCGCGCCGGGCGCGTACGGGCAGCCACCCAGGCCGCCCACGCTGGCGTCGAACTCGGTCACTCCCAGCTCCAGCGCGGTCAGCAGGTTGGCCAGCGCCGTACCCCTGGTGTTGTGGAAGTGCAGCAGCACCGGCACGTGCGCGTTGCGGTCGCGTACCGCGGTCACCAGCTCGCGGACCCGGCGCGGCGTCGCCATGCCCGTGGTGTCGCCGAACGCCACCCGGTCCGCGCCGTCGCGGACCACCCGGTCGACGATGCCGGCCACCCGGGCGGGGTCGACGTCCCCCTCGTAGGGGCAGCCGAAGCTGGTAGCGACGATCACCTCGACCCGTGCGGACTCGCCGTGCAGCAGGTCGATCAGCTCGGCGATGTCGTCCAGCGACTCGTCGGTCGACCGGTTGACGTTGCGCCGGTTGTGCGTGTCGCTGGCCGAGACCACCACCTCGATCTCGGTGAACCCCGCGGCCAGCGCCCGCTGGGCACCTCGGGTGTTCGGCACCAGCGCCGAGTACCGCACCCCGTCGGCCTTGCGGGCCCGCTGCCACACCTCGTCGGCGTCGGCCATCTGCGGGATCGCCCTGGGGTGCACGAACGACACGGCCTCGATCCGGCGTACGCCGGTGCCGGAGAGCGCGTCGAGCAGCCGCACCTTGGCGTCGGTCGGGATCGGCTCCTCGTTCTGCAACCCGTCCCGCGGCCCGACCTCACGAATCGAGACGGAATCTGGCAAATGGCTCATCGGTCACCTCGCTGTGACGTCGGGTCGGGTCGGGTCGGGTCGGGTCGGGTCGGCATGTCGGCCGCTTTGCTCTGCTTACCTATACGCAACGGCCACCATCCGGTATCCGGACAACCGCTGTCGCCTCCAGGTAAGCAGAGCAAAGGGTGCGAGTACCAGTCCCGGGCCGCCGGGGGCTCGGCGGCGCGGCCGCCTGGCGGCGCGGCCGACGACCTGGCCGGTCAGCGCATGCGGGAGACGATGCCGGTGTCGTAGGCACCGGAGCGGAACTCCTCGTTCTCCAGCAGCTCGGTGAAGAAGGGAACGTTGTTCTTCGGGCCCTCGATCTGGAACGCGGCGACCGCGGCCTTCGCGCGTTCCAGCACCTCGTCGCGGGTCGCGCCACTGACGATCAGCTTGGCCAGCAGGCTGTCGTAGAACGGGGTGACCGTGTTGCCCTCGGTGTAGCCGGAGTCCACCCGGACGCCCTCACCCGTGGGCTCCACCCAGGTCTTCACCACGCCGGGGCCGGGCAGGAAACGCTTCGGGTCCTCGGCGTTGATCCGCATCTCGATGGCGTGCCCACGCGGGGTCAACGCGTCCGGGTCGAAGGTCGGCGCCAACCCGGACGCCACCCGCAACTGCTCCTCGACCAGGTCGATGCCGTAGACGTACTCGGTCACCGGATGCTCCACCTGCAACCGCGTGTTCATCTCCAGGAAGAAGAACTCGTTCGTGGAGGGGTCGAGCAGGCACTCCACCGTGCCCGCGTTGCGGTAGCCGACCGCCTCGCCGGCGCGTACCGCCGCCGCGAGGAAACGCGCCCGCAGCTCCGGCGAGACCGCCGGGGACGGCGACTCCTCGACCAGCTTCTGGTTGCGGCGCTGCACCGAGCACTCCCGCTCGCCGAGCGCCACCACCCGGCCGTCGGCCAGCCCGAGGATCTGCACCTCGACATGGCGCACCCGGGGGAAGTACCGCTCGATCAGCACCGACCCGTCGCCGAACATCCGCTCGGCGAACGCGCGCACCTTGTCGTACTCGGTGCGCAGCGCGGCCTCGTCGACGGCGACGCCCATGCCCATGCCGCCGCCACCGGCGGCCGCCTTGACCATCACCGGGTAGCCGATCCCGCCAGCGGCCTCCACCGCCGCGTCCAGGTCGGCGGCCGGGTCGGTGGTCCCTGGCGCGACCGGGACGCCGGCCGCCGCCATCAGGTTCCGGGCGTTGATCTTGTCGCCCATCGCGGTGATCGCGTCCGCGCCGGGCCCGACCCAGATCAGGCCGCTCGACTCGACGGTACGGGCGAACTCGGCGTTCTCCGACAGGAAGCCGTACCCAGGGTGGATGGCCTGGGCGCCTGTCGACTTCGCGGCGGCGAGGATCGCCTCGGTGTTGCGGTAGCTCAGCGCCGGGTTCGGAGGGCCGATGAGGACCGCCTCGTCCGCCTCGGCGACGAACGGCAGGTCGGCGTCCGCCTCCGAGTACACCGCGATCGCGCGGATGCCGAGTCGCCTGGCGGTACGGATGATCCGGCGGGCGATCTCGCCCCGATTGGCGACCAGCAGTGACTCGATCATGATTTCCTCCCGGCGTCCGGATGTTGGGACGGAGTCAGGAAACCATGACCGGTACGCCGGTGACGAGTCGACTCAGGCGAGCAGCGCGGCCAGGGTGGCGCCGCGCAGCAACTCGGCACGGCGTCGCCGGTCCACCTCACCACCGAGGAACGGCGTCGAGTTCATCAGGCCGAACGCGGCGTGGGCAAGCACCCGCGCCTCACCGTCGGGCATACCCGGGTGCAGCGCGGTGAGCACCGTCACCCACTCCTCGACGTACATCCGTTGCAGACGGCGGATCCGCCGCCGTGGCTCCTCCGGCAGGCGGTCCAACTCGTGCAGGTGCAGTGCGATGACCGCCGGGTTGGCCAGCGCGAACTCGACGTGGAAGTCGATCAGCGACTCCAGTGCCCCACGCGGGTCGTCCGGATGCCCGGCGGAGCGTTCCCGCCCGCCGGCCAGCAGCCCCTCGCTGACCGGAATCAGCGCGGCGGCCAGCATCGCCTCCTTGCCGGCGAAGTGGTGGTAGAGCGCCGGACCGGTGACCCCGGCGGCCGCGCCGATGTCGTCCATCGACACGCCGTGGTAGCCACGGGCGGCGAACAGACCGACCGCGATCTCCAGGATCTCGTCCTTGCGGGAGCGGCGCCGGCCCGCGCCCGCCGCCCCCCGTGCCTGCTGCTCCACCGTCACCGGGCAAGCGTAGACCGCGCGCCGACCACGGTGGGGCGCCGGTCAGCGAGGGGTCGCGCACACCTCGGCGCGGGCCGGCCCGCTCAGTCGTCGTCCGGGTCGAGGTCGTGCTCCGTCCGCAGGGCGGCCGCCTCGTCGGGCCGGTCCAGCAGATCCAGGGCGCGAGCCAGCAGCCACGCCGTCTGGCGGACCGGCCGCGAGTCGGCCGGGAGCCCACCGAGGACACGCCGCAGGAGCGGTTCCGCCTCGGCCGGCCGGTCCAGTCGCAGCAGCAGCTCACCGGCGAGAATCTCCACCTGGGCCGCCTCCCCGAACGCCTCGATCGACCGCAACCGGTCCGGCACCCCGACGAGCCGGGCCAGCGCCTCGTCCGGTCGACCCTCGGCCGTCAGCACCCGCGCACCCGCCTCGGCGGCCATCGCCAGCTCGTACGTCACCGGTGGTTCCGGCTGCCCGGCCAGCGTGGGCGCCAACCCGTCCACCTGCTCGACGGCACGGATCGCCGCCGGCCGGTCGTCGGCCCAGAACCAGGCGTACGCCTCCCGCCGGCGCGCCCGTAGCTCGTCCAGCGGCAGGCCGCCGAGCCGGTACGCCGTGGCCGCCGCCGCGAACCGTTCGGCGCCGGCGGCGTCCCGGTCCGCGTCGTACAGGATGCCGCCGGCCTCCTCCAGCACCTGCGCCCGGTACGGGAGGTTGTCCGGACCGTCCAGGTTGGCGGCCAACTGCTCCAGCAGGGCCAGCGCCGGGTCGATCTCGCCGAGCCCGGCGTACACGCCGGCCAGCAGGTGCCGGCACCGGTCCGCCTCGGCCTGGGCGCCCATCCGGTCGAGACCGAGCACGGCCTCCTCGGCGACCTCGGCGGCCTCGGCGAGCCGACCCACCATCCGGTACGCGTTCGCCAACTCCCAGCGCAGGAATGAGTCCCCCTCGGCGCCCCGCTCCACGCAGAGCGTCACCGCCTCGACGAACTCGTCCACCGCCTCGGGGGCCCGGCCGGCGGAGAGCAGCGCGCGGGCACGGGCGACGCGTACCGGCAACTCCGCGTCCACCGGCGCCACCCGCAGGGCCTCGTCGCAGGCGGCCACCGCGTCGGCGGGATCGTCCACCGTGCGGGCGTACGTCAGGCAGGCCGCCGTGACCAGTTCGCCGACGCCCAGTTCACGGCCGATCCGGCGGGCATCGGCGGCGGCGGCGCGCGCCTCCTCGACCCGCTCGGACTGTTCCAGCAGGTGCGCGCGGTGCATCGCGATCCGGGCCGCCAGATGTGGATCGCCGCCGGCGTCGGCGGGCACCCGGTCGAGCGCCGCGAGCGCCTCCGCCCAGCGTTCCCGGTGCAGCAGCGCCAACGCCACCCGGTCGTGGGCGGCGGCCCGCTGCCGGGCGTCGCCGTCCCGGTCCAGCGCCTCGGCGGCCTCCCGGACCAACGCCAACCCCTCGTCGGCGTCGTCGTCGGACCGGGTCAGCAGCACTCCGAGCCGCCCGGCGACCACCTCGGCGGTCACCTCATCACCCACCTTGCGGTACAGCTCCAGTGCCGCACGGTTCATCTCGATCGCACCCGGGACGTCGTCCTCGTCGCCGCGCTCGGCAGCCCGCATCGCCAGCCGATGGGCGGCCGTACGCGGGGGCAGGTCCTCGGAGCCGAACCGCTCGTCGTAGGCGGCCAGCGCCGCCCGGAACGTGGCCGGGTCGTGTCGACCCCAACTCTGCTCGGCGAGATCCAGCAGCTCGTCCGGGCCGGCGTCGGCGGGCACGGTCACCACGGGCGCCTCGGCCTGCCGCTGCGCACCGGCCCGCACCGCGGACGGCTCCTGCCCGGTCGGACGCGGTGCGCGCCGGCGGACGCTCGCGGACAGCGGCAGGTGCTGGCCGCTCGGCCGCACGGCGAGCCGGCGGGCGATCCACTCCGACTGGTGGGTGGTGCCGTTGCGGGAGTCGAAGCGTGCCGCCAGCCCGGTCGCGGTCCGCGTCAACTCGTCGGCGAGCACGAGTGCGTCCACCTCGCCGGCGGGGCGGCCCTCGGCGGCCCGGCGGTACACGGTCACCGCGCCGCTCTGGCCGGCCTGGCGCAACGCGGCGGCGGCCGTCGCCGCGAAGTGCATGGCGGCGGCCGGTGACGGTGCCCGGTCCAGCCAGTCCAGGTGCCGTTCGACCAGTTCCACCGCACGCGCCTCGTTGCCGGTCATCGTGCAGAACTCGACATGGTCCCCGATGTCCCACAGGTTGGCGAGGTTGCCGCGCAGCCGGCGGTACGCCTCCCGGTGCGCGTCCCGCGCCGACTCGTCCCGCCCGATCCGCAGGTACGGCAGGAGCAGGGCCGTGAGGATCGACTGCGGCTGCTCGTTGCAGCTGAGACGGCCGGCGAGCACCGGCTCGGCCAGTGCCACCGCCTCCGCGTCCCGCCCGCTGTCGGCGAGGTAGCCCACCTGGCTGGTCGGATCACAGCCGGCGCAGTCGGAGAGGTCGTCGCGCGGCGTGGTCTGCCAGAGCCGGTACCAGTGCGCGGCCGCGTCGGCGTCACCCACGTGGTCGGCGACCCGGAACCGGTGCTTGTGGACGGTCTGCAGGCTGTGTCCACCGGCCCGGTAGCGGCGTTCCATGTCGTCGAGCACGGCGTACGTGCGGTCGAGCGGCACCTCAGGGAAGTTCAGCAGCCCGTTGATCATGTACTTGAAGTGCCAGAGCAGGTTGTGCAGGTGACGCTGGTGGTAGGGCTGCGGGTCGCGGTCGAACTCGGACAGGCACCAGGAGAAGGTCACGAAGGACTTAGCCGGCTCCCCGCCGTAGATGTAGCCCACAGTGGACTGCATCCGGGTGACGAAGGCCAGGTGCCTGTCGTCGGCGGCGTCCACCCGGCGCAGCAGCTGTTCCAGGGCGGCGATCTGCCCTGCCCCGTACGGCATGTCGGTGATGCCGCGCAGCACCCGCCACAGATCCTCGTCGCTCATGCTCACTCCCGTCCCGGCACGGCCCGGCCGAGCAGGCCGAGGAAGGAATCGTTCAGCAGCGCCGCGTCGGCCGCGCGGATCGGATGGTGACCGAGCAGCAGCGCCTGCCCGTACAGCGCCTCGATGGCGAGCCCCACCAACTCCGGGTCGGCCAGCATGGTGACCCGGCGGACCAGCGGGTTGCGGTGGTTGAGCACCAGTTGCGGGCGGTCCGGTGGGGCGGTGGCGGCGAGCGCGTCGAGGACCCCGCCCCACAGCTCGTCGGCCCGGTCCCGGCTGGCCGCGAGCTGGTCGTTGAACGCCGCCGACCGGCTCACCAGGTAGAGGGCGGGCAGTGACACCGGGTCGTACGCGCGGATCACCACCTCGCAGCCGGACCGTTCGACGGCCCGTTGCGCCGCGCTGAGGAACGGTCGCAGCGCCAGCTCCACCTGCGGGTCGAGGCCCTCGAAGCGGGTCGTGAGGTCGCTCGGCTCCAACCGTTCGATAAGCACCGAGCGGTCCACCGCCGGCAGCCGCTCGATCAGCTCGGTGTCGTACGTGTAGCCGGCGTTGACCACCGCCAGGTCCTGCGCGGCGGCCACGGCGGCGAGCTGGCGGAACTCGTCGAGGCTCGCCGCGTAGCGGAGGACGCCGTGGCGTTCCCGGAACTCGGCGAGGGTGAGCGTGCCGACGTTGGTGTCCATCGGCCACCACCTGTCGACCAGCCGCAGCATCTCGTCGTCGTGCAGCGCCAGCGCCTTCACGCCGAGGTGGTGCACCTGGAGGAACTCGGCCAGCCGGCGCGGGTCGTGCCGGGCCAGCCGGACCAGCCAGCCGCGTACCTGGTCGCCGAGCGCCTCGCGGGTCGCGGCCAGCAGGGTGTCCTCGTAGAGGGCCTCGCGGCTGGCGGTGGGGCGCAGTTCGGTGGCGTCCACCACGCAGTGGGCGAAGAACGCCCAGTCCGGCAGCAGCCCGTCGGCGTGCTCGGTGAGCAGCATCCGCTTGAGGTAGACCCGGTGTCCCGCGCGGGCCGCCGGGTTCACCGGGGTGGGCAGGATGACGGCGACACCGGTCAGCCCGGCCTCCGCGACGGTCAACGGCAGCACGTCGAACGGGTCGACGCCGAGCGTCTCCCGGGCGTACGCGACGAGCGCCGCCCGGTCGACAGGCGTCCCCGGCGTGGTGGGCCACGGCGGCTCGCCGGTGGTGGTGACCACGTCACCGACCCGCACGGTGACCGGCAGCAGCGAACCGAAGAGTCGGGCCAGGTCGGTGACCGTCGGGGTGGTGAACCACTGGTCGGCGTCGCGGCGGGGCACCAGCGTGACTGTGGTGCCCGGTTCGGCGCGGGCGGCCTCCGGCGGTGTGACGCTCACGGCGTACCTGCCGTCGGCGTACCCGGTCCAGCGGACCGTGGGGTGTTCGCCGTTGCGGGTGAGCACCTGGATCTCGTCGGCGACCAGGAAGCAGGAGAGCAGACCGATGCCGAACTGGCCGAGGAACTCGTGGCGGGAGAAGCCCAGCTCGTCCCGCTTGGAGCTGCGGCCGATGGTGGCCAGCAGTTCGTGTACCTGCGCCTCGGTGAGGCCGATGCCTGTGTCGTGTACCCGCAACGTGCCGTCGCCGGTGAGGTCCGGGGTTTCGATGCGGACCAGGGCGGGCGCGTCCGGCTCGACCGAGCGCCGCGCGGTGATCGCGTCGACCGCGTTCTGCAACAGCTCGCGGACGTAGACCCGCGGGCTGCCGTAGAGGTGGTGACTGAGCAGGTCGACCACGCCACGGAGGTCGACCTGGAAGGTGTGGTCCACGCCTGTTTTCTCCCCCGGTCCCGAATACCGGCGCCCACCGTACCGATGATCACCGACGGGCGCGTCCCCCGTTCGCGGCGGCTTGACCCTCGACCCGGTCGAACCCGCACGGTCTCCGGCATGACAGCTTCCGTGCTCGGCCGGGACTTCCGGCTGCTGTGGTGCGCCGCCGTGTCGTCGCGGTTCGGAGACGCGCTTCGTACGCCGGCTCTGGCCCTGCTGGCGGCGGCGGTGACCCGCGATCCCCGGGTCATCGCCGCGGTCACCGTGGTCGCGCAGGTGCCGCCGCTGCTCTTCGGCCTGCTCGGCGGTGTGTACGCCGACCGTTGGGACCGTCGGCGGACGATGGCCCTGGTGGACGGGATCCGCGCCGGGGTGGTCGCGGCGTTGGCGGTGGCTGTCGCCGTCGACCGGGCCGGCATCGTGGCGCTGCTGGTGGCGGCGTTCCTCCTGGCGACGCTGGGCACGCTCTTCGACTCCGCGTCGTTCGCGGTGCTTCCCGCGCTGGTGCCGCCGGCCGCGCTGCCCCGGGCGAACGGCCGGCTCCAGGCGGGTACGGCGGTGGCCGGCGGTTTCCTCGGCGCGCCCGCCGCTGGTGTCCTCTTCGCCGCCGCACCGGCCCTGCCGTTCGCCCTGGACGCCGCCACCTTCGCGGTGGCCGCCGTACTGGTGCTGGCCCTCGCCCCGGCGCCCGTGGCCGACCCGACCATCGGAGCCGCCGCGCCGCGCGGGTCGGTGTGGGGCGAGATCGTCGAGGGGGTGCGGTGGCTGCGCGGCCACCGGACACTGTGGCGGGTCACAGTGCTCGCGGCCGGGAGCAACCTGGCGATCAGCGGTCTCCTGGCGGTGCTGGTGCTGTACGCGTTGGACGTGCTGCGGGTGCCGCCGGCCGGGTACGGACTGTTCGCCGCGTCGGCGATCGTCGGCGGCCTGGCCGGGGCGCTCGGCGCGGGTCGGCTCGCCGCCCGGCTCGGCACGGTGCCGGCGCTGTGCGCGGTGCTCGCCGCGCAGACCGTGGCGTTGAGCGGGTTCGCGCTGGCCCGGCATCCGGTGCCGGGCGGGTTCGCGCTTGCCGTCTTCGCCGCCGGGACGGTGGTGTGGAACAGCCTGTGGGCGTCGTACGGGCAGCGGCACGTGCCGGCGGGGCTGCTGGGTCGGGTGGGTGCGGCCCAGCGGATGGTGGGTCTGCTCACCGCTCCGGTCGGCGCGGCGCTCGCCGGGCTGGTCGCCGCCGCGTACGGGACGGCGCCGGTGACGGTCGCCGCTGCCGCCACGTTCGCGCTGGTCACCGTGGCGGCGTGGCGGACCCTGCGGCAGGGCTTCGCCTAGCCCGGGGTCGGTTCCCGGTGGGACAGCCCGGACAGGCGTAGTGCGATCCGCCGCCGGACCGGTGGCACACCGCCGAGCAGCCGGAGCAGCACGTCACGGGCCGGCCGGCGGGCCGGGGAGGTGGTGGCCAGCCTGGTCAGCCCGGCGGCGAAGCTCAGCACGTCCTCGGCCATCGGGCGCTGCCGGGCGTCGTACCCGTCCAGCGCCGTCTCCGGTCCGCCGTCCAGCACGTCGGCCAGGGCCGTACCGAGGGTCACCGCGTCGCAGATCCCCAGGTTCATGCCCTGACCGCCGGCGGGGCTGTGCACGTGCCCGGCGTCCCCGGCGAGCAGCACCGGACCGGCGCGGAAGGTGTCGGCGATGCGGTGCCGCACCCGGAACCGGGAGCCCCACAGCACCTCGGTCACCCGGTCCGGCCGCCGTCTCGGGCCGCGTTCGTCGAGCAGCGCCTGGAGGTACGCCGCATCCGGTTCGGCGGGTGCCGCCGGCACCGCGGCGACGATCCGGACCACGCCGTCCGGCAGCGGCGCCCAGACCAGTGGCCCGGGGCGGGCGAGGAACAGCGCCGCCTCGTCGCGGGGCAGCACGCTCTGCACGCGTACGTCGGCGAGCACGAAGGACTCCTCGTCGCTCGGGCCGGTGAAGCCGATGCCGGCCGCCTGCCGGACGGTGCTGTGCAGGCCGTCCGCGCCGACCACGTACCGGGCGCGCAGCTCGGCGCCGTCGACCTGCGCGCGTACCCCGTCTGCGGTGTGACTCAGGCCGGTCAGCCGGCACGGCCGCCGCACCCGCACGCCCAGGTCGGCCAACTGGTCGGTGAGGACCTTCTCGGTCACCGCCTGGGAGACCAGCAGCGCGTAGGGAAAGCGGGACGGCAACTCGTGGAACGGGACCGCCAGCAGCATCCGGTCCCGGTCGCGGACCGTGAAGCGCGGCGCCCGCACCCCCTGGGCGACAAGCGGCGCCGCGGCGCCGATCCGGTCCAGCACCTCCAGGGTGTACGCGTGCACGACCGCCGCGCGGGAGGTCACCGGTGGAGCGGCGACCTGGTCGAGGACTGTCACCTCGGCCCCGCGTCGGGCGAGCGTCAGCGCGGTGGCGAGGCCGGTGGGGCCTGCCCCCACCACCAGGACGTCGGTACTCGTGGGCCGCATGGCCACCTCCGGAACGCCGTTGCCAACACATGTTGGCAACATCTGTTGGCGACACTAGAAGCACGCTTATTGCGTGTCAACAGGCGTTGGCATACGGTCGTTGACATGAC
>NZ_VDFY01000217.1 GCF_006228125.1 Micromonospora orduensis | reverse complement strand
ACACGTTATACCTGGCATGCCGCCGCGACTTCGGGTCGTGGGGCGGGTGGCCGCCGGGAACACCGGCCCGGTCGCCTCGGTTACATCCCCTGCACGACCGAGCGGGCCGTGAAGCCCGATGGAATGATCCGCCGCCGCCGGCCGTTGCACAGTCTCCCGATGCCGGCCCCCTCGCAAGGGCTGCCGGGTGCAGAACTTTCCCCCGAACATCCGCGCCGCCGCCGTGATCCCCCCTTTTGCGGTGGTGCGGTCCCCCGATATGCAGAGGAGCACGCCATCATGCGTACCGATCTGATGCGTAAGACCGCTCTGACCGCTGCTGGGCTCGCCTTCACCGGTGGCGCCATCGCCGGCCCGGTGACCGCCGCCTACGCGGCGTCGGACGCCAAGCCGGTCTCGCAGACGCAGGCTGACCGTCAGAGCGGTGAGCGGGAGTTGGGCGTGCGTTACGAGGCGCAGCCGAACTTCTACTACTGCGGCCCGGCCGCGGCGCGGAACGCCCTGAGTGTGCAGGGTAAGAACATCAACGTCGATGCCATGGCCAAGGAGATGGGCACCACCGAGGCCGGCACCAACTCGATCAACGACATCACCCCGGTGCTGAACAAGGAGACCGGTAAGAGCGACGCCTACCACAGCGTCGAGATCTCCAGCCCGAACGCCGATGACAAGCAGACCGACAAGCTGCGCGCCGACATCGTCAAGACCGTCGACGACGGCCGCGCCGTGGTCGCGAACATCGCCGGCACCAGCACCGACGTCGACGGCAACGTCCACTCCTTCGAGGGCGGGCACTACATCAGCGTCGTCGGGTACCGCGACAACGGCCAGACGGTGAAGATCGCCGACTCGGCCAACCCCGACACCGCCTCCTACTGGATCAGCGTCGAGCACCTCGCGGACTGGATCGCCACCCGCGGCTACTCCACCAGCTGACCCACACCACCGAACACCGAAGGGCCGGACCCCACCACAGGGGTCCGGCCCTTCAACACATCCAGGTCAGAGTTCGCTGGCCGAGCGGGCCGGCTCGACATCCGGCGTCGGCGAGGCGGTCTCGATCCGGTGGGCCCGTCGCCGCAGCCACCAGGTACTGGCGAGGCCGGCGAGCACCGCGAGGGCCAAACCGGCCCAGGAGATGTCCTTGAGCCAGTGCTCGGCGGCCCGACCCACGCTGAACAGCAGGTAGGTGGTGCCGAACGCCCAGACCAGCCCGCCGGCCGCGTTGGCGATCAGGAAGCGCCGGTACGGCACGTGCAGTGCCCCGGCGAGCGGCCCGGCCAGAATCCGCAGCAGTGCCACGAACCGGCCGAAGAAGACCGCCCACACGCCGTGCCGGGCGAAGCTCTGCTCGGCCCGGACGAGTTGGGCGGGGCCGAGGTGCCGGGGAAAGCGCCGGCCCAGCCGGACGAGCAGAGGTCGTCCGCCTCGGCGGCCCACCGCGTACCCGATGGAGTCGCCGACGATCGCGCCGGTGGCCGCGGCGGCGGCCACCCACTCCGGCTCGACCACACCGGTGGCGGCGAGCAGGGCGGAGCTGACCAGGACGATCTCGCCGGGCAGGGGAACTCCCATGCTCTCGACGCCGATCACCCCGCCGACGAGCAGGTAGACGGCGATCGGTGGCAGGGACGTGAGCCAGTGCTGGACGTCGAACACGGTGGACCCCTTCCCCCGGCGGGCCTCGAACCCTACCTGCGGCGGACCCGTCGTACGTGCCGTCGCAGCGCGGCCGTGGAGATCGGCCACACCCCGCAGGCCGTCCTAGGAGGCTAGGGGTAAGACGGAACCAGGCGGCGGGTGCGCCGGCTTGCGCAACTAGCAAGACGGACGTACGGTTTTGTTGAGAGCGGAATCGGCGGTAAGTGTCACCTAACCTCGGCGGCACCCCGACCGGTGCGACACACTGCTCAGGACTACTCACGGTCGCTGGTGTGAAGGAGTACGACGTGGCGAGCCTCGACACCTTCGGTGCGAAGACCCAGCTACGCGTCGGAGACGCGAGCTACGAGATTTTCAAGATCGACAAGGTGGACGGCCACGACCGGCTGCCGTACAGCCTGAAGATCCTGCTGGAGAACCTGCTGCGGACCGAGGACGGCGCGAACATCACCGCCGACCACATCCGCCAGCTCGGCGCGTGGGACTCCGCCGCCGACCCGAGCGTGGAGATCCAGTTCACCCCGGCGCGGGTGCTCATGCAGGACTTCACCGGCGTGCCCTGCGTGGTCGACCTGGCCACCATGCGCGAGGCCGTGCGGGACCTGGGCGGCGACGCCACCAAGGTCAACCCCCTCGCCCCCGCCGAGCTGGTCATCGACCACTCGGTGATCGCCGACCTGTTCGGCCGCGAGGACGCCTTCGAACGCAACGTCGCGCTGGAGTACGAGCGCAACAAGGAGCGCTACCAGTTCCTGCGCTGGGGCCAGACCGCGTTCAACGAGTTCAAGGTCGTCCCGCCGGGCACCGGCATCGTGCACCAGGTCAACATCGAGTACCTGGCCCGCACGATCATGGAGCGCAACGGCCAGGCGTACCCGGACACCGTGGTCGGCACCGACTCGCACACCACGATGGTCAACGGCCTGGGTGTGCTGGGCTGGGGCGTCGGCGGCATCGAGGCCGAGGCCGCGATGCTCGGCCAGCCGGTCAGCATGCTGATCCCCCGCGTGGTGGGCTTCAAGCTGTCCGGCGAGATGCCGGCCGGCACCACCGCCACCGACCTGGTGCTGACCATCACCGAGATGCTGCGCAAGCACGGCGTGGTCGGCAAGTTCGTCGAGTTCTACGGCCCCGGCGTGGGTGCCGTGCCGCTGGCCAACCGGGCCACCATCGGCAACATGTCCCCCGAGTACGGCTCCACCGTGGCGATCTTCCCGATCGACGCGGAGACCATCCGCTACCTGGAGCTGACCGGCCGCGACGAGCAGCAGGTCGCGCTCGTCGAGGCGTACGCCAAGGAGCAGGGCCTCTGGCACGACCCGGAGGCCGAGCCGGAGTACTCCGAGCGCCTGGAGCTGGACCTGGGCTCCATCGAGCCGTCGCTCGCCGGTCCGAAGCGCCCGCAGGACCGGGTGCCGCTGGGCGCCGCCAAGACGCTGTTCCGCTCGGCGCTTACCGACTACGTCGCCGACGACTCCGTCGGTGAGCGCGACCTCAAGCCGGGCGTGCCCCGCGAGGAGCTGCCGCGCGGCGCGAACGGCCCGGCCGACGAGGCCAGCGCCGAGTCCTTCCCGGCCAGCGACCCGCCGGCCAACGACTTCAGCGACCCGGCCGACGAGCCGCGCGACCTGGAGGCCGCGGCGGTCGGAGCGGGTGGCCGGGCCAGCAACCCGATCCGGGTCACCGGCGCCGACGGCGTCGAGTACGAGCTGGACCACGGCGCCGTGGTGATCGCCGCGATCACCTCCTGCACCAACACGTCCAACCCGCAGGTGATGATCGGGGCGGCCCTGCTGGCCCGCAACGCCGTGGAGAAGGGCCTGACCCGCAAGCCGTGGGTGAAGACCACCCTGGCGCCGGGCTCCAAGGTCGTCATGGACTACTACGAGCGCGCCGGCCTCACGCCGTACCTGGACAAGCTCGGCTTCAACCTGGTCGGCTACGGCTGCACGACCTGCATCGGCAACTCGGGCCCACTGCCCGAGGAGGTGTCCGCGGCGGTCAACGAGCACGACCTGTCGGTCGTGTCGGTGCTGTCCGGCAACCGGAACTTCGAGGGCCGGATCAACCCGGACGTCAAGATGAACTACCTGGCGTCCCCGCCGCTGGTGGTCGCGTACGCCCTCGCCGGCACGATGGACATCGACCTGGCCAACGAGCCGATCGGTGAGGACAGCGACGGCAACCCGGTCTTCCTGCGGGAGATCTGGCCGAACAGCGCCGAGATCCAGGACGTCATCGCCCAGGCGATCGGCGCGACCGGGTTCAGCGCCGCGTACGCCGACGTGTTCGCCGGCGACGAGCGGTGGCAGTCGCTGCCCACCCCGACCGGCGACACCTTCGCCTGGGCCGACGACTCCACCTACGTGCGCAAGCCCCCGTACTTCGAGGGCATGCAGCAGGAGCCGAGCCCGGTCGTCGACATCGCCGACGCGCGGGTGCTGGCCAAGCTGGGTGACTCGGTGACCACCGACCACATCTCCCCGGCCGGCTCGATCAAGGCCGACTCCCCCGCCGGCACCTACCTGGCCGAGCACGGCGTGCCGCGCCACGAGTTCAACTCGTACGGCTCGCGCCGGGGCAACCACGAGGTGATGATCCGGGGCACGTTCGCCAACATCCGGCTGCGTAACCAGCTGGTGCCGGGTGTGGAGGGTGGCTTCACAGTCAACCACCTCACCGGCGAGCAGACCTCGATCTACGACGCCTCGATGGCCTACCAGGAGGCCGGCATCCCGCTGGTCATCCTGGCCGGCAAGGAGTACGGTTCCGGCTCGTCGCGGGACTGGGCGGCCAAGGGCACCATGCTGCTGGGCGTCCGGGCGGTCATCGCCGAGTCGTACGAGCGGATCCACCGCTCCAACCTGATCGGCATGGGTGTGCTGCCGCTGCAGTTCCCGGTGGACACCACCGCCGAGTCGCTCGGCCTGACCGGCTCCGAGACGTTCACCATCACCGGTGTGACCGCCCTCAACGACGGCGATACCCCGCGCACGGTGACGGTCACGACCGACACCGGCGTGGAGTTCGAGGCCGTGGTCCGGATCGACACCCCGGGTGAGGCGGACTACTACCGGCACGGCGGCATCCTGCAGTACGTGCTGCGCCGCATGATCGCCAACTGACGTACCGACGTCACCAGGCTCCTTTCCGCCTCGGCGGGAAGGAGCCTGCGTCGTTCACGGGTCGCTCCTGGCCGAACGGATCCGCCATCCACCGCGATCCCATCCAGAAGTACGACGTACCGGTCCTGGTGGCCTGAGCCTGCTTCGCTAGCGGGCGAGGTTGTCCGCGCGGTCGAGCAGGGCGCGGCGCTCGACCGCCGAGCCCACCGCTTCCGCCGCCGCACGGAAGAGTCCGGCGGCACGTGGGCGGTCGCCCTGGCGGGCCACCAGGTCGGCCTCCACCGCCACGGCGACCGGGTAGCCGTCCAGGCCGCCGCCGGCGCGCGCCTCCGCGAGCAGGACCAGCCCGGCGGCCGGCCCGTACGCGTAGCCGTGGGCGACCGCGCGGTTGAGCGCGATCACCGGTGAGGGGCGGAGGTCGGCCAGCGCGTCGTAGGCCCGCGCGATCGTCGGCCAGTCGGTGGCGTCGGCGGACAACGCGGTGGCGTGGCAGGCGGCGATCCGGGCCTGCCACGCGTACGGCCCGTCGTGGCGTACCCGAGCAATGGCTGCCAGGCCCTCGGCGATGGCCGCGCGGTCCCACCGGCCACGGTCCTGCCGCTCCAGGGTGAGCAGGTTGCCGGTGGCGTCGCGGCGGGCGTCCCGGCGGGAGTGCTGCAACAGCAGCAGCGCCAGCAGGGCGGCCACCTCGGACTGCCCGGGCATCAGCGCGTCGAGCAGCCGGGCCAGCCGGACCGCCTCGTCGGCGAAGGCCGGCTCGCCGTCGGCGACGTAGCCCCGGGTGAACAGCAGGTACAGCACGGCGAGGACGCCGGGCAGCCGTTCGGCAAGCGCCGGCCCGCTCGGCACCCGGTACGGGATGCCGGCCTGGGCGATGCGGGCACGGGCGCGGGTCAGCCGGCGGGTCATCGTCGACTCGCTGACCAGCAGGAGCCGGGCGATGTCGGCGGTCGGCACACCGCAGATGGTGCGCAGCGTCAACGCCACCCGGGCCTCGAAGGCGAGGGCCGGGTGGCAGCAGGTGAAGACCAGCCGCAGGCGGTCGTCCACGAGGTCGTGCTCGGGTGGCGCGTCCGTCGGCGTGAGCAGCGCCAGGTCGTGCAGCTTGCGGCGCTCGACGGCGGCCCGGCGCAGCACGTCGATGGCCCGGTTGCGGGCCACCGTCATGAGCCAGCCGCCCGGGTTGGCCGGCACACCGTCGACGGGCCAGCGCTCCAGGGCCACGGTCGACGCCTCCTGGGCGCAGTCCTCGGCCAACGCCCAGTCCCCGGTCACCCGGATCAGGGTCGCGACGATCCGGGGGTACGCGTCCACGCCGGCGGCCGCGGCGGCCTGCGCCGCCACGGCCGCCTCCGCGCCGTTCACCCCGGCGGCACCCGGGCGCGCACCGGACGGCGATTCGGCGTGGGTCATCCGGTCAGTCGGGCAGGTCCGCGAACGGCCGCAGCTCCAGCCGCCCTTCGCGGGCCATCGGGTGGGTGCGGGCCACCTCGATCGCCTCGTCCAGGTCGGCGCAGTCGAGCAGGTCGAAGCCCACGATCACCTCGGCGGTCTCCGCGAACGGCCCCTCGGAGACCAGCAGCTCGCCGGCACGGACCCGGACGGTGGTGGCCGCACTGGTCGGCGCCAGCACGTTGCCGGTCAGGCGGCGGCCACGGGAGTCGTTCTCCGCCACCCACTTGTGGATGTCGGGCAGCTCGGTGGGGTCGGTGTCCGGCTCGCTGTCGCTGCACACGAACATCAGGTACTTCATCTGGTCGCTCCCTGGTTTCTCGGGGTATCGCCAGCATGACGATCGGCCGGAGCCGTTCCGGACACCCTCCCCCGAAAAACCTCCGTCAGTTTCCCCCGGCCGCGCGGCGGCGGGCCTCGCGGGTCTTCATGGCGTGCTCCATGAGCGTCACGAGCACCTCCTTGCTGGACTCGCGCTGCCGGGCGTCGCAGAGGAGCACCGGCACACCCGGGTCCAGGTTCAACGCGGCCTGCACCTCGTCCAACCGGTACGCGCGGGCACCTTCGAAGCAGTTCACGGCGACCACGAACGGGGTGCCCCGACCCTCGAAGTAGTCGATGGACGGGAAGCAGTCGGCCAGCCGGCGGGTGTCGGCAAGCACGACCGCGCCGATCGCGCCGAGCGCCAGCTCGTCCCAGACGAACCAGAACCGGTCCTGCCCGGGCGTGCCGAACAGATAGAGCACCAGGTCGTCGCTGATGGTGATCCGACCGAAGTCCATCGCCACGGTGGTGGTGGTCTTGCCTTCCACCCCGGACAGGTCGTCGATGCCGACACCTGACTCGGTCAGCACCTCCTCGGTGCGCAACGGCCGGGTCTCGCTCACCGCGCCGACCATTGTGGTCTTGCCCACGCCGAACCCACCGGCGACCAGGATCTTGATCGCGGTGGGCAGTGGGGTCGCTCCCGCCGGCCGGTCAGAGTGCCCGTAGTCCATTGATTACCGCCTCGAAGATGCTGTTGTCGGGAAGACCGGCCGTGGTCTGCGGCTCGCGGACCTGCACCAGGCTGCGGGCCGCCAGGTCGCCGAGGAGCACCCGGATGGTGCCCACCGGAAGGTCGAGATGGGCGGCGATCTCGGCGACGGACTGTATACGTTGGCACAGCCCGACGATCGCCAGGTGTTCCGGGCCGAGGCCGACCTCCGGCGTGACCTCGGCTCGGGTCGCGGTGACCAGGGAGATCAGGTCGAACGTGCCGGTGACCGGGCGGGCCCGGCCACGCGTCACCGCGTACGGGCGCACCACCGGGCCCGCATGGTCGTCCACCCACTGATGGTCCGCGGATTCTCCCTGCACCGTCATGGCCCTACTTCTCGCCGGCCGGCTGCTCGACGCCTCGGGACGGGGAGGCCACGTACTTGCCGACCCGGGTGACCAGCATCGCCATCTCGTAGGCGATGAGGCCGACGTCGGCGTCCTCGGTGGCCAGAACCGCCAGGCAGGCGTTGCGGCCGGCGGCGGTGACGAACAGGAACGACGACTGCATCTCGATGATGGTCTGCTGCACCTGCCCACCACCGAAGCGCTTCCCCGCGCCCCGGGCCAGGCTCTGGATGCCGGCAGCCATCGCCGCGAGGTGTTCGCCGTCGTCCCGGCTCAATCCCTGGGAGGAGGCCATCAACAGTCCGTCGGTGGAGAGCGCGACCGCGTGCTCGGCCTGCTTGACCCGGCCCACCAGATCATCCAGCAACCACGTCAGGTCGGCACTCGAAGCCGTCTTCTGCGCCACTTCGTCGTCCTCTTCTCGCCCGGCTGTTGCGCCGTATTCGTCTGGGGCTGACCGTCACACCGTGCGGAGATCCGCATCCTCGGCGGCCGGTCAGGTAGCTTGCTGGTCCTCGTCACTCGGCTCGGGCGTCGCGCTCGGCGGGGTGCCGGCTCCGCCGCCGAGCAGTCGCGCCGCGTCGGTACGACCGCGACGGGTGCCGGTCTGGTAGGAGCTCATCATCCGGCGCACCTGCTCCGGGGGGCGTGCCACGTCCTCGTCGTCGGTGTCTGTCGCCGCCGGGTCGTCACGCAGCTCGGGCACGATGTTCGCCTGTCGGACCCGGACCGGCAGGCCCGAGCCGGTGCGGTCGGCCTCGGCGCGGGCCGGCAGCGGTCCAGCGTCGGGAGACGGCTCGCTGGCGCTGTCAGTCGGACGGGAGGGGTCGACCGCGGGCAGTCCGGTGGGCACCGTGGGGGCCTCCAGGGCGGGCTGGCCCAGGACGCGCCGGGCCCGGGTGGGCAGGTCCGGCGTGCCGGTGTCCTGCGGGGTGCGCTGACGGGTGGGCAGGGCGGCGTCCACGTCGACGCCGTCGGCCTGCGCCGTCGCGGGGATGGTGTCGGGCACCGGCGGCCCGTCCGGGGTGACCGGCGCCGGCGGGGCTGTCGTTCCCGGTGCCGCCGGTTCGGCCGCCACCGCGACCGGCGCGAGGACGGCTGGCCGGCCGGTGTCGCCGGTCGCGCCCGAGGGCAGGGCGATGGCCGGCGAGCCGGTCCGCATCGCGCCGGAGTCCTCCGGGGACGGGCCGTTCTCGGTGACCAGGTCCAGCGGGATCAGCACCACCGCGGTGGTGCCGCCGTACGCCGACTCCTTGAGCCGCACCCGTACGCCGTGCCGCTCGGTCAGCCGGCTCACCACGTAGAGGCCGAGCCGGGCGGCGTTGGCGAGGTTCAGTTCGGACTGGTCGACGATGCGGTGGTTCGCCGCGGCCAGGTCCTCCTCGCTCATGCCGAGGCCCCGGTCCTCGATCTCGATGGCGAACCCGTTGGCCACCAGCTGACCGCGTACCTCCACGGTGGTGTGTGGCGGTGAGAACGACAGGCCGTTCTCGATCAGCTCGGCGAGCAGGTGGATGATGTCGCCGACCGCGCGGCCGGCGAGGGAAACCGGCCCGAGCGGCAGGACGTTGACCCGGGTGTAGTCCTCCACCTCGGCCACCGCGCCACGGACCACGTCGACCATCGGCACGTTGCGCCGCCAGGCCCGGCCGGGGGTGGAGCCGGAGAGCACGATGAGGTTTTCCGCGTTGCGCCGCATCCGGGTGGCCAGGTGGTCGACCCGGAAGAGGTCCTCCAGCTCCTCCGCGTCGTGCTCACGCCGTTCCATGGCGTCGAGCAGCGTGAGCTGGCGGTGCACGAGCGCCTGGGTGCGTCGGGCCAGGCTGAGGAAGACCTCGCGGACGTTGCGACGCAGTTCGGCCTGCTCGACGGCGGTGCGCAGAGCGGTCTCCTGGACGGCGTTGAACGCCTTGCCGACCTGACCGATCTCGTCGGCGCCGAACTGCAGCGGGGGCGCCTCGGTCGCGACGTCGACCTCCTCGCCGTGGCCGAGCCGCTCCACCACGCGTGGCAGCCGTTCGTCGGCGAGCTGCCAGGCGGCCTGGCGGAGTCGGTCGAGCTGAAGCAGCAGGTTCCGGGCCGTGGAGATCGAGATGACGACGGAGGCGATGACGGCGAGCAGACCCAGACCGGTGGCGAGCACCAGCCGGACGACGACCATCACGGCGACGCCGGTGGCCCGGCCGACGATGCCCTCACCGCCGTCGGCCACCACCTCGTTCACCCCGGCCAGCGCCGGTTCCACGGTGCCGCGCCACTGCTCGGCGCTGATCGGCAGCTGGGTCGCCGGGCGGCCCTCGCGGATGATGCTGTCCTGTACGGCGCGCAGCTGGGTGAACGCCTCCCCCTCGACGAGCTGCTGGTAGCGGCGCTCGTCGGCGTCGGCGAGCCGGGCCCGGGTCTCCTCGCCGAGGAACCGCTCGGCGCCGACCAGGCTGACGTAGCGGGCGTACTCCGGGCCGCTCATCCGGCCGTTGCCGAAGAGGCCGCTGAGCAGCGCGTCCTCCTGGGAGATCAGCTCCTTCATCCGGTTCAGCTGGATCAGGGCGGCCGCGTCGGCGGCGATCGTCTTGTCGTCCAGGCTGCCCGTGACGTCGTAGATCTGGAAGATCGACTCGATGGCTTCGGTGTAGGCGTCGGCGGCGGCGATCCGGTCGACGGACCGGCCGAGCACCTGGGCGCGGGTCTGCTCCAACGCGTTGATCCGCGTGATCGACGCTTTCAGCTGGGCGTCGAGCGCCGAACTGCCGGCCACGTCGACCTGCCAGTTGTCGACCGAGCCGGCGAAGTCCGCCGCCAGCTTCGCGGTCTCGCGCTGCTTGGCCTCCAGCGCCGCCCGCCGCTCGGCGTCGGGGTTGCTCAGGTACCCCTGGGTCAGCCGCCGCTCCAACTGGAGCTCCTGCAACAGCGGCTCACTTGGCGCGTAGACCTTGCTGTTGAGCAGCTGGACACCGAGCAGGTTGAAGCCGTCGCGCAGAGTCACCCACGCCGCGAACATCCAGAGCGCGACCAGGGAGAGCAGCAGGGCGACAACCTTGGTGCGGATACTCGTACCGCGAGAACGCATTGAACCGTCCCAGGCCGGGCGTTGACTCAGCTCATCAACGGGTGATCATGAGGGTGACGTCGTCCCGCCGCAGCGGGGCATACGGGGCTGAGGCTCTGCGTACGCTAGCAGTGTCCACACAACCCCTCAAGTTGTTGTTTTTGTTGCCTGGTAACCGCAATCCACCACCGAACGGTCGACGTCCGCCAGATGGACGGCGGACAGCCGGCAGGCGGCCAGCACCGCCGCGCGAACGATCGCCGTAGGACAGTACAACTCCTTGCCGTACCACAGTGGAGGGTGCGGCCGACCGGACGGTTGGTGCAGGTAGGCGTGGCCACGAGCCACCGCGTCGTCGATCCGGGGCGCTCCGGTCGGCGCGGCCAGCAGCACCTGCAGGGCGTACGCGGTCTCCTCGGCCGTGCCGCCCCAGCGCCCCCACGAGCCGTCGACGCGTTGGCTCTCCAGCACCCAGCGGGCCGCCCGGTCCACCGCTTCGGCCGCCGCGCCGCCGCGACCGAACTCCGCCAGGGCCAGCACGCAGCAGGCAGTCGCGTAGTACGGCGAGGCGTGCCACCGGTCCTGCCAGGGGCCCTCGGCGAGCTGGTGGGCCGGCAGCACGACGCTGAGCCGTTCGACCGCCCGGTGGTACCGCGCGTCCGCGCCGGGCCGCGCGGCCACGTGCTGGCCGAACGCGTCCAGCACGTGGGCGTTCGTGGTGACCGAGAAGCCGTCCTCGCTCCCCGGCCAGGTGCAGAAACCGTCAGCCGTCTCGTACGCCCACAGGCTGGCCGGGTCCGCCGGGCGGCCGAGACGGGCCAGCGCGTCCAACGTGACCGAGGTGGTGTCGGCGTCGGTCGGCAGGCCCTCGCCGGTGGCGACGCCCTCGGCGCCGGTGGCGGCGGCCAGTGTGCGCAGCACGGTGGCCGGTGGGTCGACCGCGACGCCGACGCGGCCAAGTCCGCTGAGCACCCAGGCCCGCTCGAACACGGTGATCGGGGTCGGGCAGGGCACCGGGCCGCCGCCCTCGCGGATCAGCTCCCGCAGGAAGGCGTGCGCGGTGGGGCCGGCGTCCGGACCGGCGGCGGTCAGCCAGGCGGCGGTCGCGGCGGGCGACGCGCCGACGGCGGTGAGGGTCGACCCGGCGTCGGCCGGTGTCGCGTCCAGCACCTCGTAGAAGTGGGCCAGCTTCGTCGGCAGCGCCGCCCCGGCCACCACCGCGGCCCGTACCGCACGCAAGCGGTCGGGGCCGAGCCCGGCGGGTAGCGCCAGCGGCGGGCGGGGCAGCCGGTCGGCGACCGCCCGGTCCAGCCGGGCCATCCGGTCGTTGATCGACTCGACAAGCGCCGGGACGATGAGGTCCAGCGCCGGGGTGTCCGGCAGCGCCCGCGCGTGCGTGGCGAGCAGCCGGCCGGTGAGCGCGTCCAACCCGCGCGCCACCGGGGCGAGCAGGTCCGCCCCGGACCATCGGCCGTCGGCGAGCACGGCGAGCAGCGCGTCGGTGGCGCTGAGCGTGGGCACCAGGGCGTACCCCTCGGGTGGGCCCCACCCGCCGTCCGGGCGCTGCTCGCGCAGCAGGAACCCGACCCGCTGGTGGTGTCCCGGCAGCCAGGACGCGCCGGCGACCAGCCGGGCGCTCTCGTACACCGAGGCGGCGACCTGCCCCCACGGCCGCAGCGCGAGGCCGGCGATCAGCTCGCGCGCGACGGCGTCGGTGGCCGGCTGGGCCAGTACCCGGGGGCGGCCCTCACTCATCGCGTGCTCCCCAGAAGTCCGACAGCTGGTAGAAGCCGCCGGTGAAGGAGATCTGCCGGTGCAGGTAGTCCGCCTGGCGGGGGCACCGCTCGGCGAGGGCGGCCAGGTCCCCCCGGGACCGGCTGGTCAGCTCGGTCAGCCGGGCGTGTACCTGCTCCGGCGCGGTGACCAGCTGCAACGCGTTCAGGTCGCCCCACTCGTCGTCCCGGCCGTGGGTGGCAAGGTCGTTGACCAGCCGCAGCACCCGCTGCACGCCGCGCCCGGCGTCCAGCAGGTCGGTCAGCTGGGCGAGGGTCTTCTCGTCGCCGGTGGCGATCCAGTGGGTGACGTTGACGAAGGAGCAGGCGAGGTTGTCGGCGTTGTCCAGGTAGCGGTCGAGGTCCGGCAGACGTCGACCGGTGGACGGGTCGGTGGGCAGGTTCTTCCAGTCCCACTCGCGGGACACGGCGGCGAGCATCCGCGCCAGTTCCTCGCGCCAGATCGGCCGGTACCTGGCGAACGCCGGCACCTCGGCCAGCGCGTCGCGCAGGTCGGCCAGCAGCCGCGCCAGATGGCGCCCCGGCGGCGGGGCGGCGCCGTCGGCCACCGCCAGACAGTCGGTCACCACCTGCCGGACGTCGTCCGCCGACCGGGCGAGGTAGTCGACCTGCCAGTCGGCCGCGAAGACCCACAGCAGGGTACGGGTGGTGATGCGCAGTTCGGCGGCGGTGTGCCACGGCGCGGTGAAGGCGATCGCGGTGGCCACCGAGCTGAGCAGCGCCGGGTCGAACGGCGCGGCGTCGAACAGCTCCGGGTGGGCGGCGGTGACGTCCTGCAGGTCGCGGACGCCGCGCACGGCGAGCGCGCACACCCGGCCCTGCTCGGCGACGGCGTCCGGACCGGTCCGCACCGGCCACGACGCCCCGGTCACGACGCGACCGGGCGTTGGACCGGGGTGAGGATCAGCTCGGCCCGCTGCTTGGGTTGCAGCGAGGCGCCGAGCCGGGGTGTCAGGTCGACGGGCTCGCGCAGCCGGAAGCGGTAGCGGCTCAGCACGGTGCTGACGATGAGCTGCGCCTCGAGGAGGAAGAGGTACTGCCCGAGGCACTGGTGCGGGCCGCCGCCGAACGGGAAGTAGGAGTAGCGGTACCGCCGGCGGGGCAGCTCCGGGGCGAAGCGCTCCGGGTCGAACAGCGTCGGGTCGGTCCAGAACGTCGACATCCGCTGGGTGACGTACGGGCTGACCAGCACGGTGCCGCCGGCCCGGATCCGCACCCCGCCCAGCACGTCGTCGCCGACGGCCGTCCGCGGGATCATCCAGCCGGCCGGGTAGAGCCGCAGCATCTCGTCGAGCACCATCCGGCCGTAGCGCAGCTGGGGCAGGTGCTCGCGGCCGACCCGGTCGGCGCCGACCACCCGCTCGATCTCGTCGGTCATCCGCTCGGCCACGTCGGGGCGGGAGGACAGCACCGGCCAGAGCCAGGAGAGCAGCGCGATGGTGGTCTCGGTGGCAGTGGAGAACATGGCGACCACGTCGCCGCGGATGGCGTACTCGTCGGGTTCCGTTCCGTCGGCCCGGGGCCGGCAGAGGGTGGAGATGATGTCGTCGCCGTCGGTGGGCCGGGCACGCGCCTCCCGGATGATCGGCAGCACCACCTCGTCGATGGTTCGCACCGCGTCGTTGAAGGCGCGGTCGCCGGGCATCGGCACGGCGTACGGCACGAAGGGCACCAGCAGGCGCGGAAGCATCGCGGTGGTGACCGTGTCCAGCGCGGCGCTGATGCGCAGCGCGTCCGGCACCGAGATCCGGTCGGCGAAGAGCACCCGCATGGTGGTGCGCAGGACGATCCGCGTCAGTTCCGCCCCGCCGTCGATGGGGCGGCCCTCGCGGGCCGGCTCCAGCCACTCGTCGACGGCCTCGTTGATCGCCTCGGCCATCCTGTCGACGAGCGTCTCGGCCCGTTTGGCGGTGAACAGTGGTTGCAGCGCACCCCGGCTGGACTCCCAGACCGCACCCTCGGCGACCAGGATGGCGTCGCCGACGATGCGGCGGACCGGTCGCCAGAGCAGCCCCTCTCCGTCGCGGGTGTAGTTGGCAACGTTGTCCCTCAGCACGCGTTGCAGATGCTCGGGATGACTCACCAGGTACGGGCGGAACGTGCCGAGGTTCAGGCGGACGACCTCGCCGGCGGCGTCGTCGGCGAAGCCGACAAGCGCGCCGAGCGGATCACGGACCAGCGCGGGCAGGGCGCGGTGCAGCGGGATCGTCCGCGGCTCGGTGCTGAGGGGGGCGGGGCCGGCATCGGACACCTGCGACATCGAAACCACGTCTCCTCGATATCCCGCCGTGCGCAATTGTCCACTTGGCACGGTCAGGACTGTGGGACTTTCACCTTCTGGGCGTCGGAAGCATCTCACCAAACGCGAGCCACCTCCAGACCCTCAACCGGGCGAATTCCACAGCCGCACCGGGCCTGCCGTGGTGGTGGTGACCTACTTCACTCCTGAATGGACGGTCAGGATCGATCGCGGCGCAGGTCGGGACCGGCCACCGACGACGCGGACGGCCCGATCGGTGATCACTCCGGCCCGGCCGCCGGGAGGCGGATCGGCGGCGACGCCGGGCCCCGTGCGGCCCGGGGTCGGGCGGCGATCCCAGGACGTGAGCGAGGACGCACCGGTACCCCCGAATCCGGGCGACGCCGGGCACCCTGTGCCAGGCTCTCAGGCATGGACGACAAGACCATCCTGAACCGGATCTCCGAGCTGGTCGACGAGGAACACAAGCTGCGCGCGGAGGCCCAGGCCACCGAGTCGGGCACCGAGGGCGAGGCCAGCGCCCGGCTGCGCGACCTTGAGGAGTCCCTCGACCAGTGCTGGGACCTGCTGCGCCGCCGTCGGGCCGCCCGGGAGACCCACGGCGACCCGGACTCCCAGGGCGAGCGCCCCAAGCCGGAGGTAGAGCGCTACCTCCAGTAACCGACGCGGGTGGGTCGGACGGCCGGCCGGGCCACCCGACCCGCCCCGGTCAGCGGATGCCCGCCTCGCGCAGCAGCTCCCCGGTCAGCGCGAGCGGATCGGCCTGCTCCACGGGCAGCCCCCGGGCCACGAACCAGGCGCTCACCACCCGCACGTCGCGGGCCAGGAAGTCGGGCCCCTGCGGGTTCGCCACCACGTCGACCACCTGCGGCAGGTCGATCACGACGAGCCGGCCGGAGTGCACGAGCAGGTTGTACGGCGACAGGTCGCCGTGCGCGTACCCGGCCCGGGCCAGCACGCGCAGCGCCTCCACCAGCTGCGCCCACAGGTCGCGTACCTCGGCCGGGCCGGGTCGCAACTGGGCCAGCCGGGGCGCGGCCAGCCCCGACTCGACGTCGCCGACGAACTCCAGCATCAACTCGGTGCCGCGCAGCTGCACCGGGTACGGCACGGCGATCCGGTCGTGCCCGGCGCCGATCTCCCAGAGCCGGGCCAGGGCGGCGAACTCGGCAGCGGCCCACTGCCCGGCGATCATCTGTCGGCCGAAGGCCGTCCGGCCGGCCATCGCCCGGTTCTCCCGGGACCGGCGTACCCGACGGCCCTCCAGGTAGCCGGCGTCGCGGTGGAACAGCCGGTGCTGGGCGTCCCGGTACCGCTTGACCGCCAGCAGGCAGGACCGGTCGGTGTCCGGCACCGCCCGGCGGACCAGGTGGACGTCCGCCTCCTTGCCGGTCTTCAGCACACCCAGTTCGGTGTCCTTGGCGGCCAGCTCGGTGACCAGCCAGTCCGGGTACGGCTGCGGCCCGTGCACGGCGTCGTCCCAGGACGACCAGTGCTCGCCGGTGTCCGGGTCCGGCTCGGCGTCGGGGTCGGCGGGCGGCTCGGTGGGCCGGCCGCGCTTCAGGAACTGTGGTTCGTCGTCGTCGAAGCGGCGCTTGCCGCGGCTGCGGCGCTCGAGCGCCGGTAGGTCATGATCGCGCACTGTGGTGAGGTTCCCTTGGTCGAGGCTGAGATAGGCAGCTGGAAGCGACCTGCGAAGACGGCCATGACCGACCCCCTCTCCTCGACCGGGCGCACGCCCGGGGTGCACGTTGCGCCGACCATGCTCGCCGCAACCTCGACGGCCGGTCAACCGAATTACCGCCGCGCCGCCGACCGGCGGGCGCGCGTCAGCTCGCGAGCACGGTGGCGACTGCGGCGATCAGCCCGTCCACGGTGCGACTCGGCGCGAACCGCACGTCCGACCAGGTACGCCCGCGATGCAGCCAGACGCTGGGCAGGCCGACCGCGGCGGCGCCGCCGATGTCCGCCTCCGGGCTGTCCCCGACCACCCAGGCGCCACGCAGGGGCATCCGGACCCGCTGCGCGGCGAGCGCGAAGATCCGCGGGTTGGGCTTGCTGACCCCGGCCTCCTCGGAGATCACCCAGTCCGCGACGTAGCGGTCCAGGCCGGTCCGGCGGATCTTGGCGTCCTCCACGCGTACCGTGCCGTTGCAGACCACGACCGGGACCCAGCCCGCGTCGTCGGCGATCCGCAGCGCGCACGCGGTCAGCGGATCCAGCCGGGTCTGCGCCACCACCCCGTCGTGTAGCTCCTCCACCAGGTCGATCGAGGGGATCCGCAGCTCGTAGCGGTCCCGGATGGCGTCGGCCAGGTCCCAGCGGTCGGTCAGACCGTCCGCGTCCACCGAGAGCAGCCAGTCGATGTCGGTGGGGGGCGCGCCGATGCCGTCCAGGAAGCGCTCACCCCAGCGGCGGAACGGCCCGGCCCGATCCAGCAGGGTGTTGTCCAGGTCCAGCAGGAGCAGTGGCACTCGGGCACCCTACGGGACCGACGTGTCCGCCAACAGATCCGGCGGGTGTCGACCTGACGGGGCGCTCAACCGGACATCGACACCCGCTGGCCACCCTGGCCCGGCAGCCGATCGGCGAGCATCGAATGGGCCGCCCGGGTGGCGGCGAGCGCGGCAGGGTCCAGCGTGGCCACGAGCACCGCGGTGCCCTCGTCGGCGCCCCGGGCCAGCGCCCGTCCCTGCGGGTCGTAGATCGCCGCGCCGCCGTTGAACCGCCACGGGTCGGCTCCCCCGACCGCGTTCGCGAAGACCACGAACATCGTGTTGTCCAGTGCCCGCGCGGCGTAGTAGAGGTCCCGGCGGTGTTCCGAGCCGGCCAGGTACCCGCTGGGGCACAGGTAGCCGTGCGCGCCGTCGAGGGCCGCGGCCCGGGCGTGCTCGGGGAAGCAGCCGTCGTAGCAGATGCCCAACCCGAGCCGCCAGTCGTCGATGAGCAGCGTGGCGCCCCGTTGACCCACGTCGAACAGTTCGCGTTCGTCACCCCACAGTTGCTGCTTGTCGTACCCGACGCGGACCGCTCCGGCACGGTCGACCACCAGGGCGGCGATGGTCCGCCGGCCGTCCGGGTGGCGGGCGGCGGCGCCGACGAGCACGGTGACGCCGGCCTCGCGCGCCGCGACGCGCAGCGGGTCGAGCCGGGGGTCCGCGACCGCGCCGGTCGGGTCGGCCGCGATGTCCGTGCCGGCCGGGTCGGCGGCGAGGGTCGGCGGATGGTACGCGCAGAGGTACAACTCGGGCAGGACGGCCACTCGGGCGCCCTGCCCACCGGCGCGGCGGACCAGGTCGGCGGCGGCGAGCGCGTTGCCGGCGACGTCACCGGGTGTCGGCGTGGCCTGGACGGTGGCGACGGTCAGCGGGGCGGTCGGCACGGGGTGGGGCGGGGTCACCGGCCGATGGTAGACGCCGCCGCACCAAGCCGTACGTACGGTTTGCATGCCTCGGGGTGACCTGCGACGATCGACGCGTGCCCAGAGTAAGCCAGGATCAGCTCGACGCGCGCCGGCAGGAGATCCTCGCCGCCGCGCGGGCGTGTTTCGCCCGGCACGGCTACGAGGGGGCGACGGTACGCCGCCTCGAGGAGGCCACCGGGCTCTCCCGCGGCGCCATCTTCCACCACTTCCGCGACAAGGACTCGCTCTTTCTGGCCGTCGCCGAGGACGACGCCGCCGTCATGGTCGAGACGGTGGCCCGCAACGGTCTGGTCCAGGTCATGCGCGACCTGCTGGCCCGTGCGGTCTCCCCGGACACCACCGGCTGGCTGGGCAGCCAACTGGAGGTGTCCCGCCGGCTGCGCACCGACCCGGCGTTCGCCCGCCGCTGGGCGGAACGGTCCGCCGCGATCGCCGAGGCCACCCGCGACCGGCTGGCCCGCCAGCGCGACGCCGGCGTGCTCCGCGAGGACGTACCGATCGACGTGCTCGCCCAGTTCCTGGAGCTGGCGTACGACGGCCTGGTGCTGCACCTGGCGATGGGCCGGCCAGCCGGCGACCTGGGGCCGGTGCTCGACCTCGTCGAGGAGGCGGTCCGCCGCCACTGACCGCGCCGACACCGGTCCGCGGGACGTGGCGACGCTGCTCCACAATGGGGCCGCCGATCCCTCCGGCGACAGGAGCAGCCGATGATCGTCCATGCCGCGTCGGGCGACACCTGGGGCATCCCCGGCCCGACCTTCCTCCGGTTCTACCTCGTGGCGACCGCCGTGGTGGTGGCGATCGCGGTGTACCACCGGATCCGGTTGGTGGCCGGCGCGAACACCGCCGGAGCCGGCCCGCTCGGCGCGCAGCAGCTCGCGTACCTCAACGGCGGGCCGGCGCTCGCCGTGCACGCCGCGCTCGGTGGGCTGCGCGGCAGCGGCGCGATAGGTGTCGGACCGGACCGCCGGCTGCTCACCACCGGCCCGGCACCGGCCGGGCTCACCCCACTGGACCAGGCGATCCACTGGGCCGCCCACCAGCGGTCCCGCGCCCGGGACCTGCCTGGGGAACAGCGGGTACGCGACGCGCTCGACCAGCTCCGCACCGACCTGGAGCAGCGCGGCCTGCTGCTGAGCCCGGCGCAGCGGGTCGCCGTCCGGCGGTGGAGCCGGGTCCTCGCCGCCCTGCTGGTGCTGGGCGTGGTGCGGCTGTTCGCCGGCCTGACCAACGGCCGCCCGGTCGGCTACCTGCTGCTCACCCTGTTCGCGGTGCTGGCGGCGGTGCTGCTGCTGTGGCGCGTCAGGCAGACCACCCGGGCCGGCCGCGCCGCGCTGCGCGACAAGCGCCGGGAGCACACCCACCTGGCCCCCGGCTCGTCGCCCGCGTACGCCACCTACGGGGCGGCCGGCGCGGCGATGGGTGTGGCCCTGTACGGCACCGCGTCGCTCTGGGCGCTCGACCCGGGCTTCGCCGAGCAGGCCGAGGTGCAGCGCCAGGCCCTCGGCGGTGGCTGGTCGTCGGGCTCCAGCGGCACGTCGAGCGGCGGCAGCTCCTGCGGGGGCGGCAGCTCGTGTGGCGGTGGCGGTGGAGGCTGCGGCGGAGGCGGGTGCGGCGGATGACGGGCCTGTCCGGGATCGGCATCGGCTGGCGCCCGGAGATCGCCGGTTTCGTGGCCGAGCTGCCCGGCCTGCGGTTCGTCGAGGTGGTGGCCGAGTCGGTGCCCGCGTCCGGGCCGCTCCCGCCAGGGTTGGCGCAGCTGCGCGACCGCGCGGTGACAGTCGTACCGCACGGGGTGCGACTCTCGCTCGGCGGCGCCGAGCCGGTCGACCCGGCCCGGGTCGCCCACCTCGCGGCGGTGGCGCAGCGGGTCGACGCCCCGCTGGTCAGCGACCACATCGCCTTCGTCCGGGCCGGGGGGCTGGAGGCCGGACACCTGCTGCCGCTGCCCCGCAGCCGGGAGGCGGTCGACGCGGTCTGCGCCAACGTGGCCCGCGCGCAGGCCGAACTGCCCGTGCCGATCGCCCTGGAACCGATCGCCGCGATCGTCGACTGGCCCGACGACGAGTTGGACGAGGCGGACTTCCTCACCGAGATCCTGGACCGCACGGGCGCTCTGCTGCTGCTCGACGTCGCCAACGTGTACGCCAACGCCCGCAACCGGGGCACCGACCCGTTCGCGCTGCTCGACCGCCTCCCGCTGGACCGGGTCGGGTACGCGCACGTGGCCGGCGGGGCGGAGCACGGCGGCTACTACCACGACACGCACACCGACCCGGTGCCGCCGGACGTGCTGGACCTGGTCGGCGCGCTCTGCGCCCGTCGGCGACCGCCGGCGCTGCTGCTGGAACGCGACGGCGGCTACCCACCGGCGGCCGACCTCCGCGCCGAGCTGGACGCCCTGGCCGCCGCCGCGGGCTTCCCGGCCGTGACATGACCGGCGGATCCCGCCCCGGGCTCGCCGAGCGGCAGGCCGAGCTGGTCGCGGCACTGGTCGCCGGGGGCGCGCCGCCGGCCGGATTCGCGCCGGGGCCGCTGGCTGCCGCCCGCGCGGCGG
>NZ_VDFY01000216.1 GCF_006228125.1 Micromonospora orduensis | reverse complement strand
CCGCCGCCCGCCGTACCCGATGAGACCGCGCCCATGGACCGGGCCGCGTCGCCCGATGAGACGGCGCCCATGAATCGGGCCGCGTCGCCCGATGCGACGGCGCCGATCGACCGGGCCGCCTCGCAGGGCGGGCCCGATGCGACGGCGCCCTCCGACCAGACAATGCCTATCGACCGTTCCGCGCCGTCGCAGCCGGCCGACCGGACGGCGCGGATGCCCGACGAGCGGTCCAACCCCGCGCCGTGGTCGGGGCGCGCGGAGGTGCGGCCGCCGCGACCGGCCGAGCCGGCCGGCGACTGGTACGCCGAGGAGCAGGGTGGGCGGCGGTGGTGGCTGCCGATTCTCTGGGGTGTGCTGGCGTTGGTGCTGGCCGGTCTGCTCGGGGCCGCGCTCTGGGTGGTGCTCAACGCCCGGGACAACGACCGGGACGACCCGGAGTCCACCCCGTCGCCGCCGCCGGGCAGTGCCACAAGCGCCGCGCCGACCAGCGCGGCCCCGACGTCCGCGTCGCCGAGTAGTGCGTCGCCGAGCAGCCCGCCGCCGTCGAGCGAGCCCGCCGAGGTGCCGGTGCCGCCGGTCGCCGGCCTGCCGCAGGCCACCGCCGAGGGGCTGCTGGAACGGCTCGGCCTGTCCTACCGGGTGGTGTACCGCCCGTCCGAGTTGCCGCCGGGGACGGTGGTGGGCACCGAGCCGGAGGCCGGGGCGACGGTGTCCGACGGCGAGGACGTCCTGCTGATCGTCTCGCAGGCCCGACCCTCGACCGGCAGCGGCCCGACCACACCGGGCAGGACGGCGACGAGCACACCGTGACCGGTGCTCACCACATCCGGCGACGGGTGCCGACCAGGCCGAGGCCGGCAAGCGAGATGGTGAGACCGAAGATCCCGGACCAGAACAGGGACCGGCGGACGTCCGTGGCGGTGTGCCCGGCGGCGCCCGACCCGGCGAGGTCCTGCCGTCCGTCGGACTGGCCCCCGGCGCCGCCACCAGCCACCGACCCGGTCGGGTCGGTCGCTTCGGCGTGCTGGGTGGGTGCGACGGCACCGATCCAACCGGGGTCGTCGTCCACTGGTGGGTCGGCATCCACCACTGTGATTTCCGGTGCCGGTACCGGGGTGGTCAGCCGGGTTGCGGACGACGCCGGGTCGCGGACCAGGACCACGAGTGTGGTCACGGCCCCGAGCAGGGCGAGCAGTCCGAGGGCATAGGCGATACGGGAGCGGTGGTGCCGCCGCAGGGCGGGCTGATTGACCATGAACCATCCCAGGCTCAGGGCCCTGGAACGTGCGGTGGAACGGTGCCGGGGTGGGCGTACCAATTCTATGGCGACGGCACGCCCACCGCGGCGGATCGCGGTGGTCAGCCCACCCGGACGGGGGTACGGGAGACGGGCCGCCGCGTCCGTACGGTGTGCGGACGGGGCTCCGGTGCGGCCTGCACCTGTTGCAACCCTTCCCGCTGGACGAAGATCGACCGTCGGTTGACCGCGTCGCCCGCGGCGTTGAGCTCGTAGCCGTCGAGCCAGAGCCAACCGTCGTACGTCGGCCAGTCGAGCACACGGATGACCCGGAACATGATCGGCCTGAGGAACTGGACACTCGCCGCGCGAGTCACGTGCAGAACGTCACCGGAGCGGGGAAGCACATGGGCTCCTGGGGAGGGTTGGCCGGCGGTGGGGCCGGCGGTGACTGATCGGGGAAGAGTCTCGGCCGGTGACGGGGTCGTGCCTCGTGGACCGGTGGTGCGGTGGTGGTGGTCGGGCCGTACCCGCTGGTGGCGTGCCGCCACCCGACCATCACCCGGCTGCTTTCCGGTCTCCGCCGCCAGCACCTCGTCGCGCGCGGCGAGTCGCTGGAACCGCGCCCGCCGCCGCAGCTTGCCGGCTTGCAGCGGCGAGGTCTTCACCCGGGAGCAGGTCTGGTTGTCGCCGGCTGGTTCCGCGTCGGGTCCGGCATCCCCGGATCGGTGGGGTCACCACTCCGGGGGAGCGGACGGAGACGCTGAGTGATCCGTGCCATACGGACAGAGTGCATCAGGGACGTGCTTCATGCAAGTTGCACGTCGACTTTTGCCGATACGTGAGCGTGTCGCGCAAAGCGGCGCTTGAAGCCTTCCGTGTCCGGACGGCACACTGGGGGCCGGTTTCGCCCGTCGCGGCCGGCCGATGACCGGCACCACCCCCTCGCCGCGAGCGTTCGCCGGTCGACGGTCGCGCCCCCGGCGGGCGGCAGCCAGTGGCGCGTCGACCGGAGGTAGCCCGAGTGGGGTCGAGCAGCCAGCGGCGGGGATCGATGACGCAAGGGCCACGCGATGAGTGAACGGCGCAGCCCGACCATCAGGCGGCGGCGGCTCGGCGCCGAGTTGCGCCGCCAGAGGGAGTCCGCCGGGATCACCATCGAGGTCGTCGCCGAGCAGTTGGAGTGCTCCGCGTCGAAGGTCTCCCGGATCGAGACCGGCCACACCACGGCCACGCCCCGCGACGTGCGGGACATGCTGCGGATCTACGGGGTGGTGGGCGCCGAGAGCGACGAGCTCGTGCAGATCGCCCGGGAGGCCCGGCAGAAGGGCTGGTGGCACCCGTACAGCACGGTGCTCGTCGGCGCGTACGTCGGGCTGGAGGCCGCGGCGAGTTCGATCCGGGCGTACGAACAGCAGGTGGTGCCGGGTCTTCTGGAGACCGAGGAGTACGCCGGGGCGATGATCCGCGCCGCCCGGCCGGACTTCACCGCCGATCAGGTGCACCAGAGGGTGCGTGTCCGTCTGGGCCGTCAGTCGTTGTTGACCCAGGACGATCCGGTCGATCTGTGGGTGGTGCTCGATGAGGCGGTGGTAAGTCGGCCGGTGGGCGGGGACGAGGTGATGCGCGGCCAGCTGAAACGGCTGGTCGAGGTGGCCGAGTTGCCGAACGTGACGCTCCAGATCCTCCCCTTCGAGGTGGGTGCGCACGCCGGCATGGACGGGACCTTCACGATCCTCAGCTTCCCTGAGCCCGGTGATCCGGATGTTGTGTACGCGGAGAACGCCACGGGTGGGCTCTTCCTCGAGAAGAGCGACGAACTACAGAAGTACAGCTTCATCTTCGATCACATCCGCGCTGCGGCCATTCGTCCGGAGGAGTCCGTCGCACACATCGCAAAACTGGCAGAGGAGCCGTTGTGGAAATGGCGACCAAGGGGTTCCCCGTGGACCTGACGCAGGCAACGTGGTTCAAGAGCTCGAAGAGCGGGCCGAACTGTGACAACTGCGTGGAGGTGGCGTACGTGACCGGAGCGGTCGGAGTGCGGGACTCGAAGGACAAGGCCGGCCCGGCCCTGGTCTTCGCCCCGGGCGACTGGCACGCCTTCGTCGCCGGCACCAGAGGTGGTGTGTTCGGCTCGGCCTGACCGAGTGTCACGTGGGTCCCCGTCCGGTTCCGACCGGGCGGGGACCTTCCCGTGCCCGGGGGCGGGTGCGGTGGGGCGGGCGCCGCGAGGTTCCGCCGGGATTCCCGTCGCCACAGCGGGTCCGTCTCGTTGAACCGGTCGGAGCGGCGCTGGTCGATGATCCGCCGCACCGATCCCGCAACCGAGCGAGGTAGGCGAGACGGATGACGACGATCGGGTCAGACAATCTCACCAACGGTCCGGGTAAGCCGGAGCGGTTCGGTGGCAAGTATCGCGGGGCGCGTCGGGACACCGTACTGACCGAGGTGGTGTCGAGCGAGCAGGAGCCGTCCGCCGCCGAGTCGGCCGACCCGCCTCTCTCACTGCCCTCCCTCGACCCGAATCCGCTGGTCGAGCCGTCGTTCCCGCCGAGCGGCTGGCCGCCGGAGGCCACCGGGTCGCTGGCCGACCATCCGCTGCTGCGTGGCCTGCTGCTGGAGCTGCCGCCGAAGGGCAGCGTCCCGCCGCCCGGCTGGCTGGACCGCTGGTTCGAGGCGACCCGGGCGATCCTGGAGCTGCTGTACGTGCAGGGGTCAGGCCGCTCGCGCTGACGGTGCCACCGCCGGTCGGGTCCGCTCGGCGAGCCGGCTGTGTCGGAGCGCGTGTCGGACGCCGATGACGGCCACCGCGAGCGCGCCCGCGGTGATCGCCGGACCGGTGACGCCGGGCTCGGCGCCGAGGTCGGCGCCGGTGGCCGCGATCACCGCCGGCAGTGTGGTCAGGGCGCTCACCTGCAACGGCAGCCCGACGAGGGGATGTGCCGCGTCGGCGCGCAGGCCGTGCGGCGCGGGGGTGCCCGGTGCGCTGGCGAACGCGCCAGCTCCGGCCCACAGCCGGCGGATGCGGCGTACCGAGCTGGCCGCCACCATGAGCGCGGGGCCCATGGTCAGGGTCAGTCCGGCCGCGGCCCGGTCGATCGGAGCGGTGCCGGCGCTGAACAGTCCGCCGACGAGCACGGCCGCGGTGAGCGCCACGCCGGTCACGGCGAGGGCCAGCAACCATCCGGTACGCCGGCGCAGCGCGCGGGTGTTGCGCAGGCGGGGCAGGCCGTCGGCGAGGACGCCGGCGGCCACCCAGACGGCGGCGATCGGCAGCAGGATGGTGAGCTGACTCTCCATGTCGGAGAGTCTTTCCCGGATCGGGTCGGCGCGAATCCGGGCCGGTCCCCCGTTCGCCCCGGACCCAGGTCCCGTAGGGGGTCATCCCTCCGATGTTATGGACGTTTCGACATGTCCCCCCGGCCGAGTGCTGAAATACCCTCAGCTCGATCGGCAACCGTCGATCGATGTCGGGGCCGGTGGTCGCGATCCGCCGCCGGTCGGAGGGAGGTAGGAGATGGGTCTTCCACGCAGATCCGTACTGGTCGGGGTGGCCACCGCGACCGTGCTGGCCGTCGGCACCCCGGCCCTGGCCGCCGAACCGGTCGGCGAGGTCCGGTCCGCCGGCGGAGCCACCGCCGTCTCGGACAGCTACATCGTCGTGCTCAAGGACAGCGCGGTGGCCCGCGACCGGGTCGGTGACACCGCGAAGCGGCTGTCCGGCCGTCACGGCGGCAAGGTGGCCCGCACCTACGGCGCGGCGCTGCGCGGCTTCGAGGTCACCGTGAGCGCGAACGCGGCGGCCCGCATCGCGGCCGACCCGGCGGTGGCGTACGTCGAGCAGAACCACACCGTCTCGATCGCCGGAACGCAGGCCAACCCGCCCTCCTGGGGCCTGGACCGGATCGACCAGCGCAACCTGCCCCTGGACAGCTCCTACACGTACCCGAACACGGCGAGCAACGTGCACGCCTACATCATCGACACCGGCATCCGCTTCTCCCACAACGACTTCGGCGGTCGGGCCACCTCCGGCTACGACGCCGTGGACGGCGGGTCGGCCGACGACTGCAACGGCCACGGAACGCACGTCGCCGGCACCGTCGGCGGGTCGGCGTACGGGGTCGCGAAGGGCGTCCAGCTCGTCGGCGTACGGGTGCTGAACTGCTCCGGCAGCGGCACGACCGCCGGCGTGATCGGGGGCGTCGACTGGGTCACCCAGAACGCGATCAAGCCGGCGGTGGCGAACATGAGCCTCGGCGGCGGCGCGAACAGCTCGCTGGACACCGCCGTGCGCAACTCGATCGCCTCCGGCGTGACGTACGGCCTGGCGGCCGGCAACGACAGCGGCGCTAACGCCTGCAACACCTCCCCGGCGCGGGTCACCGAGGCCATCACGGTGGGCTCGACGACCAGCTCGGACGCCCGCTCGTCGTTCTCCAACATCGGCACCTGCCTGGACATCTTCGCCCCGGGCTCGTCGATCACCTCGGCCTGGTACACGAGCAACACCGCGACCAACACGATCAGCGGCACCTCGATGGCCACGCCGCACGTGGTCGGCGCGGCGGCCCTGCTGGCCAGCGCCAACCCGAGCTGGACCCCGCAGCAGGTCCGCGACCAGATGGTGGCGAACGCGACACCCAACGTGGTGGGCAACGCCGGCTCCGGGTCGCCGAACCGGCTGCTCTACGTGGGCTCCGGCGGCACCACCCCGCCGCCGCCGACCGGCTGCACCGGCACCAACGGCACCGACGTGTCGATCCCGGACGCCGGCGCGGCGGTGACCAGCTCGATCACCATCACGGGCTGTGGCCGCAACGCCTCCTCGGCCTCCACGGTGGCGGTGAACATCGTGCACACCTACCGGGGTGACCTGGTCATCGACCTGCTCGCCCCGGACGGCAGCGCGTACCGGCTGAAGAACAGCAGCACCTCGGACAGCGCCGACAACGTGAACACCACGTACACGGCGAACGTGTCCGGTGAGGCCGCCGACGGCACCTGGCGGCTCCAGGTGCGCGACACGTACGCGGCCGACACCGGTTACATCAACAGCTGGACCCTGACCGTCTGACCGCCTCCACGGGCGAGGCCCCACCCGCTCTCGCGGGTGGGGCCTCGTGTCGTACCGGATCGGGGGTCAGACCGCGAAGGTGGCCGGCCGTTCGGTGGCCGGGGCCGGCGGACGCGCCTTCCACAGGCCTGTCTTCTGCCCCGCCAGCCGGGCCAGGTAGGCCGGGTTGAGGATCACGTAACGCTTCCAGAGGCGCTTCGGCTCCAGACCGAGCCGCCAGAACCACTCCAGCCCGGCGCGCTGCATCCACGGCGGCGGCTGGCGCAGCAGCCCGGCGTGGTAGTCGAAGGCCGCGCCGACCGCCATCAGCGGCATGTCGAGCAGCGGTCGCATGGCGTACGTGAAGACCTCCTGGCGCGGGCAGCCGAGCCCGACCAGGACCAGCCGGGCGCCGCTGGACCGGATCCGGTCGGCGATCTCGGCGTCCTCGCCCGGCTGGACGGCTCGGAACTTGGACGGCTCCACCCCGGCGATCTTCAGCGCGGGAAACATCCGCTCCAACGCCGGAATCAGCTTGGCCAGGGTCTCCTCGGTCGACCCGTACAGGTAGACCGGCAGCCCCTCGTCGGCGAAACGGGACAGCACGTGCAGGGTCAGCGTCGGCCCGTACACCCGGTCGGTGAGCCCGGCGTGGTGCAGCAGGTTGAGCGCCCAGCGCACCGGCTGCCCGTCCGGCGTGACCACGTCGAACGAGTTGAGCCGGGCGTTGTGCGCCGGGTCCAGGACGCCGGTCATCACACCGTGCACGGCCAGCGCGGTCAGCGCGAGGGGACGCCGCTCGTGCGCGGCGGCCACCACCGCGTCCGTCGCCGTGGCGTAGTCGGTGGCGTCGACCAGGACGCCGAGCACGTTGCGCTTGGTCTGGACCGTCATGGCTGGGGCACCCATTTGTCGACGTTGGCCTCGTAGATCTCCCGCAGGATCATGGGCACGTTGTAGGTGATCTTCCACTCGGGGTACTGCTCCTCGAACCGGGCCATGCTGCTGATGTACCACTGGTGGTCGCCCGTGCGGTTCTGCTCGACGTAGTTGATCCGCGCCTCGCGGCCGGTGATCTCCTCGGCGATCCGGAACGCCTCGATGTGCGATGTGTTGGAGTGCCGTCCGCCGCCGAGGTTGTAGACCTCCGCCGAGCGCGGCGCCCGGAAGAACGCCTCGAACGCGGTGAGCACGTCCCGGGAGTGGATCGCGTCGCGGACCATCTTGCCCTTGTAGCCGTACAGGTTGTACGTCCGGCCCTCCATCACGCAGCGCATCAGGTACGCCAGGAAGCCGTGCAGCTCGGCCGCCGAGTGCGCCGGGCCGGTCAGCGTGCCGCCCCGGAAGCAGGCGGTCTTCATGTCGAAGTAGCGGCCGTACTCCTGGACCATCACGTCCGCGGCGACCTTCGAGGCGCCGAAGATCGAGTGCAGGGAGCTGTCGATCGACATGTCCTCGGTGATGCCGTCGTGCCACCGGTGGTCCTCGGGCAGCTCGTACCGGGTCTCCAGCTCGATCAGCGGCAGACTGTTGGGCCGGTCGCCGTAGACCTTGTTTGTCGAGCAGTGGATGAACGGCGCGTCGATGGCGTGCAACCGGGTGTTCTCCAGCATGTTCAGAGTGCCGCCGGCGTTGACGTCGAAGTCGGTGTACGGCTCCTTCGCCGCCCAGTCGTGGCTCGGCTGCGCGGCGCTGTGGATCACCACGGCGATGTCCCGGCCGTACTTCTTGAACACCTGCTCCAGGCCGTCGCGGTCCCGGATGTCCACCGCGAAGTGGGTGTACGCGCTACCCAGGTCACGGCCGAGCCGTTCCAGGCTCCACGATGTGGAGCCGTCCTCACCGAAGAAGTACCGGCGCATGTCGTTGTCGATGCCGACGACATCCAGGCCGAGGCCGGCGAAGTGCCGGACCGCCTCGGAGCCGATCAGACCACCAGACCCGGTCACCAACGCGACACTCACACGCCACTCCTGGTCCTTCGGAGGCAGAATCCATCGGAGCATAGCGTGACGCCCGGCACGCCCCGATATGACGGAAGGGCTCCGCATCTGCGGAGCCCTCGTCTTTGGGTGGGGATGGGGGGAGTTGAACCCCCACGCCCTTTCGGGCACACGGACCTGAACCGTGCGCGTCTGCCATTCCGCCACATCCCCGTGGCACGACCCGGAACACTTTAGCCGCCCCGGACCCGCTGTCTCCAACAGGTCCCGGAGATACTACGCTGTCCCCGGCGCTCGCCACGAGCGGTTACCGTTCGTGGCGGACGAAAGAGTAGCACGGCAGTCCCGGCCCTTTCGAACAGGCCGGTAGCAGGCGGCCGAGCGGCGTGTGAGCTGCACGCGCGCCGGCCGGATACCATCATGTCCTCGGGACCCGAGGAGGAGCCGGTGAGCGTGCTGCAACGCTTCGAGAAGCGTCTGGAAGGCCTGGTCGAAGGGGCCTTCGCCAAGGTCTTCAAAGGGGTGGTCCACCCCGTGGAGATCCTCAACGCCATGCAGCGGGAGGCCGAGGCGCACAAGGCGATCCTGGCCGGTGGGCGCACGTTGGTGCCCAACCGCTACGTGATCGATCTCTCGCCGTTCGACCACAGTCGTCTGGCGCCGTACGCCGCCGCACTGGCCCAGGAGCTGGCCCAGTCGCAGGCGGAGTTCATCGGCGAGCAGGCCTGGACGGTCTACGGCGACGTGATCGTCGAGATCGAGCGGGGGGACGGCCTGGACACGGGCATGTTCCGCGTCACCGCCGAGGTCTACACCGGTGGCGAGGTCGCCCCGGTGTCGGCGCCCGGCTACGACGCCGGCCCGCCCGCCTACCCCGCGTACGACCAGGGCGGTGGCTACGGTCCGCCGCCTGGCCACGGTGGCGGCCGCAACGTGCGGCTGGTCTCCGGCGACGGCCGCACCTACCCCCTCCAGATGGGGTCGACGGTGATCGGTCGCGGCGACCAGGCCAACCTGCGCCTGCCCGACGTCGGCATCTCCCGGCGACACGCCCGGCTGGATTTCGACGGCGGTCAGGTCGTGCTCACCGATCTGGGGTCGACAAACGGCACCATGGTCAACGGTCAGCGGGTCTCCGCCGTCGCCCTCAACCCGGGTGACATGGTCCAGCTCGGCACCACGACGCTGACCTTCCGCGTGGACGGCTGACCCGCCTTGCCGGAACTGGTCATCACCGTTGCCCGGTTCGGATTCCTGATCCTGCTGTGGATCTTCGTGTTCACGGTGGTCGGTGTGATCCGTCGGGACCTGTTCGCGGGGGCCCGGTCCGGTCGCCTGGTGGCGGCGCCACGAGCCGTTGGTGCCTCGACGGGGCAGGCGGCCAAGCCGGCGAAGGTGAAACGGGGCAGGGCGGCACACCAGCTGGTGGTGACCGCCGGCCAACTGGCCGGCACCCGGATCACTCTCGGTGAAGCGCAGATCACCATCGGTCGGGCTGAGGACTCCACCCTGGTCATCACCGACGACTACGCCTCCGCGCGGCACGCCCGGCTCGTGCCCCGCGACGGGCAGTGGTTCGTCGAGGACCTCGGCTCGACTAACGGCACGTACCTCGATCGCGCTAAGGTCACCGGACCAACCCCCGTCCCCCTCGGCGTGCCGATCCGGATCGGCCGCACTTCCCTCGAATTACGGCCATGACTCTGACCCTGCGCTATGCGGCCCACAGCGACCGCGGTCTGATCCGAGACGGCAATCAAGACTCCGTCTACGCCGGGCCGCGGCTACTCGCCGTTGCCGACGGCATGGGCGGCATGGCCGCCGGTGACGTCGCCAGCAACATCGTCATCGGTGCCATGGCGCCGCTCGACGAGGACGTCCCGGGGGACGCTCTCGTCGACGCGTTGCGTTCGGCCGTCGGTACCGCCAACCAACAACTCCGCGACACGGTGGACGCCAACCCGCAGTTGGAGGGGATGGGCACCACGCTGACGGCGACCCTCTTCACCGGCAGCAAGCTGGGGATGGTCCACATCGGCGACTCGCGGGCCTACCTGCTGCGCAACGGTGAGTTCGCGCAGATCACCAAGGACGACACGTACGTCCAGATGCTCGTCGACGAGGGCCGGATCAGCGCCGAGGAGGCGAGCAGCCACCCGCAGCGGTCGCTGCTGACCCGTGCCCTGGACGGCCGGGACATCGACCCGGAGTACTCGGTGCGCCAGGTCCTGCCCGGCGACCGGTACCTGATCTGCAGCGACGGCCTGTCTGGCGTGGTCAGCGCCGAGACCATCGGCGAGACCATGCGGGAGTACACCGACCCGCAGCAGTGCGTCGAGCGACTGGTGCAGCTCGCGCTGCGCGGCGGCGGACCGGACAACATCACCGTCATCATCGCCGATGCCACCGACCAGGACATCGTCGAGGCGACCCCGATCGTCGGCGGCGCCGCCGCCCGGGACCGGGGCATGGCCACCTCCGCCGACGACTCCACCCCGGCCGCCCGGGCCTCGGCGCTCTCCGCGCCACGCCCGGCCGCGCCGGAGGAGCCCAACGCGTCGGACGACGAGCCGGAGCGGCCGAAGCGCCGGCCGGTGCGGACCGCCGCCATGGCGCTGGCCCTGCTGGTGATCGTCGGTGGCGCGGCCTTCGGCGGCTGGACGTACACCCAGCGGCAGTACTACGTGGGCGCCACCGAGGAGGGCCAGGTCGCCGTCTTCCGTGGCATCCAGGGTCAGATCGCCGGGATGGACCTCTCCACCGTGCACCGCACCAGCGGGACCCGGCTGGACGACCTCACCGTCGCCGCGCAGGACACCGTCAAGGTGGGCATCCGGGCCAAGAACGAGCCGGACGCCGAGCGCCAGCTCGCCGAGCTGACCAGCGACACCCCGACCAATCCCAACCTGAAGCCGCTCTGCCCGTCCGACCCGACAGTGGTGGCCGGCACGCCGACCCCGGACGGGACGCCCGCGCCACCGAGCGGCAGCCCCAGCGCGCCGGCGACTCCCAACGGGTCCGTGACCACGGGCCCGACCCCGGGGGTCACCGCCACCGCCGGCGTGACCGGCCCGACGACCGCACCCGACGCCACGCCCTCCGACTCGACACCGCCGACGCTCGATCCGGCCGGTTGCCGGTCTCCTGAGTGAGCGTCGACTGAGATCCCGAGGATTCCACCCGTGACCGTAGCGGCCACACCGGCGCCCTCGCCCGCGACCACGGGCGGGCAGTCCGGCGTACGCCTGGCCCGGTCCCGACGCAACGCCGAGCTGTCCCTGCTGCTGCTCGCCATGGTGCTGGTGGCCGCGTACGGGGCGACCGTCGAGGCGAACCTGCTCGACACCGTCACCCCGGACTTCTGGATGCCCGCCGCCGCACTCGGCGCGGTCTTCCTCGGCCTGCACCTGGTCATCCGGTTTCTCGCCCCGTTCGCCGACCCGGCCCTGCTGCCGGCGGTGGCCCTGCTCAACGGCCTCGGGGTGGGTTTCCTGCGCCGCATCGACCTGGGCGAGGCGCCGGTGGCCGACCGGGAGAGCCTGGCGGTGTTCGCCGGCATCGGGGGGCGGCAGCTGGCGTGGACGCTCGCCTCGGTGATCCTCGCCGCCGGCCTGCTCGCCATCATGCGCGACCACCGTTCGGTGTCCCGGTACGCGTACACCCTGGGGTTGGCCGGCATCGTGTTGGTGATGCTCCCGGCGGTGCTGCCGTCCAGCATCTCGGAGATCAACGGCGCCAAGCTGTGGATCCGGGTGGGCGGTTTCTCCATCCAGCCTGGTGAGTTCGCCAAGTTGGCGCTGCTTGTCTTCTTCGCCTACTACCTGGTGCGCAAGCGTGAGGTGCTGTCGCTGGCCAGTCGGCGTCTGCTCGGCATCGACTTCCCGCGCGGGCGCGATCTCGGCCCGGTGGTCGTGGTCTGGTTGATCAGTCTTCTGGTGCTCGTCTTCGAGAAGGACCTGGGCACCTCGCTGCTCTACTTCGGCATGTTCGTGGTGACCCTCTACATCGCCACCGAACGGGTCAGTTGGCTGCTCATCGGTCTGGTCCTGTTCTTCGGCGGCGCCTACCTGGCGTACGTCCTCGGCTCGACGGTCGGTGGCCCGTTCGCCAACTTCTACCTGCGGGCGGAGATCTGGCTGGATCCGTTCGCCGACCCGACCGACAAGGGCTACCAGCTCGTCCAGGGGCTGCTCGCCCTGGGCACGGGCGGGCTCTTCGGCGCGGGTCCGGGCGGCGGCCAGCCGGAGATCCTGCCGGAGGTGCAGAACGACTTCATCTTCGCCGGCATCGGTGAGGAGATCGGCCTCTTCGGGCTCTCCGCGCTGCTGGTGGTCTACCTGCTGATCGTGGAGCGGGGGCTGCGCGCCGCGCTCGCGGTACGGGACTCGTTCGGCAAGCTGCTCGCCGGTGGTCTGGCGTTCACCCTGGGCCTGCAGGTCTTCGTGATCGTCGGCGGGATCAGCAAGCTCATTCCGCTGACCGGTCAGACCACCCCGTTCCTGTCCGCCGGTGGTTCGTCGCTGATGGCCAACTGGCTGCTCATCGCGGTGCTGCTGCGGGTCTCCGACGGAGCCCGCCGGCCGGTCACCGGGGGTGGCGGCAAGGCCGCCCGGCCCGCTGGTGGTCCGCCCGAGCAACTGCACGGTGCCCCCACGGAGGTGATCAAGCCGTGAACGCACCCCTGCGCCGTGTCGGCGTCGTCGTCATTGTCCTGTTCGGCCTGCTCTTCGCGAATCTCAACTGGATCCAGGCCTACAAGGCCGACGAGTACCGCACAAGCGACTACAACGGCCGGGTCCAGGTCGCCGACTACAAGATCAAGCGCGGCAACATCGAGGCCGGTGGCACGGCGCTGGCCACCAGCAAGGAGACCACCGGCAAGCTGAAGTTCCTGCGCACCTACCCGGGTGGCGCCAAGTACGCCCACGTGCTCGGCTACAAGCCGGTCAACCTGGCGGACCGGGGCATCGAGCAGGTGGAGAACGACTTCCTGGCCGGCACCAGCGACCAGCTCATCGGTGACCGGTTCAAGGACATGTTCACAGGTGACCAGACCGGTGGCGGCAACGTGCTGCTGACGCTCTCCAAGCGGGCTCAGGACGTGGCGTACGACCAGATGCGCAACAACCAGGTGGGGGCGAAGCGGGGCGCGGCCATCGCCATCGACCCGAGTACCGGGGCGGTGCAGGCGCTCGTCTCCATGCCGAGCTTCGACCCGAACCCGCTGGCCAGCCACGACACCGACGAGGCGGCTGCCGCGTTCAACAAGCTGGAACAGGACCCGGAACGGCCGCTGAACAACCGGGCGCTCGGCGAGACGCTGCCGCCGGGCTCCACCTTCAAGATCGTGGTGGCCGCGGCGGCGCTGGAGAACGGCATCACCAAGACCACGCCGATCCCGGCCGGCTCCAGCTACACCCCTCCCACGTCCGGCGAGCCGATCCGGAACGCCGCCCCCTCGATCTGCCCGGAGTCGCAGGTCACCCTGATGGAGGCGGTCACCCAGTCGTGCAACACCGGCTTCGCCCAGCTGGGTGTACGGCTCGGCGCCAACGCCATCAAGGAGAAGGCCCGTCAGTTCGGCTTCGAGCAGGAGGACCTGACGGTCGGCCAGCTCGGTGAGGGTGGCCTGCCCACGGCGGCCAGCCGGACCGGCAGCATCCAGAACACCGACGGCGGGGACGACCCGGCGGCGCTGGCCCAGTCCTCGATCGGGCAGCGGGACGTTCGGATGACGCCGCTGGAGGGTGCCATGATCGCCGGCTCGGTCGCCAACAACGGCCGGCAGATGCGGCCGTACCTGGTGCGGCAGCTGCTCGCTCCGGACCGCACCACCAGCTACTACACCGCCAACGCGCGGGAGCTGCGCCAGCCGGTCACCCCTCAGGTCGCCGGGGACCTGCGGGACATGATGGTCAGTGTGGTCCAGAACGGGACCGGTAAGAAGGCCGCGATCAGCGGCTACACGGTCGGTGGCAAGACCGGCACCGCGCAGTCCGCCCCGGACCGGCCCGACCACGGCTGGTTCATCGGCTTCGCCCTGGACAAGAACGGCAACCCGGTCTCCGCGGTCTGCGTGGTGCTGGAGCAGGCCGGCAGCGGTGGCAGCGCCGAGGCGGCCCGGATCGCCGGCCAGATCATGCGCGCGGCCATCGCCGACCCCGGGGGCCGCTGACATGCTCAGCCCCGGTGTCCAGCTCGGCAACCGCTACCGTCTCGACGAGCGGATCGCCAGCGGCGGCATGGGCGACGTGTGGCGCGGCACCGACCAGGTCCTCGGGCGGACGGTGGCGGTGAAGAGCCTGCTCCCCGCCCTGCTCGACGATCCGGACTTCGCCGAGCGGTTCCGCGGCGAGGCCCGGACCATGGCCACCATCAACCACCCGGGCGTCGTGGACGTCTACGACTTCGGCAACGACCAGCAGATCGCGTTCCTGGTCATGGAGTACGTCGAGGGCGACGCCCTCTCGTCGACGCTGAGCCGGGTCGGCCGGCTCACCCCGGCCCGGACGATGGCCCTCGTCGCGCAGGCCGCGGACGCACTGCACGCCGCCCACGAGAAGGGCATCGTGCACCGGGACGTTAAGCCGGGCAACCTGCTGGTCCGGCCGAACGGCACCCTGGTGCTGACCGACTTCGGCATCGCGCGCTCCGACCTGGTCGGTCAGCTCACCGCCGCCGGTTCGGTGCTGGGCACCGCCTCGTACATCTCACCTGAGCAGGCCACCGGCGGCGTCGCCACCCCGGCGTCCGACGTGTACGCCCTCGGCGTGGTCGCGTACCAGTGCCTCGCCGGGCGGCGCCCGTTCGAGGGCGACAACCCGCTCGACATCGCCATGCGGCACGTCCGGGAGACGCCCCGCCCACTGCCCGCGGACATCCCGCCGCAGGTCCGGGCAGTGGTGGAACGGGCGTTGGCCAAGGACCCGGCCGCGCGCTGGCCCAGCGCCGCAGCTCTCGCGCAGGTCGCCCGCCAGCTCAAGGCCGCGCTCTCCCAGCAGGCCAGGGGCGGCGGTCACCCCGGCCCGGTCTCCGGGGCGCCGGCCTCACCGGCGGCGCCCGGTCGGGCACAGGTGCCCCAGTCGCAGCACCACCGCGCACCGGGCGCCCCGCACCGTCCGGCGCCCGCCGGGCAGCGACCGACCGCTGTCGCGCCGCCCCAGCAGCCCCGCCCCACCGCCGTCGCGCCGGCCGTCCCGTACGCCCGGCCGCCGGCCGGTGCGGCAGGCTATCCGCGCGGTGCCGCGGCGGTGCCGCCGGCACAGACCCGGCAGGAACACCCCCCGGCGTACGTGCGGCAGACCGGCCCGATGCCATCCACGCCCGAACCCCACCGGTCCCGGCCCGGAATGGTGCTTCTCGCCATCCTGCTCGCCGTACTGGTCCTGCTCTGCTCGGGCGTGATTTCCTACAACCTGCGGAAGCAGTCGCAGTCCGGCGAAACCGGTGCGCTGGCTCCGCACGCGGCGACGTCCGGCGCGCTGCGGCTCGACGGACGCGACGATCCGACCCGGACGTCGTACCGTCGTGAGGTACGGCTCCAGCCGGTCGACGGCGGGACGACGACGAGCGAAGGACGACAGACGCGATGACAGCGCAGGCCCGCCTGCTCGGTGGCAGGTACCAGGTCGGCGAGCTGCTCGGCTATGGCGGCATGGCCGAGGTGCACCGCGGTCGCGACCTCCGGCTCGGTCGGGACGTCGCGATCAAGATGCTCCGCACCGACCTCGCCCGGGATGCGACGTTCCAGATGCGGTTCCGGCGGGAGGCGCAGAACGCGGCGTCGCTCAACCACCCGGCGATCGTGGCGGTCTACGACACAGGCGAGGAGACCGCGCCGACAGGCGAGACGCTGCCGTTCATCGTCATGGAGTTCGTCAACGGACGGACCCTCAAGGAGGTGCTCGGCGCCGAGGGCCGGTTGCAGCCCCGCCGGGCGCTGGAGATCTGCGCCGACATGTGCGCGGCGCTGGAGTTCAGCCACCGGCACGGCATCATCCACCGGGACATCAAGCCCGGCAACGTGATGCTCACCCAGACCGGCCAGGTCAAGGTGATGGACTTCGGCATCGCGCGGGCTCTGGCCAGCGGCGCGACCACCATGACGCAGACCAGCGCGGTGATCGGCACGGCACAGTACCTGTCTCCGGAGCAGGCGCGCGGCGAGGCCGTAGACGCCCGCTCCGACGTGTACGCGGCCGGGTGCGTGCTCTTCGAGCTGGTCTGCGGGCACCCGCCGTTCGTCGGCGACAGCCCGGTCAGCGTCGCGTACCAGCACGTACGGGAGACCCCGCCGACGCCTAGCGACATCAACCCGGACGTCACCCCTGCCGTCGACGCGATAGTGCTCAAGGCGCTGTCGAAGAACCCGCTCAACCGTTACCAGAGCGCCGGCGAGATGCGTGCGGACCTGCTCCGCGCCGCCGCCGGGCGGCCTGTGCTGGCCACGCCTGTGATGCGCGAGGCCGAGACGGTGGCGATGGCCCCGGCCGGCGGCGGGGGTGGCTACCCGGCTGCCGCCGCTGGGCAGCAGACCCGGCAGATCCCGGCCCGGGTGGGCGATCCGCGCCAGCGCAAGGCGTCCTCCTGGCTGATCGCGATGTTCAGCGCGGTCGGCGTGCTGGCGGTGATCGCCCTGGTCGCCGCCCTGCTCTGGAGCCAGCAGGGCAAGGATCTGAAGTCGGTGCCCACCCTCACCGGTAAGAGTCAGGAAGCCGCGATCACCGAGATCCGCGGCGCCGGTTTCCAGCCGGTGGTGGGCGAGCCGGTGCTGGACAGCAAGTGCCAGAAGAACACGGTGGTCCGGCAGACTCCGCAGCCGGGCGCGCGGCTGGAGGAGACGCGTCAGGTCACCATCCAGGTCTGTGGCGGCGCGCCCGAGGTGACCGTCCCGGTGGGCCTCAAGGGCAGCAAGCGGGAGAGCGCCATCGCCCGTCTCGAGGAGGCGAATCTCGTCCCCGACGTCAAGACGGTCGACAGCGAGGCGAGCCAGGACGAGGTACTCAGCGTCGATCCTCCGTCGGGGCAGCGCGTCCCCGAGGGCACGAAGGTGACACTCACCGTCTCGAATGGCAAGGTCCGCGAGGTGCCGGACGTCGTCGGGCTCAGCCAGGAGGAAGCCAGCCGCGTCCTGCGCAACGCCGGCTTCACTGTCGTGCTGCAGGAGGGGCCGGAGGTGCCTGCCGGCGACGCGGGGAAGGTCACCGATCAGAGCCCGAATGCCAAGGACAAGAAGCCGACCGGTACGAAGGTGACCATCAAGATCAGTCAGCCCGAGCCGGAGACCGACCCGACGCCCACCGCGACACCGTCCGGCACGCCGACGACCACGCCGACAACTCCCGGCAACGGGGGCGGCATCGGTCTGCCGTTCCCGCCCCCGCCGAGCCGACTCCCTCAGGATTGATTCGGGTCACGGCGTGCGGGGCATCGGTGTGAGTGACGATGTCCGGCCGGTGAAGCGATGGCCGCGGCGGCTGCGCCGCCCGGCCATCCTCGGCGCCGTCGTGCTGCTGCTCGTCAGTCTGCCGTGGCTGTGGACGACGATCTCCGCGCGCGGCCACGTGTACGACGCTGCCGACGCGCCCACGGCAGACGTGGTGATCGTGCTCGGCACCGCCGTGGCGGCCGACCGGCAGCGGCCGGGCGAACGGCTCGCCGGCCGCTTGGAGACCGCCGCCGCCCTGGTGAGCAGCGGGCGGGCGAAGGTCGTCCTCGTCTCGGGTGACGGCGGTGGCGCGTCCGGTGACGAGACGGCGGTGATGACGTCGTACCTCGCCGAACTCGGTGTCGACCCGAATCGGGTGGTGGCCGACCCGTTCGGCCTGGACACCTACGACAGTTGCGCCCGGGCCCGCGAGGTGTACGGCATCGAGCGGGCCCTGATCGTCACGCAGTCCTACCACCTGTCCCGGGCGGTGACGCTGTGCCGGCATCTCGGCCTCGACGCCGACGGGGTGACCGCCGGCTGCCCCGGTTGCGGGCGTGCCCTGCTCGCCGAGAAGTCGGCCCGGGACTACTTCGCCAGCGGCAAGGCGGCGTGGGACGCGGTCCGCGACCGGTCGCCGGCGGTCCGCTCGCCCGCCGACCCGGCGGTCCGGGACGCGCTGCGCAGGAGCTGACCCTCAGGCGGCGGCGAAGGCGGCCCGACGGCGGGCGTCGACCTCGGCGGCCAGCGCCGGTGCGCGTTCCAGCGCCTCGGGGTGGCCGCAGCCGGCGAGCCAGTTGGCAAGCATCAGGTGCCCGCCCTCGGTGAGCACCGATTCCGGGTGGAACTGCACGCCCTCGATGGGCAGTGTCCGGTGCCGCATCGCCATCACGACGCCGGAGCCGGTCCAGCCGGTGACCTCCAGCTCGTCGGGGAGGGTCTCGGGCAGCACCGCGAGTGAGTGGTACCGGGTGGCGGTGAACGGGTCCGGCAGGCCGGCGAGGACGCCTACCGACCGGTGCCTCACCTCGGAGGTCTTGCCGTGCAGCAGCTCGGGGGCGCGGGTCACGGTCGCACCGAACGCCTCACCGATCGCCTGGTGGCCGAGGCACACGCCGAAGATCGGCAGCTCGCCCGCGTACTCCCGGATGACGTCCAGGCAGATGCCGGCGCGGTCGGGGCTGCCCGGCCCGGGTGAGAGCAGGACACCGGCCGCGCCCACCCGGCCCACCTCGGCGACGTCGATCTCGTCGTTGCGGCGTACCTCGCACTCCACGCCGAGCTGGCCGAGGTACTGCACCAGGTTGAAGACGAACGAGTCGTAGTTGTCGATCACCAGGACGCGCATGGTCACCTGCTCGGGGAGGGAGGCGCGGGGTTGTTCTGGTCGGTGTCGTACGGCAGGTCGTGCTCGTCGCCAGCCGGAGTCTCCCCGGTCACGGCGTCACCGCCGCCCGGGTCACCGGGCACCCCCGAATCCTGGGTGACCTGCACGTCGTCGAAGGGCAGCAGTGGTTCGGCCCACGGAAAGGCCACGTACCAGAGCAGGGCCACCGCGGCGGCGGCGAGCAGCACCGAACCGGCGAGCTTTCCGGGCAGGCCGAAAGGCAGCTTGCGCCAGATGAACGCGTACATGGGTCAGCCTCCCAGCTCCGCCGGGCGGCCCGCCGACTTGGGTTGGGTCCGGTCCAGCTCGGCGTGGATGATCAGCCGCTGGTAGTTGTCGAACTTGGGGTTGCAGGTGGTGAGGGTCAGCATCCGCTTGGTCGGCTTCTTGTCGGGCTCGCCGGGCACCGGGGCCACCACCTCGACCTGCGTCGGCCGGACGATCCGGGTCTGCGACACCCGGTAGACGTACCAGTCGGTCTTGCCCTCGACGACGATCGCGTCGCCGTCGTCGAGCTCGTCGAGCCGCCAGAAGGTTGCCCGGTTGCGGTGGCCTGCGACGGAGAAGTTGCCGATCTGGCCGGGCATCGCGCTGGTCGGGTAGTGACCGGGTGCGTACCGGATGTCGGCCTGGGTGACGCCCTCGACGACCACCCAGTTCTTGTCGAGCTTGGGGATGTAGAGGCCCGCGATCGGCTTGCCGTGCACCGGCGGGGACGGCTTGGCGCTGGGCGCGGCCGCCGACGGGGCGACGGTCGGGGAGTCGGTCGGGGCCCACGCCTCGGCGAGCTGGCTGCTGAGGTCGTTCTGGTGGGCGTCGACGATGGCCGACTTGCCCCACACCTCGTAGCCGGCGAAGAGCAGCACCACGAGGCCGAAGGTGATGAGGACCTCGCCGGAGATCCGGATGCCGGTACGCAGCCGGGAGGCGATCGACGGCCGGGTGAGCTCCGAGTAGACGCTCTTGTAGCCCTCACCGGTCTGGTGCGGCCGGAGCTGGACCACCCGCTCACCGCGTCGGGGCCGGGGAGGCTCGGCGGGGCTGTCGCTGGCACCGGTCGGGTCGTCGGTCGTCGGCGTACGGGGCACGGCGCCCATCAGGGCCGTCGAGTCCATGGCCGGCGGTCGGACCGAGGGGCCGCCGGAGACGGTGGGGATCAGTGCAGTGGCGGACGGGTCGGCGGCGCGCTGAGGCCCGGCCGGGGGGATCGAGCCGGCCGGTGAGGTCGGGGCGGCGCCCGGCCGTGCGGGACCGGCGCCGACCTTGGGGATGAACGCGGTGGGCGCGTCGCCACCCGATGGGATCGGAGCGTCCGAGGCCGCCGGTCGGATCGCGGGGCCGGGAGCGGACGGCCGTGGCGGTAGCCCTGCGCCAGTACCCGGGCGGGTCGGCGTGGCCTCCGGCTGGCCTGGCGTGCCGGAGGCGGCCGGTGGGCGACTCGACGCCCCCGGTGCGGGGGTACGGGTGGGCAGGTCGCCGGGGCTGCTCGCGCGGGCCGGGCCCTGGTTGGGTGCGGTCGGTCGACCGGGGCTGGTCGCGGGGGGACGGCCAGATCCGGCGTGCGGTCCGGCTGTCGCGGCGCCCGGCCAGGGCGGCGGCGCGACAACCGACGGCGGCATGGCGGCCGGCGGCGCGGCGGCTGGCGGAGGCACCGCGGCTGGAGG
>NZ_VDFY01000213.1 GCF_006228125.1 Micromonospora orduensis | reverse complement strand
GGGGGTGGTGACGGCGGCGGACGCGGCGCGGGCGTACGCCGAGGGGTTTCTTCGGGTGGTGGACTCCGGCTGCGGGGCGGCGGCGGTGGCGGGCGCGACCGCGTACCGCAGGATCGTCGGGCGGGTGCCCGGCGGCTGGTCGGCGGACTCGGACACGGTGAGCAGCGAGCGGCCGTCCCGGCTGTAGGTGATCGACTCGCCCTGGGGCTCGTCCGGCAGCGGGACGGCCCTCGGCGTGCCTGTGGTCAGCGCGGCGACCACGTCACCGGCGGGCACGTCGTACTCGAACGCGTCGGCGTAGGTGCGCAGCACCACCCGGCGTCCGTCCGGGGCGCTCGCCGCGCCGGTGACCACGCCCCGGCCGAGGAACGAGAACGGGTTGCTGGTGGAGCTGGACGGCAGGACCACCTGGCCGACCGAGGCCAGCGGCGTCGTCGCGCCCGGTCGCAGCGCGGTGGTCGGCGCGTACAGGACGGCGGTGCCGCTGCCGCCCTTGGTGATGATCAACGGCCGGCCGTCGGCGTCGAGCAGCAGCGCCTCCGCGTCGTGCGGGCGGTCCGGGTACGTCATCCGGAGCAGCACCGGCTCGTCCGCGCCCGGCGCGAGCCGCCACAGGGCGATCGTCTCCCGCGTACGGTCGTTGTCACCGATGTCGGCCACCCAGATGGTGCCGCCCGCGCCGATCGCCAGGTCCTCGGTGTCGCGGGGGCGCGACGGGTAGCTGACCGTCCGCGTCACCGCGCAGCGGCGGTCGAGGTGGAAGATCCGGCGGCGGGCCTCGTCGTCGGCGCCGTCGTTGACGACCACGTACCCGTCGTCCGTGGCGACCATCCCGGAGATCTCCGTGAGCCGGTCGTCCCGCACCTGGCACACAGTTGCCGGGGCGGCCGCGCCGGCCACACCAGGCATCAGCGCCACGGCCGGCACGACGCCGACGACAAGCGCGCCGAGCACCGCTCCCGCGCGGACACGCCGCCCCCGGGTCACCCACCCGCGTACCCGCATCGCCCGCCTCCTCGTCGCGGCCACGTCCCGGCCGTCCCGCCCATCCTGGCCGATCTCGACCACCGGCGTGGTCATCTCGGGGCCGCGTGGGCGGCGGGACAGGGCGGGGTTACCTGTCGGCCCGACCCCGGTACGGTCCGAAGTGACAGCGGTCACGGCGTACCGGGCACCGGCGCTCCCGCCGGCCCGGCTGTCCCACGCCGTCCGGCCGCCCGGCACGTCGGAAGGGGCGCGGGGTGCGGATCAGAGCGGGATTGTGTGTGGCGGCGCTCGTCGCGGCGGGGTGGCGGTCGCCACACCGGCCACCGCCGCGCCGGCCGGCAGCGCCACCGTGGTGCCGATCCAGGTCACCGGCGACCCGGCGAAGCGGTTCAACCTGGTGCTGCTGGGCGACGGCTACACCGAGGCCGACCTGCCCACCTTCCGGGCGCACGTGGACCGGCACCTCAACACCCCGCGAACACGTACGCCGACCTGGCCGTCGGCACCAACCCGGGCAACCGGCAGCTGATCGCCCTGGCCAACAGTGGCACCTACGGCGGGGCGGGCGGCAGCACGCCACCGCGTCCGGCGGCAACGCCCTCTCCGCGCTGATCAGCCCGCACGAGCTGGGGCACTCGCTCGGCGGGTTGCAGGACGAGTACGACTACTACGCCCGTGGGGTGCCCGGCGACACGTACGACGGGCCGGAACCGGACTCGGCGCACCACACGGTGCTCACCGAGCGGCAGATGCGCGACACCCGGGCCAAGTGGTGGCGGTGGCTGGGTGAGCCGAGCGAGTCGGGCGGCAGGATCGGCCGTTACGAGGGCGGCCTGTACCTCCAGCGCGGGGTGTGGCGGCCGAGCCGGCACTCGATGATGAAATCGCTGGGCTTCTACTTCGACCAGGTCGGCCGTGAGCAGATGACCGAGCGGATCGCGGACCGGGTCGCCATCGTGCAGGGCGGCACCGCCACCGACCAGCCGGTCGGCGCGGACCGTCTGCTCTGGGTGGACACTTTGCACCCGGTGAGCCACGCGCTGACGGTGACCTGGTCGGTGGACGGCAGGGTGGTGTCGCGTACCGGCAACGCCCGCCACCTGGACCTGCGGACGCTGCGGCTGCGCCCCGGCCGGCACACGGCCACCGCCACGGTGACCGACCCGACGGAGTTCGTCCGCGACCCGGCGATCCGCCGCTCCCCCGCGCTGACCCGGACCCGCACGTGGACGGTGGACACCGGAGTCCGCACCCCGCTGGTGGCGCAGCCGCTGGCGATCACCGGGTCCACCGCGACCGACCGGCCGGTCGGCGCCCAGGACGTGGTGTACGTGCAGACCAGCCAACCAACCGACCGGGCGCCGGGCGTGCGCTGGTCGCTGGACGGACGACCGGTGGCCGACACCGGCAGCGACCGCGACCTCGACCTGGGCGCACTGCGCCTGTCGCGGGGCACCCACCGGCTGACCGCCCGGGTGAGCGACCCGGCGACCCGGGAGGCGGTGACCCGCACCTGGACGGTCGACGCCACCCGCCCCGACGTCGCGTACGCCCTCTCCGAGCCCCTGCTCACCACGACCCGGCCCGGCCGGCCCACCGGGTACGTGTACAACGGCCCGTTCACCATGGGGTTGACCGGCACGGACGACAGCCCTGGGGTGGTGACCTCGGAGTTCCGGCTCGACGGCGACGGCTGGCACACCTACTACGGCTGGCCCACGGACGCCCGGTCGCCGTTCCTGTTCACCGCCACCGGCACCGACGTGGACGGCCTGGTCTACGGCAACCTCGGCTCGGGCGGGCTGTCGGTGTCCCCGTTCGCCGAGCGCCCGGCGCCTCCCTGGTCGCCGAGCGGTCCACGATCGGCGGGGGCCTGGCGTCCTCCGGCGCCGCCGCCGTCGAGCTGCTGGGCACCGAGGTACGCGGCGCGGTGGCGCTGACCGGCACGACCGGCCACGTCACGGTGGTGGGCACGCGGGTGGGCGGCCCGCTGGCGCTGACGGGTACCGCGTCCGCACCGATCCTCGCCGGCGGGCAGGTGGGCGCGCTGACCTGCGCGGTCGGCCCGGCCCCGGTGGATCTCGGCGCCCCCACGACGGTACGGGGCGCGACCGCCCGGTCCTGCCGTGGCGGCGCGACCCCGGCGGCCTGACACTCGTCGGGATCCCCGCGGATCCTGACCGGGGGCAGGTCTGAGTGCGGCGATGCCGGGTAGGCAGCGGCCCGGCGGCCTGTCGACGACCGCCGCGAGGAGGCTCCGATGAGCACGTACCCGGACGACCAGGGCGCTCCGATCCCTCCCCCGGAGGCGGACGCCGTCGAGCAACGGCAGGACGCGTTCGACGTGGGGCCGCCGGACCGGGTGTCGGGTGACGTCGACCCGGAGGCGTCCGAGGCCGACCTCGCCGAGCAGGGCGCCCTGCCGGCGGGCACCCTCGAGGAGGGGACATCCCTGCCGGCCTACGCCGACCCGGCGGACGCCCTCGAACAGCGCCAGGAGATCCCGGCCCGCGACGAGGGCCGCCGGACCTGACCCACGCCCCGGCTCAGCCGGCTCAGCTACCCGGCCGGCTCAGCCGGCGACGACCTGCCAGAGCAGGAAGGCGTTGAGCGCGACCACCAGCACGGCCACCAGCGACGCGGCGGCGGTGGTGAGGGGGTGGTTTACCAGGTTTCCCATCAGGTCGCGGCGACGGGTGAAGGCGACCACCGGGATCAGCGCGAACGGGATGCCGAAGCTGAGGATGACCTGGGACAGCACCAGCGCCCGGGTCGGGTCGAGGCCGGCGACGGCGGAGCCCGGGTCGGAGCCGGAGGCGAGCAGGTTGACGGCGAAGGCCAGCACGATCACGCCGAGCAGCACGGCGATGCCGATCTCGAACGCGCGGAAGCCCCGTGAGCGCAGGGCCAGCACGGCGAACGCGGCGGTGCCGATGATGATCCCGCCGGGCAGCAGCGGGATGCCGAAGAGCAGGTAGAGCGCGACCGCGCCGCCGATCACCTCGGCCAGGTCGGTGGCCATGGCGACCAGCTCGGCCTGCACCCACATCATCCGGTTCACCGGCCGTGGCAGGCGATCGCGGCACAGCTCGGGCAGACTGCGCCCGGTGGCCAGGCCCAGCTTGGCGGTGAGCGTCTGCACCAGCATGGCCATCAGGTTGGCCACCACCACGACCCAGACCAGCAGGTAGCCGTAGCGGGCGCCGGCGGCCGAGTTGGTCGCGAAGTTGCCCGGGTCGACGTACGCGACGGCGGCGACGAACGCGGGGCCGAGCAGGATCAGTCGTCCGCGCACCCGGCCCCGGGCACGGGCCGTCTGCAGCGGTGTCGCCGTCGATGCCGTGAGCTGCCTGGTGACCATCGCACACCTTTCCGGTCGCGCGGATCGCCTGCCGTCCCTTCCCGGTCCGCTGGCCCGTGGGTGCCAACTCGTGGCCCGTCGGTGCCACGACGGACGCCGATTCGCTTGACAGGTGCGACCCGTGCGTCGAAGCTGTCTATTAGTCCTACTGTCGTAGGACAACAGGAAGGATCATCACGAGTGATCGAGTTCGTGCTGGACAGCCGGTCGAAGGTGAACACCTACATGCAGCTCGTGCAGCAGGTGAAACAGGCGCTGCGGGTCGGCCTGCTCTCGCCGGGCGACCAGCTGCCGAAGGTCCGGGACGTCGCCCAGTCACTGGCGATCAACCCGAACACGGTGCTGAAGGCGTACCGCGAGTTGGAGATCGAGGGTCTGGTCGGCGGCCGACCCGGAGTGGGGACGTTCGTCCAGCGCACGCTTGCCGGCGCGTCCCTGCCCAACCAGGCCGAGCTGCGCGACGACCTGGTCGCCTGGCTGCACCGGGCGCAGGCCGCCGGCCTCACGGCCGAGGACGTCATCGCCCTGGTGGAGACCACGCTGCGAGCCACCCTCGCCGACGACACCCCGCAGAAGGAACCCGCATGAGCAGAACGAGAGGACAGAGGATGGACATGGTCTTGGAGGCCGACCGGCTCGGCAAGCGGTACGGCAGCACCTGGGCGCTGCGGGACTGCTCACTGCACCTGCCGGCCGGCCGGATCGCCGCGCTGGTCGGGCCGAACGGCGCGGGAAAGAGCACCCTGCTGCACCTGGCCGTCGGGCTGCTCAAGCCCGACGCGGGCGCGGTGCGGGTGTTCGGCCGGTCCCCGTACGGGGACACGCAGGGCCTGGCCGACATCGGGTTCGTCGCCCAGGACACTCCGCTGTACCGGGACTTCACCGCCGCCGAGCTGGTCTTCGCCGGCGGCAAGCTGAACAGGCGGTGGGACGCCGCGTTGGCCCGTACCCGGTTGGCACAGCTCGGCATTCCACCGGATCGGCCGGTCGGCAAGCTCTCCGGCGGGCAGCGGGCCCAGGTGGCGCTCGCCCTGGCGCTGGCCAAGCAGCCCCGGCTGCTGCTGCTCGACGAGCCGGTGGCCAGCCTCGACCCCCTGGCCCGGCGGGAGTTCCTCCAGTCGCTGATGGGCAGCGTGGCGGACTCCGGGACCACGGTTCTGCTCTCCTCGCACCTGCTGGCCGATCTCGAACGGGTCTGCGACTACCTGATCGTGCTCAACGCCGCCCAGGTGCAGCTCGCCGGCGCGGTCGACGACCTGGTGGCCGCCCACCGGCAGCTCGTCGGTCCCCGGCACGACGGCGGCGTCATCGGGGGCGTCGCCGCCGTGGTCCGGGCCAGCCACACCGACCGGCAGTCCACGCTGCTGGTCCGCACCGACGGTCCGGTCACCGACCCGGCCTGGACGGTCCGCGACGTCAGCCTGGAGGACGTCGTCCTGGCCTACCTGGCCGACGGCGCCGTCCAGACCAGTCACAGCGAGTGGGGGGTGGCGGCATGATCTGGCTGACCTGGCGGCAACACCGCAAGCAGGCGTTCTACACCCTGCTGGGGCTCGCGGCGCTCGCCGCTCTGCTGGTGCCGATCGGCCTGTCGATGCGGAACACCTTCAGCGACCTCGGGCTGGCGGACTGCGCGCGCCAGCTCGCGGACGCCAATGTGACGGCGGCGACCCGGGACACCTGCGACGCGGGTTTCCGCCGCTTCGGAAACCGGTACGGCAGCCTCAACCTGGTGGCCGTACTGCTGATCACCCTGCCGGCGCTGGTCGGCCTCTTCTGGGGTGCTCCGCTGGTCGCCCGCGAGGTGGAGCACGGCACGCACCGGTTCGTCTGGACCCAGGGCGTCGGCCGGACCCGCTGGGCCCTGGTGAAGTTCGGGCTGGTGGGCGGGGCCGTCGTGGTCCTCGCGGCGCTCTACGGGCTGGGCATGTCCTGGTGGGTCGACCCGCTCACCAAGGCCGCGCACGAGGGCCGACTCGGCATGATCGTCTTCGACCTGCAGGGCATCGTCCCGATCGGGTACACCCTGTTCGCCGTGGCGCTGGGCGTCTTCGCCGGCACCGTGTGGAAGCGGATGCTGCCCGCCATGGGCATCACCCTCGCCGGGTACGTCGGCGTACGGGCGGCGGTGGAGATCCTGGCCCGACCGCGCTACCAGTCGGCCCGCACCCAGACCTTCCCGATCGAGGGGGATGGGCCACCGGAGGTCAGCCGGGGGCGGGTCAGCTCCGGGGTGAACGGCACGTCCTCGTGGACGGCGTGCACGGTGAGTGCGCCGCGGCGGCGGTCGGCGGTGGCGTCGACCTTTCCGACCAGCCGGTCACCGTGCAGGATCGGCAACGCGAAGTAGCCCCACCGTCGGCTCGCCTTCGGCTTGTACATCTCGAGCACGTACTCGTAGTCGAACAGGTCGGCCAGGCGGACCCGGTCGTGCACCAGCCGGTCGAAGGGCGACAACAACGCCGTACGCCCGGTGAAGGGTTGCCCGAGCGCGGCCGGGTCGACCCGCCACTCCCCCGCGATGCCCTCGACGACAGCCGGCTCACCGGCGTCGCCGACCTCCGCCGGCTCGCCGGGAACGGCTACCGCCTTTCGCCGGGCGATGCCCAGCGCCCGCAGTCGCCGCTCGTCGCGGGCCCGGCGTGCCTGCTCCAGCGGCACGACCGGCGTGTCAGCGGGGTAGACCCGCCGCGCCACATCCCAGAGTCGTTGCCGGCCCTGGCGGCCGGCGATCGCGACCTCGCCGCGCAGGACCAGGAACTCCAGCATCTGGGTGACGTTGCGGTTGTTGGTCCAGCCGGACGACGGCCAGGGCACCACGCACGTGTCCGGGATGTCCCGGGAAGGCAGCGGCCCGTCGGCGGCGAGCCGGTCGAGCACGTCCCGGCGGAACGAGTCGTTGGCGCGCAGCCACTCGCGCTGCCGCTCGTGCGCGGGCGACTGCGCCATCGCGGCCAGATAGAGCCCCAGATCCTCCATGGGGCGCACCATCGCCTGGTGTTCGAAGAGCGTCCGGCCCCGTTCCAGGGCCTGCCGCAGCCACTCCGGCCGGTACGACGAGCCGAGCCGGCTCCAGCAGACCAGGTCGGCGCTCGGCGCGACGGCGGCCGTCGGGTCTAGCTGCACCAGGGTCAGTTGTCGGACCACCGCCAGCAGGTCGGTCGGGCGTGGGTCGGCCAGTAGTTGGGCGTGGACGGCGATCCGCCGTGCCTGTGCCCGGTCGAGTTGGTGGACGACCACGCCGCCGAGCCTAACGGCGCGCACCGACGGTCGGCGAAGTCGGATTCCGGCCCGTCGCGAACGCGACTCAACGTGCCCATCCGATCACAGCTGGTGCTCCGATGTGGACTCCGGACCCGGGTTGGCCGGGCCGCAGAGATGGGAGCGTACGCGTGAAGTCCAGAATTATCCGTCGGGTCGCCGCGTCGGCCGTGGCGCTCGCCTGCGCCGCGCTGGGCGCGGTCGCGTTGCCGGCCGCCCCGGCGACGGCAAGCCCGATCCGTAACGCGACCGCCTGGTCGGTGCTGCTGTGCAAGTTCAGCGACAAACCGGCGGAGCCTCAACCGCCGTCGCACTTCGCCAACTTCCTCACCGCTGCCGGGGTCGGCACCGGCGGGGTGGCGGACTACCTGGCCGACCAGTCCGGCGGACGGGTGTCGCTGGCCGGATCGGTCGTGCGGGGTTGGTACACGATGCCGTACACGCTGGCACAGTTCGGGTCGATCGACAGGTGGACCCGGATCCAGCGCTGCGTGGACACGGCGGCGACCGCCGGTTACGCGGTGCCCGCCGGCAACCGGATCGCGGTCATGCTCAACGACTGGGTGGATTCCGGCGCGGCCGGCGGCCGGGTGCTGCTCGACCCGGGCGCCTGGAACGTCGGCTTCGCCGCGCACGAGATGCTGCACGGCTACAACCTGGGGCACTCCTTCTCCAACGACACCACCTACCAGAACGCGCCGTGGTCCCAACCGGGCGAGTACGACGACCCGTGGGACGAGATGAGCGCCATGCACATCCACGCCTTCGCCACCGGGAACTACGGCACCAGCGCGGTCGGGCTGAACGGGCCGCACCGCGACGAGTTGGGCTGGCTGCCGAAGAACCGCGTGTTCACCATGGCCGCCGACGGGATCGGCTCCCGCACCCTGACCCTGGCCCCGCTGGAGGTGCCCGCCGCGAGCGGCCCGCAACTGGTCCGGATCCCGTTCGACCCGGCCGACCTCTTCCACTACTACACGGTGGAGTTCCGCCGGAAGACCGGCTGGAGCGCGGGCATCCCCGCCGACACCGTGCTGCTGCACGAGGTCCGCAACGGCACCCCCACCCTGCTGCGCACCGGCCCCGGCGGCGGGCCGGCCCAGTCCCTCAACGCCAACGGCGTGCAGATCGGCGTGAACTGGCTCTCCGGCAACGCCGCCTCGGTGACCGTGACCACCGACGTGGTGAACCGCTGCCTCCAGGGCTACGTCTGGCGCGAGGCCCGCGCCGGCGACCTGGTCTGCGTCACCGGCGCCACTCGCAGCCAGGTGTGGGCGGACAACGCCGCCGCGGCCAGCCGCTGGGTGAACGGCCCGTACGGCCCGCACACCTGCGTCGCCGGCTACGTGTGGCGTGAGGCGTACGCCGGGGACGACGTCTGCGTCACCGGGACGCAGCGCAGCCAGGCCGCCGCCGACAACGCCGCGGCCGCGTCCCGGCGCAACCCGGCCCGGCTCGTCTCCGGCCCGAACACCTGCGTCAGCGGGTACGTCTGGCGCGACGCCGACCAGTCCGACTACGTCTGCGTCACCGGCGCGACCCGCTCCCAGGTGCTCGCGGACAACGCGGCCGCGGCGAGCCGCTGGGTCAGCGGCCCGTACGGCCCACACACCTGCGTCGCCGGCTACGTGTGGCGTGAGGCGTTCATCGGCGACGACGTCTGCGTCACCGGGGCCCAGCGCACCCAGGCGGCCGCCGACAACGCAGCCGGCCCTGGGCGGGTGCTGCGTCCCGCCGGGTGACCGACCGCGCCCCCGGTGGGCCCTACCACCGGGGGCGCGTACGCCTCGACGCTCAGCCGGCCAGCCGCCGGTACCGGGCGACCGAGAGCGGCAGGAACACGGCGACCAGCGCGATCGGCCAGACCACGGCCAGCCACGGGTAGTGCTGGGCGGCCCACGAGTCACCACCCCAGCCGGGGTTGCCGAACAACTCGCGGGTGGCCCCGACGGTCGCCGACAGCGGGTTCCACGCGGCCACCGCGCTGAGCCAGGCCGGCATCGTGGCCGGTGCGACGAACGCGTTGGAGAGGAAGCCGAGCGGGAACTCCAGGGTCTGCACGGCGACCACGGCCGTCTGGCCCCGGGTGACCAGGCCGAGGAAGATGCCGACCCAGACCAGGGCGAACCGCAGCAGCAGGATCAGCCCCACCGCGCCCAGCGTGGCACCGGCGCCGCCGTGCGCCCGCCAACCGACCGCGAGGCCGGCGGCCAGCAGCACCGCGAGGGTGACCACTGCGAACAGCATGTCGGTCACCGCCCGGGCGACGAGCGGCGCGAGTGGTGACACAGGCATGGCGCGAAGCCGGTCGGTGATGCCGCGCTCCAGGTCCTCGGCGACGGCGATCGTGGTGAGGCTGATCCCGAACACCATGGTCATCACGAACATTCCGGGCATCAGGAACTCCCGGTAGCTGCCTCCTCCGGGCACCTGCAACGCCCCGCCGAACAGGTAGGCGAAGATCAGCACGATCAGGATGGTGAAGCCGAGCGAGGCGACCAGCGGCCCAGGGTCGCGTCGCCACCGGGCCAGGCCGCGCCAGACGAGGGTGCCGCTGTCGGTCAGCGCAGCGGGCCGGCCGGGCGTCAGGTCCACCGCCGAGGGCAGGGTGGTGCTCACGCGGTCACCTCCTGGATGGCCCGGTGCCCCGTGAGGTGCAGGAACACGTCGTCCAGAGTGGGGCGACGAAGAGCGACGTCGGCCACCGCGACCTGCGCGGTGTCGAGCGCCCGCAACACCTCGACGAGCGCACCGGCCCGATGCCCGACGCCGACGCTAACCGCGCGCCGGTCGGCGTCGACTGTCGGCTCGTCGTCGACGACCCGGCGCACCTGGGCGACGGCGGTGGCGAGATCGGCGGCGTCCGTGACGACCAGCTCGATCCGGTCGCCGCCGAGCCGGGCCTTGAGGGCGTCGGGTGTGCCTTCGGCGATCACGCGACCGGCCTCGACCACCGAGATCCGGTCGGCGAGCTGGTCGGCCTCGTCCAGGTGCTGGGTGGTGAGCAGCACGGTGGTGCCGGCACGGATCAGCTCCCGGATCGAGACCCACACCTCGTTCCGGCCCCGCGGGTCCAGCCCGGTGGTGGGTTCGTCGAGGAACAGGACGGCGGGGGCCAGGATCATGCCGGACGCCAGGTCCAGCCGCCGACGCATCCCGCCGGAGTACGTGCGGACGGGCCGCTCGCCGACATCGTCGAGGCCGAACCGCTCCAGCAGCTCGCCCGCCCGCTGCCGGGCCCGGCGCCGACCCAGGTGGAACAGCCGGCCGAAGAGCACGAGGTTCTGTCGGCCGCTGAGCGCCTCGTCGAGCGCGGGGTGCTGCCCCACCAGGCCGATCCGGTAGCGCACCTGGTCCGGCTGGCGGGTCACATCGAAGCCGGCGACCTCGGCGCGACCCCCGTCCAGCCGCAGCAGGGTGGACAGGATCCGCACCGAGGTGGTCTTGCCGGCCCCGTTCGGGCCGAGCAGGCCACACACCGTCCCCGCGTCCACCCGCAGGTCGAAGCCGTCCAGTGCGAACCGGTCCCGATACCGCTTGCGCAGCCCCTGCGCGACTATCGCCGCACCGCTCGCTGTCACGTCGATCTCCCCTCCGTAGCGGCCATCGGCGCTTACCGTACAAGATACGGTAGGGGATACGGGAACGGAGTTTCAGCTAGCTTCGGGGCCATGACGATGTCGTTGGGAGTCCCGGCCGGGTAGCGGCATCGGGGTGGTGCGGGAACTGTCGGATCCCGCGCGGCGGTCGGATCCCTAGGCCGAGTCGGCCGATCCCCACTGTCCGGCGACGCCGACGTTGAGCGGATCGGCCAGCAGCTTGTCGAAGGCCAGTTCGGCGGCGCCGATCAGAACGGCGTCCCGGCCGAGCGCGGCCGCGCGCAGGCGCAGGTGCTCCCGGGAACCCGGCAGCGGCATGGTGTCCAACCGGCGGCGTACGGTGTCCGCCCCGGCGGTGAAGATGTCGCGCAGCGAGCCACCGAACACCACCGCGTCCGGGTTGACCACGTTGACCAGGTTCGCCACGCCGAAGCCGAGCCAGTCGGCGACCTGCTCGACCGCCGCCCGCGCGGTCGGGTCGCCTTGCTCCGCCGCGCGCAGCACCTCGGCCACCGCCGCACGGTCGCGGGGGTCCCGGCCGGCGTGCCGCAGCAGCGCGGCCTCACCGATCTCGGTCTCCCAGCAGCCCCGTGAGCCGCAGCCGCACGGCAGCCCGTTCGGGTTGACGACCATGTGGCCGACCTTGCCGCTGTGCCCCCGGTGACCGACCACCAGGCGGCCGCCGACGATGATGCCGGCGCTGATCCCGACGTCACCGTGCAGGTAGATGAGGTCGTCGACGCCGGCCGCCACGCCTCGTACGTGCTCGGCCAGCCCGGCGATGTCGGCCAGGTCTCCGGCCACGAAGCCGGGGCAGGCGGACAGTTCGGCCTCGAGCGCCGCGCCGAGGGTCGCCTCGACGCCGGCGACCCGGATCTCGCCGTCCGGGTTGCGGGAGGTGTCGGTCACCGCGACCGCACCGCCGACGAGCAGCGCGTCGGGGGCCACCGCGCGTTCCATGTCGCGGACCAGGTCGGCGAGCGGACCGACGGCGTCGACCGCCGACATGCCACCGGGTCGGGCGATCTCCCGCAGGTCGAGGATGCGCCCGCCGAGGCCGACCCGGGCGGCACGCAACCGGTAGGCGTCGATGCTCAGGGCGTGTGCGTACACCCGGTCGGAGCGAGGGCTGACCACCAGCGAGGGGCGGCCGGCGCGACGGGCGGTGGTGGTTGTCTCCTCGGTGACCAGGCCACTGGCGACCAGGTCGGCGGCGAGGGCGCCGATGGTGCTGCGGTTGAGGCCGAGTCGACTGGTCAGCTCGGCCCGGGACGTCGGGCCGTGCAGGTGCACGTAGCGCAGCACGGCGCCGAGGTTCTGCCGCCGGATCTCCTCCTGGCTGGCGCCGGGGACCGAGGGCAGCGGGGATTCGGGGTTACGGCCGACGCCGGCTGGCCTGGACCGGATGGGTGCGTTCACGGTCAGACCTCCTTCCGGGTCGCTGCCGGGTGGTGCGGGGCGCCCGGACGACGATGGGTCCCGGAAGAGGAGATCCCGGGACCCATCGTCGTTGCTGCCTACCGCGTGATTACTTGGTGAGCGGCGCGAGCTTCGGGTCGTTCGCGTACGCCTCGGCGGCGTTCGCCTTGGTGACGGCGACCGGCGGGAGCAGGAACGTGTCGACGACCTTGCTGCCGTTGTTGTACGACTTGGTGTCGTTCACCTGCGGCTTGTCACCGGCCTGGAGAGCCTTGACCATGTTGATGGTCTCCTTCACCAGGTTGCGGGTGTCCTTGTTGATCGTCATGTACTGCTCGCCGGCGACGATCGACTTGACCGACTCGACCTCGGAGTCCTGGCCGGTGACGACCGGGACCGGCTTGCCAGCACCCTTGACCGAGGTCAGGATGGCGCGGGCCAGCGTGTCGTTCGGCGAGAGGACGCCGTCCAGCTCCTTGTTGCCGTAGGTCGAGGTCAGCAGCTGGTCCATGCGGGCCTGCGCACCCTCGGCCTTCCAGCCCTGGATGGCGGTCTGCTTGACGTCCTTCTGACCCGAGGCGACGACGACGTTGCCCTTGTCGATCTCCGGCTTGAGCACGTCCATGGCGCCGTTGAAGAAGACACCGGCGTTGTTGTCGTCCGGCGAGCCGGAGAACAGCTCGATGTTGTACGGGCCGTTCGGCTTCTTGGCCTTCATGCCGTCCAGCAGGGCCTGGCCCTGGAGCTGGCCGACCTTGAAGTTGTCGAACGCGACGTAGTAGTCGAGGTCCGGCGTGTTGGTGATGAGCCGGTCGTACGCGATCACCTTGGCGCCGGCGGCGTGCGCCGCGGCGACCTGGGTCGACAGCTGCGCGGCGTCGGTCGCGCCGATGACGATGACCTTGGCGCCCTTGGTGGTCATGGCGGTGATCTGGGCCTGCTGGTCGGCGACCGTGGTCGACGCGCCGGCGTACTGCACGTCAGCCTGGAAACCGGCCTCCTTGAGGCCGTTGGTGAACAGGTCACCGGCGAGGACCCAGTTCTCCGAGGTCTTGGCCGGCAGGGCCACACCGATCAGGGAGTTCGCCGCGAAGCCCTTGGCGGCCTCGCCGCCGGAGTCGCTGTCGCCGTCACGGCCGGAGCCGCAGCCGGCGAGGGCCAGCATGGCGGCGGCGCTGATGGCCACCACCGACGAGCCGAAAAATTTACGCATGGTGAGGACTTGCCTTTCTGGATGTGAGACGGGTGGAGAGGTCGGTGGCCGTCAGCCGGACACCGCCACCTTGGCGGGCTCGCGCTCCGCGTCCGGCGGTGAGGCGGGAGGGGCGGAGTCGTCGCGACGGAACGGCCGCATCAGGCTCCCGATGATGGAGAAGCGCCCCTGGCTCTTGTTGTAGACGTCGATCGCGACGGCCAGCAGCAGGACCAGACCCTTGATGATCTGGACGCGGTCGGTGCCGACGCCCATCAGCTGGAGGCCGTTGTTGAGCACGGCCATGACGAGACCACCGACGATCGAGCCGCTGATGGTGCCGATACCGCCGGACACGGCCGCGCCGCCGATGAAGACCGCGGCGATCGCGTCCAGCTCCCAGCCGTTGCCGTCCTGCGGACCGGAGGCCGCCGAACGGGCCACGAAGATCATGCCGGCCAGCGCGGCCAGGACGGACATGTTCATCATGACGAAGAAATTGACCCGCTTGAGCTTCACGCCGGACAGCTCGGCCGCCCGGGAGTTGCCGCCCACCGCGTAGATGTGCCGGCCACCGGCCGTGTTGCGGGTGTAGAAGGAGTACGCGATCACCAGCACCAGCAGGATGATCCCGGAGATCGGGAAGCTGGTGCCGACCCGACCGCTGGCGAAGCGCAGCGACGCGAAGGCGATAACCCCGACCATGATGGCCATCCGCAGGATCGAGATCCACATCGGGGCCGGGTCGGCGTCCATTTCCCGGCGGGTCTTGCGGGCCTGGAGCTCCCGCCACACCACCGCCACCGCGGCGGCCAGGCCGAGCAGCAGCGTCGCGTTGTTGTAGCCGGTGTTCGGCCCGAATTCGGGGAGGAAGCCCGCGCCGATCTGCCGGAAGCCCTCGGGCACCGGGATGGTGCTGGCGTTACCGATGAACTGGTTGCCGCCGCGGAAGAGCAGCATGCCGGCCAGGGTGACGATGAACGCCGGCACCCCCACATAGGCCACCCAGAAGCCCTGCCAGGCGCCGATGATCGCGCCGATCACGAGGCCGAACAGGATGGCGGCGGGCCAGGGCAGCGACCACTCGGCCATCGACTTGGCCACCAGGATGCCCGCGAAGGCGGCGATCGAGCCGACCGAGAGGTCGATGTGCCCGGCGACGATCACCATGAGCATGCCGATGGCCAGAATCAGAATGTACGAATTCTGCTGGAACAGCGCGATCAGGTTGTTCGACTGCAGGGTCAGGCCATCGGTCAGGATCTGGAACAGGACGACGATCGCCACCAGGGTGAAGATCATCCCGAACTGGCGGGCGTTGGAGCTGCTGCCGCCGAACAGGTTCTTCTGAAGGTCCTTCAATCGGCTCATCGTGTCAGCATCTTCTTCGTCGAGGTCATCTGCTTCATGAGGTTTTCCGGGGTGGCGTCGGCGCGGGCGATCTCGCCCGTGATGGCGCCTTCGAACACGGTGTAGATGCGGTCGCAGAGCCCGATCAGCTCAGGCAGCTCCGAGGAGATGACGATGACGCCCTTCCCCTGGTCGGCGAGCCGCTGGATGATGCCGTAGATCTCGTACTTGGCGCCCACGTCGATGCCGCGGGTCGGCTCGTCGAGGATCAGCAGGTCCGGGTCGGTGAACATCCACTTCGCCAGGACGACCTTCTGCTGGTTGCCGCCGGAGAGCTTGGAGACGCTCTCGTCGACAGTCGGGGCCTTGGTCCGCAGCTCCTTGCGGTACGCCTCGGCCGCCTGGTACTCCTCGACCTCGTCGAGGACGCCGTGGTGCGAGATCTTGGACAGCTTGGCGGCCACCGTCGACGACTTGATGTCGTCGAGCAGGTTGAGGCCGATCGCCTTGCGGTCCTCGCTGACGTACGCGAGCCCGTTGTCAATGGCGTCCGCCACCGACTTCAGCACGATCTCCTTGCCGTCCTTGATGATCGTGCCCGACTCGTACACCCCGTAGGAGCGGCCGAAGACGCTCATCGCGAGCTCGGTGCGGCCCGCGCCCATGAGACCGGCGAAGCCGACGATCTCGCCGCGGCGGACCACGAAGCTCTCGTTCTTGCAGACCTGTCGCTCAGCGGAGATGGGGTGCCGGACGTTCCAGTCGCGGACCTCGAAGAAGACGTCGCCGATCTTCGGGGTGTGGTCCGGGAACCGGCTGCTCAGCTCGCGGCCGACCATGCCCCGCACGATCCGGTCCTCGTCGACCCCGTCCGCCTTGACGTCGAGGGTCTCCACGGTCCGGCCGTCGCGCAGGATGGTGATCTGGTCGGCGATCGCCTCGATCTCGTTGAGCTTGTGCGAGATCATGATCGAGGTGATGCCGCGCGAGCGGAAGCCGCGCAGCAGGTCCAGCAGGTGCCGGGAGTCCGCCTCGTTCAGCGCGGCCGTCGGCTCGTCCAGGATGAGCAGCTTCACGTCCTTGGCGAACGCCTTGGCGATCTCCACGAGCTGCTGCTTGCCGACACCGATGTCCTTGATCAGGGTGTCCGGGTTCTCCTGGAGGCCGACCCGGGCCATCAGGTCCAGGGCCATCCGGTTCGCGGCCTTCCAGTCGATCGCGCCCCGCTTGCGCGGCTCGTTGCCGAGGAAGATGTTCTCGGCGATCGACATGCCCGGAATGAGCGCGAGCTCCTGGTGGATGATCACGATTCCGGCGTTCTCGCTGGCCCGGATGTCGGAGAACTTGCTCTCCGAACCCTGGTAAATGATCTTGCCCTCGTAGCTGCCGTACGGGTAGACCCCGCTGAGCACCTTCATCAGCGTGGACTTGCCCGCGCCGTTCTCGCCGCAGATGGCATGGATCTCGCCGGCGCGAACCACCAGGTTGACGTCGGAGAGGGCCTTGACTCCGGGGAACTCCTTGGTGATGGAGCGCATCTCAAGGAGGATGGGCACGTCGCTCATCGCTCGTACCACCTCGCCAACGTCATCGGTTACCTCCGGAAGGTTGAACCTTCACTTGGTTTTGTTGTTGACGGCAACGTATTGCGGCGGAGAGGCCAACCGCAAGGCGAGGGCCTGTTGAAAATGTAACAATCCGGCAATATAGACGTAGCGCAGTGTTCGTCCGTCACTTTGGCCACCGGAGCCTCTAGCGACACCCGGTGCAGCTCAGAGGGCCGACCTCGACGTGCGGCGGCGCGTTGATCGACCTCGGCCGCTGCCATCGGCTTTCCCACCAGGCAGGACGCCCCGACGCGCGGCTGCCCGGCCACGCGGCGCCATCGAGCGGGCGCGATCGGGCCCGTTCCCGACGCGGGGCCCGAAGGCCACCGAACGGCACCCCGACAGGCGGTGTGACCCACGCCTCTGCCGGGCATCCGGATCGATCCTGATCACCTCCCAGCGCCGGGGCACAGGCGGGCGGATCAGCACCTCGTGTCCGTTACCTGTCGATACGACCGTCAGGTCGGGCGCAGCACCGCCTTGATCACGCCGCCCTCCCGGCGGCGACCGTCCGGACGTCCGCGTAGACGACGGCTCTCATCCGACCCCCTGTCCGGTACGAAAACGACAGGTCTTCCCCGGACTGCGCCGTTCATGCCCGCACCGGATCTCGGCACGGCCGCGCCGGCACGGTGGATGCCGACCGCCCCGGGTCGGTCAGCGGCTCAGGCGGTCCCGCAGGGTCGCGACGCCGTCGCCGGACAGCTCGGCGAGGACGGCGGGCCGACCGGTCAGCGCGAGCATCACCGCCTCGGCCTCGCCCCGGACCACCCGCCCCTCCCCCGACGCCCAGCCGATGTCGGTCGCCTCGAACCGCAGCCCGTCGGTGAGGCCCCTGCGCACGAAGAAGCCGAGCGCGCGACGGCACACCAGGAAGTCCAGCGACGTCCGGAGCCGGTCCGGACGCAACTCGTGCGCGAGGCCCAGCGGGCGGCGGATGTCCTGCCCGTGCACCTGAAGGTCGGTGAGCTGGCCGACGTATCCGACGCGCGGCGCCCGGAACGGCGTCTCGGCGTTCTCGCGCAGCAGCGCCGAGATCTGCCCGATGGGGCGGCGGGCGACCATCTCGGCCAGCCGGGCGTTGGCCTCGTGCAGGTTGAACCGGCTGCGCAGGAGGATCGGCAGGAACCAGCGGCGGCGGGCCGCGAACGGGGCGACGAGGTGAGCGGCCACCTGCCGGACGGTCCAGGCTCCGCACAGGCTGGGCGCGTCCAGCTGCGCGGGGGTGAGCGCGTCGATCAGGTCGGCGGCACGTCGTCGCTCGTCGCTGATCATGGCCATGGTCTCGGTCGCCGTCGGGCCTGACACACCATCGGACAACGCGGTCATCGGCATCCTCCCCCGTGGGACACAGCCAACACCCTGACAAGTGGACTTCCGGTCAGTATGCCGGGCACGGGCGTCCCGGCTCCTCCCCCGCGTGGGGGAACTGCGGCGCGTGGGGCCGCCATGGTCCACACCGGACGTAGCATCGTCGGGGGACGATGTCCCGGCGGACCACCGACGGACCGGATCGGGCACTCACATGACGACCGAGCAGAGCACGGCTCCCCCGCGTACCGGCGTCGGCAACGCCGCGGACGGCCTCACCCAGAGTGTCCGGGGTGGACGCCGGGTCGTGGACGACATCTCGCTGACCATCCAGCCGGGCGAGGTCGTCGCGATCTCGGGGCCAGCGGCGCCGGCAAGACCACGCTGTTGGAGACGCTTGCCGGGATACGGCGACCGACGGCAGGCACCGTGACGTACGACGGGGCCACCGCGGTCCGTGCGATCGGCGACGGGACGCCCGCCGTGCGTCCTGACCCGACGGCTCTGCCGGGATACGCCGCCACCTGCCGCATCGACGAGTTGCGCGCCACCGAGTACCGACACCTGGACATCGACGGGCAGGTGTACCTCGACTACGCCGGGGCCGGGGTGGCCGCACAGGCGCAGATTCGTGAACATCACGACCGGCTGCTCGCCGGGCTGTACGGCAACCCGCACTCGGAGAACCCGACAAGCGCGGCGGCGGGTTCGCAGGTCGAGTCGGCGCGACGCGCGGTGCTCGACTTCTTCCGCGCGGATCCGGCCGAGTACGCGGTCGTCTTCACCCCGAACGCCACAGGCGCGTGCCGCCTGGTCGGCGAGGCGTACGACTTCGGGCGGGCCGCCCCGCTGGTGCTGACCTGGGACAATCACAACTCGGTGAACGGCATCCGCGAGTACGCCCGCACGGCCGGCGCGCCGGTGCGCTACGTGCCGCTGCGCGGCCCGGACCTGCGGGTCGCCGAGTCGGACCTGGCCACGGTGCTCGACGCCGGGCGGGGCAGGCGGTGGGGGCGGGCCGGCGGCCGAGGGCTGTTCGCGTACCCGGCGCAGAGCAACTTCTCGGGCGTGCAGCACCCGCTGAGCTGGGTGGATCTGGCCCACCGGCACGGGTACGACGTGCTGCTGGACGCGGCGGCCTTCGCTCCGACGAACCGGTTGGACCTCAGCGTCGTCCGACCGGAGTTCGTGTGTCTGAGCTGGTACAAGCTCTTCGGCTACCCCACCGGGATCGGCGCGCTGCTGGCCCGCCGCGACGCGTTGGCCCGGCTTCGCCGGCCGTGGTTCGCCGGTGGCACGATCCGGGCGGTCAGCGTCCAGGGCGACTGGCACCGGCCGATGGACGACGAGTCGGGTTTCGAGGACGGCACCGTCAACTTCCTGAGCATTCCGGACGTGGGGTTCGGGTTGCGGTGGCTCGACTCGATCGGTGTGGACCTCGTGCACACCCGGGTCGGCCTGCTCACCGCGTGGCTGCTGGGGCGGCTGACCGCGCTGCGGCACGGCGACGGTCGTCCGCTGGTCCAGGTGTACGGGCCGACGACGGCGCAGGGTCGCGGCGGCACTGTGACGTTCAACCTGCGCCACCCGGACGGCGGTCTGGTGGACGAGCGGCTCGTGGCGCGGGAATCCGCGGCGGCCGGGTTCTCGCTGCGGACCGGCTGCTTCTGCAATCCGGGCGCGGGTGAGGGCGCGTTCGGGATCAGCGGGGAATCGGTGCGGCGGCGGCTGTTGGCGCGGGTCGACACGATCGACCAGTACCTCGCCGCCCTGCGCCTGCCGACGGGCGGCGCGGTTCGCGTCTCGTTCGGACTGGCGTCCACCGCGACCGACGCGGAACGCTTCGTCGCCTTTGTCGAGTCGACCTACCGGGACCGTGCGGCCGGCGTGGAATCACCTCTGCCGCCCCGACTGCGCTGCTGACGGTGCCGCCGGGTGCGGGTCGGCGATCAGCTGACCTGGGCCACCGGCGCCGGGCGGTGCCGCATCTCCTCCATGAACGGGAACCGGGCGGTGAGCTCGGCGACCGTCAGCCCCGCCTGCCAGGCGGAGGCGACCTGGGCGACCTGGGCCAGGTCCATGACGTCGCCGCGCGCGATGATCTCCCCCGCCACCCGAAGGTCGATCATGAAGTATCGGGCCTGCGATCCCAGCTTGACGCAGACCACGCCCTGGTCGGAGTGCAGCTCGGCGCAGGTGAATCGACTCCGCCCCTGCTCCGGGGCGGTGACCCGGCCGAGATCGAGGCCGTGGCGGGCGGCGGTCTCGATGAGCGCGGGGGCCAGACCGCCCCGCTCGACCAGGTCCGGGTAGAGGCGCACACCCAGTGCCGCCGACGCGTCGCTCATGACTGACTCCCACTTCCTTGTGACAGAGACCAGCAGCGCGCAGGTTACGGGGTGGTTTCCTGCGAACCTCGTCATCCTGTCCCGGGTGGACGCTCCACGGCAATAGGAAGGGTCGATTCGACCGCTATCGAGGGGTGCGATCAGGCGGTAACGGACGGTCGTCGTATTGGAAACACTCTTGACAGAAAGACACGATATCGACATGCTTCGCTTTAGAGAGCGCTCTCCACCTCTCCGGCGCGCAGCCTCCGCCACCCCTCCTTCGCTGAGGAGCCCTCCGTGTTCACAGCC
>NZ_VDFY01000209.1 GCF_006228125.1 Micromonospora orduensis | reverse complement strand
GATCTTGCGGATCTTGCGGCCCGGCCCGCCCGGCCCGCAAGATCCGCAAGATCCGCACAACTTCGGGGATGTAGTGGCCTCGCAGGGTCGCGCAGGCCACCACATCCCCGTGGTTGTGCGGATCTTGGGCGGGGGCGCGACGCGACGCGGCGCCGTGGGGCGGCGCGGCTGCGCGTCCGGCGCGATCATTGGGTACGCTGTCGGCGCGTCCCGTTTCGGCGGGGCCGAGCGCGGGCGTAGCTCAATGGCAGAGCTTCAGTCTTCCAAACTGACGGTGCGGGTTCGATTCCCGTCGCCCGCTCCACATCTTCCGGTCCAGGTCAGCGGACCACCCGCCGAACCTGGGCTGGTCAAGCTGCGCCTGTGCCGCCCGGAGCTGGTCGCGCACCGCGCTGGACAGGTAGGTACTTACCGGGCGGCCCCATCCGGCGGTGGCTCGCTCGCGCGCACCAGGCTCTGCGCCTGCCGACCATGCCGGCCGGACGGACCGAGCCTGAATCCCTCGACCCAGATCCACTCATCCTGTGGCGGACGGTTGGCCACCAGCCGAACCCGGTCACCCACAACGTCACCGCATCCCCCGGCGGGGGTCGAACCCGCCTTAGCTCTGCGGAGCTGCAACCGACGACGACGCCGGCAACCACAGCGTTGGATGGGGCGGTCGTCGGCCAAGAGGTATGCGGATTCAGGGAGATGCCCAATGGTCAATGACCGGACCGGCGCTCTTTACGTGCATGATCATGAATTGACATGATCGTCAGGGACGGTTGCCGTCCATCCACTGACGAAAGGTCGCCGCCCATGCCGATCGCACCCTCTGCCACGTCCTTCCCGCGTGTCGTGCACCGTGCCGCCGCTCTCGCGGTCGCTGCCCTCGCGGGGACCTGCCTGGCCGCCGTGAGTGCCCAGCCGGCCTCGGCGACGCCTCCCGGCATTCCGTCGAAAGCGACGGCACAGTCGCAGCTCAACGCCCTGACCGTGGCGTCACAGGGCTCGACCAGCGGCTACTCCCGTGACCTGTTCCCACACTGGATCACGGTCAGCGGTAGCTGCAACACCCGCGAGCAGGTACTCAAGCGCGACGGCACCTCCGTCGTCGTCGACAGCTCCTGCGCCGCCACCTCCGGCCGCTGGTACAGCCCGTACGACGGAGCAACCTGGACGGCAGCCTCCGACGTCGACATCGACCATGTCGTGCCGTTGGCCGAGGCTTGGCGCTCCGGGGCGAACTCCTGGACGACCAGTCGCCGGCAGAGCTTCGCCAACGACCTCACCGGTCCGCAGCTGATCGCAGTCACGGACAACGTCAACCAGGCCAAGGGCGACCAGGACCCCTCCACCTGGCAGCCGCCCCTGTCCTCGTACCGGTGCACCTACAGCAAAATGTGGATCACCGTGAAGTACAACTGGAACCTCACCCTGCAATCCTCGGAGAAATCCGCACTACAGAGCATGCTCAACACCTGCGCCTCCTGACCAGCGCGTGCCACCCGGCCGGCAGTCACGCCGACGACGCAGACCGGCCGGGTCACCCGCTCAGGCAGCGTGATCGGTCACCACGACACCGCCGCTGACCGGCGATCCGGGCAGATCACGACGGTGCGGGTTCGATTCCCGTCGCCCGCTCCAACGAACCCCGGCCCGGGTCGGCGGCGTTGTCGCCGACCCGGGCCGGCGGACACCCGCACGCTTCGGCCCGCGGGGCGGGCGATGGTTACGCCTCGAACGGGTGGAACTGGTCACCGGCCTCCGCGTCCGCCAGGCTGTCGTACTCCCGCCGACGGGTGAAGACGCGCCCCCGCTCCACCCGCACATACTTCCCCTCGTACGGGAAGACGATCGCGGTCTTGTGTCGGCCACGAGTCACCCTGAGACGTCCGTTCTCCAGGGCATCGAGGAAGGAAACGATGTCGCGTTGGATCTCGTCCCCGAACCATTGCTGACGGGGCTCGGACACGTCGTACAGGTCGGTGTCGATGCTGTACCGAAGCTCGGGCGACTCCCCGTCCGGGTCGACGACGAAGTCGAGCAGGACTCCCTTGCGACCTAGACCCACCCGCAGGTGGAAGCCCTTGCCCGAGACGCGGTACGTGCGCAGCTCGTCCTCGGTCTCGACGTTCACGTCGAAACCACGCGCACCGAGCCTCGCCATCACGGGGTCGATCTCGCTACCCATCTTCTGAGCCATCAGCTACCAACTCTTGTAATAGGATTTACCGAGCCAGTTCAGGTCAATGCCGACCTTGCGCAACTCGAGGTGCAGGTGGACGGGCGACAGCGCCTTCCCCAACGTGCCCAACTTTTTGTAGTGCTTGGGCGCGGGGCCCAGCGAAACCCGGACCGGTGTGCCCGGAATGATTCGGCCAATCCGGATGAAGTTGTTGCCTCCGTTGATCCACTTTCCGAACTTCGCTAGTGCGTTCGGAATGCAGGGGACCAACCCGAACGGATCGATCTCGTACGTCGGATTGCTCACGTACGCGTGCGGGTCGGGTGCCGCTTGCTGGCCGAGCGGATCCGGGGAGGCGTAGCGGGCGGTGGCCGGGTCGTAGTAGCGGTGGTAGTTGTACGAGGAGCCGGTTTCCGGATCATGGATCTGGCCGGGAAAACGCAGTGGACAATCCACACCCGTGGCGCTGACGTGGGTCGGGATTCCCCAGATCGTGGCGCGCTGCTGCCAGGCGACCGCACCGTCCGGGCTGACCAGTTCGGTGGGCGTGCCGACCAGGTCGGTAACGATCGCGTAGAAGCGGCGGTCCACCTCGTCCTGAGCGGCCAGCCCATCGGTCTGGCTGATCGGCGTGAACGTGTCGGGGGCGTACTCCCAGGTGCTGCTGCGCTCGCCGTCCTCACCGCGACGGGTCTGTTCGATCAGCAGCGCGCCGTCCCAGGCGAAGTCGACCTGCTCGACCACCACGCCGCCGGTGTCGAGACGTTGCTTGGCGACCCGCCGGCCGAGCGCGTCGTACCGGTAGCGCCAGCGGGTGCCGTCCGGTGTGACGACGGCGGTCAGCCGGTCCTCGCTGTCCCAGGAGTAGCGCCAGGTCGACGGCTTGGTCGAGCGTTCCTTGCGCTGTCGCAGGGTCATCCGGCCGGCCGCGTCGTACTCGTACCGCACGTCCCCGGCCCGCCGGATCAGGGTGCCGGTGTACTCCCGATCGCCCCGGGCCGCGCCGCGGTCATCCGACCCGGGCCAGGCGGCGCTGGCCACGTTGCCGGCCTCGTCATAGGCGTACCGCTCGGTCCAGTCGGCGGCCTGCACGGCGGTGATCCGGCCGGCCCGGTCCAACTCCAGCCGGCGCGCGCCGGTGAGCTGGTCGGCGACGTCGGTCAGGTAGCCGTCGGCGCGGTAGCGGTAGGCCTGGTGGGCGATCAGATCCGGCACCGCGGCCGGGTCCGCGGGACTGACGGTGAGGACCTGGGCGAGCAGCCGGTGGTTGGCGTCCCAGCTCTGGGTGAGAGCGAGACCGCCGACCGCCCGCCGGGTCTCCCGGCCGGCCGCGTCGTGGGTGAAACTCACCGTCGCGCCGCCGGTGCGCAGGACCGCCGGCCGGTGGCCGGCGTCGTACTCCCACACGCTCTGCACCCCCGCGGGGGTACGCCGGTGCGTCCGCCGACCGAGAACGTCGTAGGACGAGGTGACCTGTCGACCGTCGCGGATCTCGGCGAGCACCCGACCCAGCGGGTCCCGGTCGATCCGGAGATCGACATCCGGCGAGGTGGCCTGGAGCAACCGGCCGGCCGGGTCGTACCCGAAGGTGGTGACGCCCTCGGCGGTGCGCTTCTCCACGACGTTGTCCAGCAGGTCCCGGACCAGCTCGACGGCCTGTCCGGCGCCGTTGGCGCGGGCCACCAGTCGGCCGGCGGCGTCGTGCGTGTAGGTCTGGGTCCGGCCGTTGAAGTCGGTCTCGGCGATCAGCCGCCCGGCCGGGTCGTAGTCGTAGCGCCAGGCCAGGCCCTGTGGGTTGGTGACCGTGGTGAGCCGAAGTTCGGTGTCGTAGGTGAAGGACAGCCGCTGGCCGTCCGGCCCGGTACGCGCCACCGGCAGGTCGAACGGGCCGATCTCGAACTCGGTGGTCGCCCCGGACTGGTCGGTGTGGGTGACCAGGTTGCCCTCCGGGTCGTAGGTCCACTCCTCGCTCACGCCGTCCGGGGTACGCCGCCAGGCGGGCCGCCCCTCGGTGGTCCAGCCGATGCGGGTGGTGCCGCCGAGCGGGTCGGTCAGCTCGCAGACCCGGCCGGCCGGGTCACGCCGGTAACTCGTCACCGCGCCGGTGGGCTCGATGACCTGGCTGATCAGCCCGGCCGGGTCGGTGGTCACCCGCAGGGTGTTGCCGAGGGCGTCGATCGCCTCGGTGAGGTGGCCGGCCTCGTCGTACCGGTAGCGGGTCACGGCACCGATCGGGTCGGTGACCATCGTCAGGTTGCCGCGCTCGTCGAACTCGCGCCGCCAGACCGCGCCGTCGACGTCGGTGACCACCACGGGCTGACGCAGGTCGTTGTACGACGCGGACACCCGGCTGCCGTCCGGGCGGGTGACCTCGACCAGGTTGCCGTCGTCATCGTAGGACCAACGAGTGGTCCGCCCGAGAGCATCGGTTTCGGTCAGCTTTCGATCGAAATGATCCCAGGTGAAGGCCGTGACGTTGCCCAGCGGGTCGGTGAGCCGTTGGGTCTGGCCACGGTCGGTCAGCTCGTAGAGGGTGGTGTGGCCGAACGAGTCGTCCACCGCGGTCCTGCCGGCCACCGGGTCGTAGCGCAACCGCGCGGACAGGAATCCGCCCGAGCCGGTGGCGGCCACGCAGCGCCCCTGCTCGTCGTAGGTGTAGCGGTACTCCTGCCCGTTGCGGTCCTGCCAGTGGGTCAGCCGCCCGTCGCCGTCGTACCCGAACCGCAGCGGATGCCCCGAATCGTTGATCACCTCGGCGAGGTGACCGGCCTCGTCATAGGCGAACCGCACGAGCGTCCGGGCGTCACCGGAGGGGTCCGCGTCGAGCAGGCTCAGTGCCGCCACCCGGCCGTGCAGGGTGTCCACCGCGACCCGGTATCCGCCACTGTGCCGGATCTCCGTGATCTCCCCGCCCTGCCATGCCAGGTCGATCCGGTGCCCGTTGCGGTCGGTGACCGCACACAGGGGCAGCACCTGAACGGGCTCCCCGTCGCCCTCGGGCTCAGGGTGGTCGGGCACCGTTCGGAAGTGCAGGGCGAGACCGGTCCCCGGCTGGTCGACCCGGTAGCCGTCGGCCGTCGAGGTGAGCGGCCAGCGTGGTCCCGTCTCCGGCACAACCGCCCCCGTGGCCGAGGGCGTCGGGTAGGTGAGGACCGTCCCGTCCTCGGCGACGAGGCAGACTCCGTCGTCATCGACCTCGACGCGCTGGTCGAGGAGGGACGCCCAGGACGGCCCGAACCACCGGCCGATCCGGTACGACGACAGGTGGCTGCGGCTCAGGACGAGTGGAAGCAGACCGGGTAGTTCGGCGTCGATCTGGGTGAGCACCACCTCGCCGCTGGCCACGTCGATCGGGTCACCGGCACACCTGCGCAAACCCATCGGAATGCTCGCGCGGGGCATGCTCGGGATCGCCGATCGCGCCTTGCCGAGGCCCTTGGCTAGAGCCGGCAACCCGCGCTTGGCCAGGGCCATTGCGGGTTTGGCGAGCTTGGCCAGTCGGCCGATGGGCACGACCGTGAGCACCGTGTCGATCAACAGGTTGGTGAGGCTGCCCTTGCCGGTCGCCGCGTAGAGCGACGCGTCGATGAGCAGGGCGGCGGCACCGGCGGCGATGGCGATCGGCCCCATGATGGGGGCGAGGACGGGAATGAAGGAGAGAAGACCGGCCACCAGGGAGACGATCTTCAGCGCGCCGGAGAGCTGCTGTAACAACTCCTGGTTGTCCCGGACGAAGTTGGTGAACTGACCCTTCAGGTCCCACCACTTCGGATTTTCCTTGAAGCGCAGACCCTTGGCGTCGTTCACCACCCGTACGCAGTCGCGCACCGCCGTGGACAACTCGCCCCGCAGGGCGCCGGCCTGCGCCACGCACTCGTCCCAGTCCCGCTGGGCCTGCGACAACGCCGCACCGGCCGCCCCGCTGTCCGAGCGGTACGTGTCCGGCTGGGTCGTCGCCTGCTCCGGCGGTCGGTCGGCCACCTCCTGCTCGTGGCGCCGGTCCGCCTGCTCGGCGCGGTCCGCCCGCCCCCGCGCGCTCTGCAGGGCCGCCCAGAGACCCGGCGCGCGCTGCGCCAACGGACGCATCCGATCCTGCAACGACGACAGCGAGTCCGCGAATGTCGTCAACCCGGTCGACACCTTGCCGAACGCGTCACCGGTGATCCGCAGATGCCCCGGCATCTCGGCGTTCAGCCCCTCGCGGAACAGATCACCCTCGGGTCCGACGAACTGACCGGTGTCCAGACCGGTGATCTGACCCGCGGCCTGAGTCGCCGCCGACCCGAAATCGTGCCACTTCGTCGCCGACGACCGGATCGCCGACGAATCGCCTTCCATCCTGAACAGATGCGCCGGAAACTCAGCCATCCCGCCCGGACCTTCCCCGTGTCCACGCCTACAAGCCCGCAACCATCCACTGAGCCCCGGCGCGGGGACGACCGCTCGTACGCCGCCCCGCCCGGCACCACCTGCCGCCACGGCGCGTCCGGACGCCGAAGACGCCCGGACGCCGCCACGCCGGACGGGTCAGCCCTGCAGGGTCCCCCGTACCTGACCGCGCATCTCCTGCACGGACGTCGTGGTCTGACCCAGGGCCTGCTTCACCGAGTCGAGGATCTGCTTCACGGTGTCCGCCGCGGTGTTCCACTGCGTCTGAATACCGTTGTAGATCTCCATCTCGTCGCCCTCCCAGTTGGCCTTCACCCGGGTGACGAAGTTGGTCAGATCGTCGAGGCTCGCCTGGACCCCGTTGGCGACCGAAGCGATGTCGCCCTGCGCCGACCCGGCGGTCGACTCGTCGTAACTGAAAACGTCACCCATGATCCCGGTAACCTCCCCGTCAGCCGCGGAACTTCGCGCCATCCCAGTTGGCCGACCCCATGGTCGACTGCAACTGGCTGGTCTGCTCCGAGTGGTAGGTGTCGTAGAGCTGCCCTGCCGAGCCGACCCGGCTCGTGATGTCCGTCAGTGCCTTGTTCAGGTCGGCCATCGCGGTGTTCCACCGCTGCGTCAGCTGGTCCCAACTCTGGAATGCCGCGCCCTTCCACACCGCCGGCAGCGGCTCGATCGCGCTGATGAACGACCGCGCCTGGCTGTTCAACGCGGCGACCGAAGTGTCCAGATTTGACGAGTGTTGATTTACCGCATTGTCGGTGATCGAAAACTTCGCACCCATCCGAAGCCCCTCCCGTGAACTCGACCCACAGTCACTCGAACATAGACGCACGACGCTCATTGAGCGTTACCTCAGTCGCATATCTCGCACAATCTGCGCGGCAATGTCGAGAATTATCTCCTCGGTTCGGGCGGAGAGATCGGCCCAGCGCAGCGCGGCGGCGTCCCGCAGCGCCGGGTCGAACGGCAGCACGAAGGTCGGAACGCCACCGGAATCACCAGGCGACAGCCGGGCCGCGGCATCGGGCGGTCGCGCGTCCCGACAGACCAGCACCTGCACACCGATCCGGTCGAACGGCTCGCGCAGCAGCGGGACGATCCACGCCCGACAGTCGGCCAGCCACCGCAGGCCACGGTCGTCGCTCGGGGCCACGAGCACGACCCGGTCGGCCCGGGTCAGCACCGCCGGTACGACCGGATCACCGGTAAGCGGCGGAGTGTCGACGACCCGTACCGGGAACCAGCGGCTGAGGGTGGTCGAGACGGCGCCGTACTCGGCGGCCGTGACCGGTGACTCGGCGCCGCCGGGCGGACCGGCCAGCAGCATCGCCCGCCCGGCCAGCGCGAGGCGCTCGCGCAGCCACCGCTGACCCACGGCGGGGCGGCGGCCGGTGGTCGCACCCCGCAGGCCGAGAGCGGCCAACACGACCTCGGTGGACCCGGCAGGCCGGACCGCCAGCCGGGCGTGCAGGCCGCCGCCGCGGCCGGTGTCCACGGCGAGCACCCCGCCGCCCTGATGCCGGGCCAACGCCGAGGTCAGCAGGGCCGCCACTGTGGAGCGGCCGGTGCCCGAGCCCGGCCCGACCACGGCGATCGTCCCCGCACGGAGCCGGGCGGAGAGGATCTCGCGGCGCTCCCGCTCGGCCCGCAACCGCGCGGTGAGACGGGGGTCGAGAGCCCGTACCATCGTCCGGCCGATATGTCGGTAGTCGGTCATCGGGGCCTCCCACATAGACGTGAGTTGTTAGTCTTACTGACTGATGACGGGGAGGCGGGATGACGTACGTTCAGTATCCTTATGCGACGTTGGTGAGCCTAGGCGCAAATCTGACCACCCTCGCCGACCAGTTGGAAACGGATCATCGCGGCGTGGTCGACTGCGCCGGCCTCACCGGTGATCATGCCGATATCCAGGGCGCGATCTCCGATTTCCGGGATGAGTGGAAGACCAGCCTGCTCGAGTTGATGAACAACATCGGCGAGTGGGGCGGGCTCGCCAGCGCGATCGGCAAGATGGTCGCCGATTTCGACAACCAGACCGCCGCCGCGCTGCGCCCGACCGAATCGTAGGGGTGGCGCGTGAGCGACGTCTCCATGCTCGATCCGCTGCCGGCCCATGATCTGAAACTCAATCCGCACGCCCCGCATCCGGATTTCGCGTGGTTCATCGGGATTCCCTCGGACTGGGCGCTCCTCGACACCCATCCGGAGTCGTGGCAGCGCAGCGCCGCCCGGATGGTCGACGACCGGTTCTTCGGGCAGCGGCTGCGCGCCGCCGAACGTCGGGCGGTCCTCCAGTTCGTCGAGCAGCTCGTCGCCGACTGTCAGCGTGCCGGCGCCGCGTTGAGCCTGGTGCAGCTGGGTCGGATGTCCAGCGGCGCGGTCGGCAGCGCGGGTCTGCACCTGGGCTGGTTCAACTCCGCTCCCCAGCCGGCCGGCCTCGCCCTGGTCCGGCAGACACTGCCGCGCACCGGCACGGCGGAAGAGGTCGAAACCCCGGTCGGGCCGGGCGTGCTGCACCGCGACGTCGCGTCCACGGTGCCACCGGGCAGCCTGACCCGGGTGCGTTCGGCGGTGCTACAGCTCTTCCTGCCGCTGCCCGGCACCACCTGGACGGCCGTGCTGAGCGCCGCCACACCACACACCGAGATGGAGCAGGTCCTCGCCGAGGTCATCGTCGCGGTGGCGCAGAGCATCAAGCCAGCCGATCAGGACGACGTGGCGGCCGCGAACGACGCGGCGCGGGGCCACGACAATGACTGACGACCGGGGCGGGCGCGGCCGTGGCTGACAGCCGGGACAGGGTGGTGGTCGAGGCGCACGCGCTGCGCACCGCCACCGCCAAGGCCGCGCTCCTGCACGGGTCACGGCGCGGTCCGCGGGATCTGCGTCGCCCGTACGCGGCCGTGATCGCGAGCCTCGTCGCCGGCGCCCTGCTGCTGGTCGCCGTGTGGGCGATCACCAGCATCGGTGGACTGCTCGCCGAGCAACGCCAGAAACGAGGGCTGGGCCCGGCCGCCGCCACGCAACTCGCCCCGGGCATTGCCCGCGCCGTCATCCGGGGATCGGCGGCGCCGGCGGACTCCCCGGCCATCGTGATCGTGCCCGCGCAGCGCCGATCGCGCTGATTGACGGCTGCGGTCGAGCGCCGGCTCAGCCGGCCGCCCAGGCAATACCACCGAAGACCGCGATCACCAGTGGCACGAGACTGACCACCGCGAGCACCTCGGCCAGGTCGAAGAGCTGCCGCAACCGGGCGGATCCGACGTCGTCCAACCGGGGACGGCCCGCCCCGAGCACCACCGCCGCCACCACCAGGGCTCCGGCCACCGTCAACCAGGCCGTCACGACCTCGTCGGCGCCGGTGAGCCGGACACCACCGAGCACCGCCACGGTGGCCGCTGTCACCGGCGGCACGAGCATGGGCAACACCTGACCCGTACGCGTGAAGACGCGCGACCGCAGCGCGAACACCAGACCCAGCACCCCGCCCAGCACCACCCCGACACCGGCCGGCCCGGTCAGCAGCACCACGCAGGCGGCGGTGGCGGCCAGCGCGACACCCACCACGACACCGGACAGCACGGACTGTCCACGACGGATCGCCGTTGTGACCAGGCGCCGGCCGACCCACTGGCTCTCCTCCTGCCGCCGCAGCAGATCGACGAGGCCGGCCGAGCCGAGCGCGAGCTGCGGCGCCAGCCCCACCGCGAAGACGACCACGACCGAACCCACCGCCGCCGCCTGCCGCGGATCGAGCCCGGCGGCGAGCAGCGCGGTGCCGAGCCCGCCGAGAACCGTCACGGCGAACCCACCGGCCGCGACGGCGTACCACCGCTCACCCACCAGCGCGAACAGGGCGGCGCCGACCCCGGCGCCCAGGGCGCCGGCGGTGAACCAGGCCGACTCCGGCCAGCCGACGGCCCGGGCGAGCGTGACGCCGGCGACCAGCCACGCCGGCACGGCCGCGGCCATCAGGAGCGTGCCGGCGGACGCGCCGAGCACGCGGCCGACCAGCGCCGCCAGTGCGGCCACCGTGAACAGCAGCGCCGGGGCCACGGCCACCGGGACGGGCATGGTGGTCAGCGCGTACGTGGTTGTCAGCACCACGACACCTGCCAGCGCGGCGCTGCCCGTCATCCGGGCGGAGTCGCGCCACTCGCTGCCGTCACCGTCCAGTTCGGTACGCACCTCGTCCACGACGTCGTCGACGAGCGGTGGCAGGGCCGCCTGCTCGGGCGGGGTCAGGTAGAGCGTTTCGGCGTCGATGATCCCGGCCTCGTCCAGTGACCGGCGGGGATCCAACCCGCCGGAGCCCACCGTGGACAGTTGCCAGCGGCCGGCGGCTTCGGGCGCGAGCGACAGCAGCTCGCACATCTGCGGAACGAACTCCAGCACCGGCCGGGCCGCGGGCAGACTGATGTCGAGGCTCCGCCCGCCGGCCACCACGGTTACTCGGGTGAATCGGGTTGCCATGACCCTCCGTCCCCGCACGGTCGGCTCAGTGTGTCGACCGGTACTACTCTAGGCAGTCGGAGCACTACCGGTAACCCGGCCGGAGCACCGACCGGTCCGGCCCGGAAGGGGTCGCGATGACGCAGCGGGTGATCCACCGACCGGCCCGGGTTCCGCCAGCGGAGCCGGAGTTGACCGCGCTGGACGTGGTCTCACCACCGGCGACGCCCGACGGTGGAGGCGGGTTCGCGGGCGTCATGCAGGTCTTCCTCCCGATCATGGGCGGCGCCGGCATGTTGCTCATGATGATGGCCAACCAGAACCCGATCATGATGATCGCCGGGTTCGGCATGCTGATCGCCACGGTGTTCGGAGGGATCGCCGCGTACGTCACCCAGCGCACGGGCGCGGCTCGACGCTTCGGCCGGCAGCGGCAGCGATATCTGGAGTACATCGACCGGGTACGCGACCAGATCCGGGCGGACGCGGTCACCCAGCGGGCCGCGGCCCAGCACCGGCACCCTGCCCCGGAGGTGCTGCCGGACCTTCTCCGTGACCCGCACCGGCGCTGGGAGCGGCGGCTGACCGACCCGGACTTCCTGGTGCTGCGGGTCGGGCACGGGCAGGATCGCCTCTGGCGCCGGGTCACCCTCCAGGCGGACGAGAACAATCCGCTTGTCGATCTGGACCCGGTGACCCTGGCCGCCGCACGCCTGGTGGTCGACCGGGACCGGCTGCTCGACGGCATGCCGGTCGCGGTGCCGGTCACCGGCGTGGTCTCGGTGGTCGGCAGCCCAGCCGCCACCCGCAACCTGATCCGGGTGCTGGTGGCGCAGCTCGCCACCCTGCACGCCCCGGACGACGTACGCCTCGCCTGGCTCCTCGGCGGCACCGCCGGGCTGGAGTTCGACTGGTTGAAGTGGCTCCCGCACTGCCTGCACCCGAGTGAGTACGACGGCCCGGCCCCGCAGCGGCTGGTGGCTTCCGAGCCGATGGCACTGGCGTCGCTGCTGACCGCGGAGCTGTCCCGCCGTGTCGGTGAGGTCAGCCGGGCCCGGCGACTGGGCGATCCGCAGCACCGGTTCCGGGGCAGCCGGCTGGTCGTCGTGGTCGACCAGATCTCGGCCGGGCGTGCCGACCCGCTCGGCCACCTCGAAGCCGGTATCGCCCCCGACGACCTGGGCGTGGCGGTGGTGGTGCTCGTCGACGACCGCCAGCACGAACCGTCCCACGTGGACGTACGGGTGCTCTGCGAGGACGACCGGGTCACCGTGCAGGACCTGCGGAAGGTCACCGACAGTCGGGGGCCGGCGATCCTGGCCCAGCGCGAGCGGCTGCGCGGCGCGCCCGCCGGCACGGTCGACCGGCTCGACCTGGCGGAGATGGAGCTGCTGGCCCGGCGGGTCTCGCCGCTGCGGCTGGTGGCCGACACGGTGGACGACGCCCCGCTGGAGGCGACCGTCGACCTGCGTGGCCTGCTCGGCATCGTCGACGAGGCGAGCTACGACGTGCGCTCGCTGTGGGCGCCCCGGATGCTGCCGGACTTCCTCACCGTGCCGTTCGGGGTGGGCCCGGACGGCAACCCCGTGCACCTGGACTTCAAGGAGGCCGCGTTGGGCGGCATGGGCCCACACGGGCTCTGCGTCGGCGCCACCGGCTCCGGCAAGTCCGAGGTCCTGCGGACACTGGTGCTCACCCTCGCGATGACCCACCCGCCCGAACGGCTGAGCCTGGTCCTGGTCGACTACAAGGGAGGCGCCACCTTCGCCGGACTGGAACACCTGCCGCACACCTCGGCGATGATCTCGAACCTCTCGGACGACGCCGGACTGGTGGATCGCCTGCACGACGCGATCCAGGGGGAGATGAAGCGCCGCCAGCAGATCCTGCTCGACGCCGGCCAACTGGCCAACATCACCGAGTACAACAGGCGGCGCGACGCGGGCCGCCCGCTGCCTCCGCTGCCCAACCTGATGGTGATCATCGACGAGTTCAGCGAGCTGCTGACCGCCAAACCGGACTTCATCGAGCTGTTCATCGCGATCGGCCGGATCGGCCGGTCGATCGGAATCCACCAGATGCTCGCCTCGCAGCGGCTGGAGGAGGGTCGGCTGCGCGGGCTGGAGTCGTTCCTGTCGTACCGGCTGGGGTTGCGCACCTTCAACGAGCAGGAGAGCCGCACCGTGCTGGGGGTGCCCGACGCGTACCGGCTGCCGCCACTGCCCGGTTCGGGATACCTGAAGGTCGACACCACGATCTTCGACCGGTTCAAGGCGGCGTACGTGTCCGGGCCGTACCGGCCGCCGGCCGGCGAGGAGGTGGTGGACGCCCCACCCGACCCCATGATGTTCCTGATGTACAACGTGGCCCGGCATCCGCCGAAGCTGTTGACGAGCAACGAATCGGCGGCGGGGGCGGACGAGAGCGTCACGGCGCCGAGCACCCTCGACGTGGTGGTCAACCGGCTGCGCGAGCACGGGCGGCAGGCGCACCGGATCTGGCTGCCGCCGCTACCTGCCGCGCTGCCACTGGACGCCGTCGTCGGCCCGTTGGAGACCGATCCGGCGTACGGCCTGGTGGCCCCGATGGAGCGGCGCGGACGGCTGCAGATTCCGCTCGGCCTGCTCGACCGGCCCACCGAGCAGAAGCAGGAGCCGTTCGTGCTGGACATCTCCGGTGGCGGGGGGCACGTCTGCGTCCTGGGCGCGCCGCAGACCGGCAAGTCGACGCTGCTGCGCAGCCTGGTGGCCGGCGCCGCGCTGACCCACACGCCGCAGGACATCGCGTTCTACTGCGTCGACGTCGGCGGCGGGGCGCTGAACGCGCTGGCCGGGCTCCCCCACGTCGGCGGGGTGGCCGGTCGTCTGGACCCGGACCGGATCCGCCGCACGGTGACCGAGGTCAGCATGTTGATGACCGAACGGGAGGAGCTGTTCGCCGCCCACGGCATCGACTCCATCGACACCATGCGGCGGATGCACCGGGAGGGGCGGCTGCCCGAGTTGCCCGCCGCCGACGTGGTGCTGGTGATCGACAACTATCCGGTGCTCAAGGCGGAGTTCGAGGATCTCGCCGACCTCGTACAGGACATCGGCGCCCGTGGGCTCGGCTACGCCGTACACCTGGTGTTGACCGCCGGTCGATGGTCGGACCTGCGGATGCAGCTCCAGGCGGTGATCGGCTCGAAGATCGAGTTCCGGTTGAACGACCCGCTGGACTCGACGATCAAGCGGCAGGCCGCCGAGAACCTGCGCGCCGACACCCCGGGCCGCTGCCTGACCCAGGACGCCCTGACCGCGCACATCGCGCTGCCTCGGATCGACGGCAGCGACGACGTGGGCACCTTGCCGAAGGGACTTGACGATCTGGTGTCCCGGGTGGCGACGGCCTGGTCCGGGCCGTCGGCTCCGGCCATCCGGATGCTGCCGACCATGATCGGGTATGCCGAGGTGTCCGGCGGGCTCCCCGCCGACGGGCGGGTCCGGCTCGGGCTCGACGAGGCGGAGCTGCGGCCCACCCTGCTCGACCTGTTCGGCACCGACCCGCACCTGCTCGTCTTCGGCGACTCGGCAAGCGGCAAGACGTCCCTGCTTCGCCTGCTGGTCCGGGACCTGACCGCGCAGTTCACCGACGACCAGGTGGTCTTCGCCGTCATCGACCTGCGGCGCACCATGCTGGACGCGGTGCCCGACGCGTATCTCGGCGCGTACGCCGGCACCGCCACCGCCGCCGCGGGTCTCGTGCAGGGTGTCGCCAGCGAGGTGCGCAAACGGCTTCCTCCGGACACCCTTACCGTCGACCAGCTCCGGAACCGCTCGTGGTGGAAGGGGCCGGAGATCGTGGTGCTGTGCGACGACTACGACCTGCTGCCCGGTGGCGGCGCCGGGCCGTTGGCGCCGTTCCTGGAGTTCCTGCCGCAGTCGAAGGACCTCGGCTTCCACCTGGTGCTGGCCCGGCGCAGCGGAGGCGCCGGGCGGGCCGTGCACGAGCCGGTGCCGCAGCGGATGAAGGAGGTCGGCTGCGCCGGCCTGCTGCTCTCCGGCGAGCGGCAGGAGGGCCAGCTCTGGCCGCAGGCCCACCTCTCCGTCCAGCCGCCCGGGCGGGGACGGCTGGTGCGGCGTGGCCGTCGTACCACCCTCGTCCAACTGGCGTACGTCGAGTAGAAGACTCCCCAGCACGCGCCAACGACGCTCCTTGACAGATGCCGATCAATGGACTGGTGTAAGGACCAAGCCACATCGACGTCCGTCACAGGAGGGCACATGATCGTCCGACGACGGTGGACAGCTGCCGCCACCACAGCGATCCTGATCAGCGCGGTGCTGTCCCATCCCGGCTCCGGATCGGCGGCACCCGCCGCCCCGGCCAGCCCGATCACCCTGACCGCCACCGAGACCGCGCTGGTCCGGGTGCAGCTGCGCGATCAGGCCCAGCTCGACCGGCTTGTCGCCACCGGCGCCGACCTCGCCAACCGCCCCCGGACACGGGACAGCCGGATCCTCGCCGACCTGGTGCTGACCGGCGCCCAACTCGCCGACCTGACCGCGCAGGGCGCCACGGCCGTGCAGATCGTGCAGCGTGCCGGGGACGGCAGCCGGCACTTCGCCGACAGCGTCCGCGCCGCGCAGACCCAGACCAGGGCCGGGCTGCGGGCACCGGCCGCCGACCAGCGGACGACCACCACCGCGGCGGTGGACACGCTCCAGGTGCAGCAGGCGTACTGGTGGGCCACCTCCGGGCAGACGTTCCTCCAGGCACAGGTGGCGACCACCGCCACCGACGACCCGGACGTGGAGATCACCGTCAGCTGGCGGACCGCCGACGGGGCCACCGGCTCGTTCCCGCTGTACCGCTTCGAGGACTCCGGCGAATACCAGTACCATTACGCGCTGCCCCAGCCGGTGCCGAGCCGGCCGGTCCAGCTGACCGCCACGTCCAGCCTCGGCGGGGTCAGCCGGGTCGTCACGCCGTCGCTCTGGCCTAACGCCACCCCGCCCCCGCTGCCCGCCGGCTACCAGAGGGACTTCATCGACGCGTACCTGACGCCGGTGGACGTGCAGGCGCGGATCAAGCGGTTGGCCCGCCAGTATCGGGACCTGGTCGACGTGATCGACCTGCCGAACAGGACCCAGGGGTACCGACGTAACGCCGTGGCGTACCTGGGTGACCCGGCGGTCGCCGCCGTGGTGGTCGAGTCGGTGCGCTTCGGCGACCAGGGCATGAACGGCGTGCAGGTGCGGACGGTCGACCCGGGCCGCCGGAACCGGCCACTGACCGTCGCCTACCGCGACCGCGTCCTCACCGTCTCGCTGGCCACCGACACCGCCGGTAAGACCGTGAGCACCACCGACGAGGTCGCGGCGGCGATCACCGCACGGCAGCCGAACCGGTTCCGGGCCACCGTCGAGGACGGCTCGACGGGTCTGCCGATGCCGGTCGCCGGACCGGCCCGGCTCGACGACGGCCTCCAGGGCACCGAGGTGCCGACGAAGCCGTGGACGGTGCAGGCGCTGCGCCTCGGCGTACACCGGGACGGCTCCCGCGTCGGTGTGCTCGCGTACTCCCAGGAACACGCCCGGGAGTGGGCCACGCCGCTGGTGACGCTGGAGTTCGCCGAGCGGATGCTGGCCAACGCCCGCACCGACCCGGCCACCCGTGAGCTGCTGGAACAGGTCGACGTGTTCGTCATCCCGACGGTGAACCCGGACGGGGCGAACTACTCGTTCAACGACTTCAACATGCAGCGCAAGAACCTGGTCAACCACTGCGCCGGGGCTGCCCGCGACCCGAAGAACCGCAACTCGTGGGGCGTCGACGTCAACCGCAACTACACAGTCGGGTCCTACTTCGACGGCTACGTGGGCGCCAGCGCCAACTGTCTCTCCGGCAACTACGCGGGCACCTCGGAGCTGTCCGAGGCGGAGAGCCGCAACGTTGTCGCGCTCGCGCAGGCCCACCCGAACATCAAGTTCGCGATGAACGTGCACTCCTACGGCGGGTACTTCATGTGGCCGCCGGGGGCGTACCGGGCCGACGGGCGGGTCACCCTGCCCCGGCCGTCGATCGACGAGTCGACGCTGTTCCTGAACAGCGCCAGGCGGATCGTCGGCGCCATCGCCCAGGAGCGCGGCACCGTCACCTGGCCGTCGCAGACCGGCCCGGTCGCCGACGTGCTCTACTCCGCCGCCGGCAACTCCGCCGACCAGCTCTACTACGAGCTGGGCATCTTCGCCTGGGACTTCGAGGTCGGCAACGACCGCTGGAACGCGGACACCGGCCAGTGGGAGGGCGTCGGCTTCCAGCCTCCCTTCGACGAGGCGCACGCCGAGTCCCAGGAGTACGCGGGCGGTCTCGTCGAGCTGGTCCGGGTGGCCCGCGACTACGCCGCCGCCGAGTCCGCCGCCCGCTGACGCGCCGTGGTGCCGCGCCCGGATCCACGGGCGCGGCACAACCGCCGGGCCGACACCGACCCGGAGGCTATGGCCGCATTTAGCCCGTTTCCGATCGAGAGCGCCGGGGTAGGGCTACGGCATGGACACGACGACAACGGCACACCTCATCGGCGGACCTCGTGACGGCAGCACCCTCGACGTCGGGGGCGACGCCCTCGTCGAGGTGGAGATCGACGGCATGATGCACCGCTACATCAGGACCACCAGGCAGCACGACGACGGTGGCCCGCTCTACAACTACGACGGGATGGTCGCCCCGGACGGCGGCGAGCCCGGCGTCGAGGACCCGGCCGCCCGGGTCGCCTCCCCAAGGGCCGACGCCGAGGGGCACGGCGGCACCCACTGACGGCCCTGGAGCCGCCGGTACGCACACGAACCGGCCGGCCACGGATGAACCGTGGCCGGCCGGGTAAGCAGCACCCCTGCCTGGTGGGGAGACGACCGGGTGCACGGGCGGGGCGGCCCCGAGCCGACCCGCCCGTGCGCGCCTCGACATCAGTTCGAGGAGATCCAGTTCCAGGCCGAGACGACCCACTCGGTCTGCTGCAACCAGGCCACCCCGAGACCGACGAGGAAGACCGCGGTCGCCAGGTGCGCGCCGCGCGCGCTGCGCCGTACCCGCCCCAACTGCCGCTCCAGCACCACCCGGCCGACCAGCCGCGACAGCGCGAACAGGCCGACCGCCACCAGCATGCTCAACACGAGCACCAGCAGCGGCCCGGACAGGTCACCCCCACCGGAGAGCGCCCAGATCCCCCAGCACACGAACGCGAACAGACCGGCCGCCGTACTCCACTCGCCGCCCCGGCGCAGCTGCGCCAGGTGCCAGCTCAACGGACGGCGCGGCGCCTGCTCACCCGGCCAACCGGTGCCGGTCGGCTCCTGCCCGACCACCGGGAACGGTTCGGTGCGCGGTGTACGCGGCTGACCCACCGGGGCCACCCCGCGCCGGAAACCGTCGCGCTGCGGCGGGACCCCGACGCCGGCCTGCGGTGGCACCTCCACGGTCCGCTCCGCCCACGGCTGCGTCTGGTCTGCCATCTCGTCCTCCCCCTGACCGACGGCACCACCACCGCCTGAATTCGAGGGTAGCCACCCGACAAACCCTCCCGCCGACCCCGTCCGACCCGCGGGCGGGCAGGGTACGGTCGGCTGATGGGTGACCCGGACCGACGACGGCGACGGCTGCGCCACCATTCCGACCCCGACCCGGGTGGACGGGGCGCCGACGGCTCGACCGCCAGCACCGCCGGGGTGCACGACGGTGACGAGCCACCGCCGCCGCGCCGTCGAGGTCAGGGCGGTGACGACCGCGACGGCGAACGAGGGCTGCGAGGGCTGGTCGGCTCCGGCTCATCCCAGGTGGGGCTGAGCGCGGCGCTACGGGCGCGGGACGCGGCCCGCCCCACCGACGACGACCTGGCCGAGGCGGAGGCCCGGGTGGTGGTCGTCCGGCGCAACTGGGTGCCCCGCGAGGACCTGCCCCGCTCGCCGCGCTGACCCGCCCTGTGTCAGGGCAGGTCGGGCAGCTGCCGGGTCCGCTCGTACTCGGCCACCTGGGTGATCCGCCGGGCGTGCCTGTCGTTGCCGGAGAACGGCGTGTTCAGGAACGCCTCGACGATGCCGGTGGCCTCGTCCAGGGTGTGCTGACGGGCGCCGACCGCTACCACGTTCGCGTCGTTGTGCTGCCGGGCCAACTGGGCGGTCTCGACGCTCCAGGCGAGCGCGGCACGGACCCCGGCGACCTTGTTCGCGGCGATCTGCTCGCCGTTGCCGGAGCCACCGATGACCACACCCAGGCCGGCCCCGTCGGCCACCACCCGGTCACCGGTGTGCAGGCAGAACGCCGGGTAGTCGTCGTCCGGGTCGTAGCTGTGCGGGCCGACGTCGACGACGTCGTACCCCTGCTTGGCCAGGTGGTTGGCCAGGTGCACCTTCAACTCGAAACCGGCGTGATCGGATCCCAGGTAGACGCGCATACCGCGCAGTCTCTCAGGCCGCGCTCTCCGACGTCGCGGGGGCGGCGTCGGAGAGCCGGGTTCGTCACACGGCCGGGTGGGCGGTTCTTCAGCGGGGCAGCTCGGCGACCACCAGGCCGGCGCGCGCCTTCGGGGTGAACCAGGTGCTCTTGCGGGGCATCTTTTCCCGGGCCAGGTTCACCGCGACGAAGTCGTCCACGGTCACCGGCGCGATCAGGATGGCCAGCTCGGCACGGCCGGCGTCGACCTCACCGGTGAGCCAGCTCGCCGGGTAGTCCCCACCCACGTAGGTGATCCGCTTGTCGCCCGGGTCCAGGCCCAGCGCGTCCCGCAGCAGCAGCCGCTCGACCAGGGCGTGGTCCAGGTTCTCCAGGCGGCCGGTGGTGCCCTCGGGCAGGCGCACCGCGTACCCCTGGTCGGCCAGCCGGAGGTGGACGACGCCGCCGGCGGTCGGGACCTCGACCGGGCCGTCGATCGGCTCGACCTGCGCGCCCGCCGCCCGCAACCGGTCCAACAGCTCGGCCGGCGTGGTGGTCAGCTCGCTGACCAGCCGGTTGTACGGCTGGATGGCCACCGACGCCGGGGTGGTCACCACGGCCAGAAAGCGCGGCAGCCCGCCGGTCTGGGCGGCCAGGCTGCGGTGGTTGCCGTCGGCGACGACCAGCTCACCGCCACCCGCCAGGGCGGTCAGCGCGTCCTGTTCCGGGCCGGGGCCGAGCAGCCAGATGGCGTGCGTGCGCCCCGCCTGGTCGGTGTCCGTCGCGGCGGGCGCACCGCCCGCGTCGGTCGCCGCCGCGAGCGCGGCGTGCAGCTCGTCACCGCACCCGGTCTGGAGCAGGAGTACGGGTGAGAGCAGGTGACCGAGCGCCTCGGCGAGCGCCACCCGCTCGCGCACCTTGGCGATGAACACGTCCTCGTTGCGGATGACCAGGCCCGGCTCGTCGGCCCGGGTGGAGATCTGGTCGGTGTCGACCATCGCGAACAGCCCGTACGCCGGGGACTCGCCCGGGGCGCTGATCCGGTAGAGCACCACCACCTGCTCGGCGGGGGTGTAGCTGCCGTCCGCCTTGGCCTCGGTGAGGCGGGCCACCGCGTCCGGCAGGGCGTCGAGGAAGGACTTCCCCGCGCTCTCCGGCGCCCGGTGCGGCATTTCGATGCCGAGGGCACTGTGCGGGTTCGCCTCGATGATCGCGGTGATCTCCGCGTCGTCGGCGAACTCGTCGTAGTTCTGCCCGCCAGTGCCGCCAGTGGTGATCCAGGCCCGGTTGATCGGGTGCACGACCGTCATGCCCGCTGACGCTACCGGCGACCGCGCCGGAGCCGACGGGGACCCGCGCAGCGTCCACCAGATGAAAGCTCCGCGAGGGCGGCGCGGTGGTCAGCCAGCGCGGCCCGAGGTGCCCCGGCGGTGCCGGCCGGCCACGGCGGGCCCGCCGTTACCCCTGCGGCCGGTCGTGGCCGGCCCGGTGCCCGCGTTGCGGCGGGGTGACGCGGGCGGCCCCGGTACGGGACGCTCGGGGGGCGGCGCGGGCA
>NZ_VDFY01000206.1 GCF_006228125.1 Micromonospora orduensis | reverse complement strand
TTCCCCGGCTCGCCCCCCCAACTTTCCCCCTTGATAGTGAAGCGCCGGACGAGGTGCTCACACCCGCGCCACCGCTTCCCCCGAACGGTGCGCAGGTGTTCCTACCCCCGAAGGAGCTACCCCATGAACACGATCTTCCGTAAGAGCATGCTGTCTGTTGCTGGCCTCGCGTTCGCCGGTGGTGTCTTCGCCGGCCCGATCGCCGCCCACGCCAACCCCGTCGACGCCAAGCCCGTCGCGGCCGTGCAGACGGTGTCGAAGCCGCAGGGCGACCAGTCCCACGTCGGCCTGAACGACGAGCAGACCGCCAACGCCAAGGCGATCATCGCCGCCACGAAGAAGGCCGGCCTGCCCGAGCGGGCCGCGGTCATCTCGATCGCGACGAGCCTGCAGGAGTCGAAGCTGGAGAACCTCGGCCACCTCGGCGATATGAACGACCATGACTCGCTGGGCCTGTTCCAGCAGCGCCCCTCCTCCGGTTGGGGCACCCCGGAGCAGATCACCGACCCCGCCTACTCCACGACCGCGTTCCTCAAGGGCCTCAAGCAGGTCGACGGGTGGCAGGACATGCCCCTGACCGACGCCGCGCAGACCGTGCAGGTCTCGGCCTACCCGGACGCCTACGCGCAGTGGGAGCAGCAGGCCACCGACCTGGTTGGCCAGTACTGGAACAGCTGACCCACCGCACGACCCGACCGATGGCCGGCACCCGAGAACGGGTGCCGGCCATCGGCATGCCCAGCCCCGGCTCGGGTCAGAACAGGACGGTGGCGAGCGTGCCGACCGGTTGGAAGCCGCAGCGCTCGTACACCCGACGGGCCGGCAGGTTGAAGTCGTTGACGTACAGGCTGACCGTGGGGGCGACCCGGAGCAGCGCGTCGCGTACGACGGCGGCCATCGCGGCGGCGGCGATGCCGCGGCCCCGCCACTCCGGCGCGACCCAGACGCCCTGGACCTGGGCGGTCCGTTTGGTCACCACGGCCAGCTCGGCCTTGAACACGACCTTGCCGTCGACGAACCGGGCGTACGCGCGGCCGGCGCGGACCAGGTCGTTGACCCTGCGGCGGTAACTGCGGCCGGCGTCCTCGGCGAGCGGGGAGACACCGACCTCCTCGGTATACATGGCGACCGCCGCCGGAAAGAGCCGGTCGACCTCGCCGGAGCGGACGCGGCGTACCTCCGGATCGGCCGGTACGGCCGGCAGCGCGTCGGTGGCCAGCAGCGGCTGGTTGGGGCGGACGTCGCGGGCCGGACCCCACGTGTCGGAGAGCCGGTCCCAGAGGCCGAGGACGGCGTCGGCGCGGCCGACGATGGAGGAGCAGAGCCGCTCCTCCCCCGCGAGCAGGTCAGCGAAGGCGGACACGGCGGCGTCGGTGGCGAGCACCGGCGTCAGGTTGCCACCGAGCCAGCACAGCGATTCGAGGTTGCGCCGGGCGCCGTACCCCAGGATCCGCCCGTCGGCCCGCCACCAGGAGAGCCCGCGCGCGGCGATGCGCTCCGCGACCTGCGCGCCCGCGAACGGGTCACGGTCGAGCAGGCGCTCGACCGCGCGGCGCTCCGATTCCCCCAGTTGCCGTACCGGCACCGTCAGCACGACTACCAGCCTGCCAGATCGACCCCCCGCCCCGCCGGCCGAGTGGCGAGCCCGCCGTCAGACGGTCAGCGGCTCGGCGACCGGGCTGGTCGGACGGGTCCGGCCGGCCCACCGGACGACCGGGGGCACCAGGGCACCAAGCAGGAGGAACAGCCCACCCAGCGCGAGCCATCCCGGTACGCCCCAACCGAGGGCGAGGCTGGTCACCACGACGGGCGCGAGCATCTTGCCCAGCTCGTAACCCATGCCGTACGTCCCCTGGTACTGCCCCTGCGCGTCGGCGGGCGCCAGCCCGAAGGAGATCCCCCATCCGGCGGCGGAGTGCCACAGCTCCCCGATCACGTGCGCCAGCGACCCGCAGCAGAGCAGGCCGATGGCGCCCGGTGTGGGCAGCGCGCCGCTGGCGGCGAACAGTACGCAGGCCAGCGCGATGACGACCCCCGCCCGGCGGGACGCGCGGGCGGCCCCGGGCAGGGTGACGGCGCTGCGGGCCGCGCGTACCTGCAGGAGCACCACCAGCGCGGTGTTGACCAACGTCAACACCGAGATCATCCAGGCCGGTGCGGTGGTGTGCCCGGCGATCCACAACGGCAGAGCGAGGGTGAGCAGGCTGAAGTGCATGGACATCAGCCCGTCCAGCAGGGTGAAGGCGAGGAACGGGCGGTCCCGTAGGGCGACCAGCCGGGGTCCTCGCGTCGGGGCGGCGACGGGTGCGACGGTGGGCAGCCGGACGGAGATCGCCGCTGCGGCCAGCGACGCCGCCGCCGTGGTGAGGATCAGCGCGAGGTAGCCGGCGCGGGTGTCGGCGGCGATGGCGAAGCCGCCCAGGACGGCGCCGACGGAGATCCCGACGTTCGTCGTGGCCCGCAGGTAGGCGCGGGTGTGCACCCGCTGGTCGGCCGGGATCGCGCCGGCGATGAGCGCTCCCCGGGCGCCGCGGTCGACCGCGTCGGCGAGCGCCGTGGCGGCGCCGACCAGCAGGAAGGCGGGGAACGACCGGACGGTGGTCAGCCCAGCGGTCAGGACGCCGGCCGCGATCAGCCCGCCGACCTGTGCGCCGCGCGGGCCGACGCGGTCAGCCAGGTAGCCGCTCGGCGCGCTCGCGAGCACGCCGACGAGCGCCGAGATGGTCAGGCCGACACCGACCTGGGTGGCCGAGAGGCCGACCGAGCGGGTGAGGAAGAGCGCGCTGGCGACCAGCCACAGGCCCCGCCCGACGGTCTTGACCAGGGTGCCGAGGGTGAGGATCCGGGCCGGGCCGGGCGGTGGGAGCAGGCGCATGCCCGACACCTTAGCAAGACGTACGTACGGTTTGTAAATACCGGAGCTTGTCGGCGATGCATTGCCGATATATCGTTGATGCATCAGCGACAGTACGCAGAGAGGAAGGACCTGATGAGGTTCCATCGACAGCACCACCCGATGCACGAGGCCCGGATGCGGGGCTTCGGCTTCCCGCCGGTCCCGCCCGGCCCGCACGGCCACGGCCACGAACACGGCGGGCCCTGGGGCGGACGCGGTCGCGGACGGGGTAGGGGTCGACGCCCCAACGTCCGTGGCGCTGTGTTGGCCCTGCTCACCGAGCGGCCGATGCACGGCTACGAGATGATCCAGGAGATCGACTCCCGCACCGGCGGTGCGTGGCGGCCGAGCCCGGGGTCGATCTACCCCACCCTCCAGCTGCTCGAGGACGAGGGTGTGATCGCCGCCAGCACCGAGGAGTCCAGCGGTGGGCGCAAGCGGTTCACGGTCACCGAGGCCGGGCAGGCGGAGGCCACCGCGGCAGCGCAGACCCCGGCGTGGGCGGACGTCGCCCAGGGCACCGTGAGCAGTTGGCACGACATCCGCGACTCCGGCGCGCAGGCGATGAACGCCCTGCGCCAGGTGATGATGAACGGCACCGACGACCAGCGTGAGCGGGCCGCCCAGGTGCTCGACGAGACCCGGCGCAAGCTGTACGCGATCCTCGCCGAATCCGAGTGACGCGCGGCAGCACCACGCCGGGCACCCACGACAGCGGCAGCACCACGCCAAAGACCACGAAAGCGGCCGTCTCCCGATGGGGAGGCGGCCGCTTTCTCCGTGCGACGGTCAGTGCACGGTGACGGTCGGGCCGGTGACCAGCCCGCGCAGCTCCTCGGGAAGCTCGGCGCCCATCTCGTCGGCGATCCGCAGCGCCTCCTCGATCAGCGTCTCCACGATCTGCGCCTCGGGGACCGTCTTGACGACCTGCCCCTTGACGAAGATCTGGCCCTTGCCGTTTCCGGAGGCGACGCCCAGGTCGGCTTCGCGGGCCTCGCCCGGACCGTTGACGACGCAGCCCATGACGGCCACCCGCAGCGGCACCGGCAGCCCTTCCAGACCGGCGGTGACCTCCTCGGCGAGCTTGTAGACATCCACCTGGGCGCGGCCGCAGGACGGGCAGGAGACGATCTCCAGGCCGCGCTCGCGCAGACCCAGCGACTCCAGGATCTGGTTGCCGACCTTGATCTCCTCGACCGGCGGGGCGGACAGCGACACCCGGATGGTGTCGCCGATCCCCTCGGCGAGCAGGGCGCCGAAGGCGACAGCCGACTTGATGGTCCCCTGGAAGGCCGGGCCGGCCTCGGTGACGCCCAGGTGCAGCGGGTAGTCGCACTGCTCGGCGAGCTGCCGGTACGCCCGGATCATCACGACCGGGTCGTTGTGCTTGACCGAGATCTTGATGTCGCGGAAGCCGTGCTCCTCGAACAGCGAGCACTCCCACAGCGCCGACTCGACGAGCGCCTCGGCGGTGGCCTTGCCGTACTTGGACAGCAGCCGCTTGTCCAGCGAGCCGGCGTTGACGCCGATCCGGATCGGCACGCCCGCGTCGCCGGCGGCCCTGGCGATCTCCTTGACCTTGTCGTCGAACTGGCGGATGTTGCCCGGGTTGACCCGGACGGCCGCGCAGCCGGCGTCGATGGCGGCGAAGACGTACTTGGGCTGGAAGTGGATGTCGGCGATCACCGGGATCTGCGACTTCTTGGCGATCGCGGGCAGGGCCTCGACGTCGTCCTGGGACGGCACCGCCACCCGGACGATCTGGCAGCCGGACGCGGTCAGCTCGGCGATCTGCTGGAGCGTGGCGTTGACGTCGGAGGTGAGGGTGGTGGTCATCGACTGCACGGACACCGGCGCACCCCCACCGACCGGCACCGAACCGACCATGATCTGGCGGCTGGCCCGGCGGGGAGCGAGCGGCGGGGGCGGTACGGCAGGCATACCGAGACTGATTGCGGTCACTTCAGCACTCACCTTGGGAAGAGCGTGATCGGGTTGACGACGTCAGCGGTGATGGTCAGCAGCGTGAACACGCCACCGATCAGGATCACCACGTACGTGAAGGGCATCAGCTTGAGGTAGTCGACCCGCCCGGGGTCGGCGCGGCCGATCTTCGCGTACAGCCAGGAGCGTGCCCGTTCGAACCAGGCGATGGCGATGTGGCCGCCGTCGAGTGGGAGCAGCGGCAGCAGGTTGAACACGCCGATGAAGAAGTTCAGCGAGATGAACAGCGTCACGAACAGCAGCCACGCCTTGTTGGCGAACGCCTCACCACCGAGGCGGCTGGCGCCGACGACGCTGATCGGGGTGTCGACGTCCCGTTCGCCGCCGGTGATGGCGGTCCACAGGGCGGGCACCTTCTGCGGCAGGCGCTGCAACGCCTGGACGGTGCCGACGGCCAGCTCACGGGTGAAGTCGGCGGTGGCGCCGAACGCCTCGCCCGGCCCGTACGTCAGGCGGGTCGGGGTGGTGGGCACGAGGCCGACACCGAGTGCGGCGACGGGGGCGACGGCGCCCTTCGGGTCGTCGAGCGGCGGCCGCTGGGTCTGCGCGAGCACCGTGCTGGTCTTGCCCGGCTGCCCGTCGCGGACGTAGTCGAGCTTCGCGGTGTCGCCGGGCTTGAGCCCGCGCAGGGCGACGAGCAGTTCGCCGTAGTTGTTGATCGGCGTGCCGTTGACCGAGGTGATCCGGTCGCCGTCGCGCAACTGCGCCTGGGCGGCGGGGCTGGCGGCGTCGCCGGGGGCGCAGGCCCGCGGGGCGCTGTCGGGGATCACGCAGTCGGACAGCGCGATCACCGCCGGCTCCTGGCGGATCTGGGCGTCGGTGGTGGGGAAGTTCTGGTTGGGCAGGCCCAGGGTGACGGCGGCGATCCAGATGGCGATCAGCGCCAGCGCGAAGTGGGTGATCGAGCCCGCGGACATGACGATCGTCCGCTTCCAGACCGGGTAGCGCCACATCGCGCGCGGCTCGTCGGCCGGGTCGACGTCGTCGTCCTGCGCGGTCATCCCGACGATCTTGCAGAAGCCACCGAGCGGGATGCCCTTGATGCCGTACTCCGTCTCGCCCCGCTTGAACGACCAGAGGGTCGGGCCGAAGCCGACGAAGTACCTGGTGACCTTCATCCCGAATGCCTTGGCGGTCACCATGTGACCAGCCTCGTGCAGGCTCACCGAGACGAGAATTGCCAGGGCGAAGAGCGCCACCCCGAGCAGGTTAGCCATCAAGCTCCTTCCACCGAACCCGCGATGATCTCCTGCGCGTGCGCGCGTGCCCACGACTCGGCAGCGAGCACGTCCTCGACGGTACCTGGTTCGTCGAAGTCCGGAGCGTCCTCCAACACGCGTTCGAGGGTGTCGACGATGCCGAGGAACGGCAGTCGGCCCGCTACGAACGCCGCCACGCACTCCTCGTTCGCCGCGTTGTAGATCGCCGGCCGGCAGCGCCCGGCGACCCCGGCGGCCTTCGCGAGAGCGACGGCCGGGAACGCCTCGTCGTCGAGCGGCGCGAACTCCCAGGTGTGCGCGGTCGTCCAGTCGACGGCGGTGGCGGCCTCGGGCACCCGGTCCGGCCAGCCGATGCCGAGCGCGATGGGCAGGCGCATGTCGGGTGGGCTGGCCTGGGCGATCGTCGACCCGTCGACGAACTCGACCATCGAGTGGATCACCGACTGCGGGTGCACCATCACTGTGATGTCGGCGTACGGCACGTCGAACAGCTCGTGCGCCTCGATCACCTCAAGCGCCTTGTTGACCATGGTCGCCGAGTTGATCGTGACGACCGGCCCCATGTTCCAGGTCGGGTGTGCGAGGGCCTGCTCGGGTGTGACCTGCGTCAACTCGTCGCGCCGCCGACCCCGGAACGGTCCGCCGCTGGCCGTGACGACCAGCCGGCGTACCTCGCCGCGCGACCCGGACAGCAGACACTGCGCCAACGCCGAATGCTCCGAGTCGACAGGCACGATCTGCCCCGGCCGCGTCACCGCGGCCTTGACCAGCGGGCCGCCGGCCACGAGGGACTCCTTGTTGGCCAACGCGAGGGTACGACCACCGCGCAGCGCGGCAAGCGTAGGAGCGAGGCCCAGCGAGCCCACCACCCCGTTGAGCACGACGTCGCACGGCCACTGCGCCAGCTCGGTCATCGCGTCCGGGCCGGCCACGATCTTGGGAAGCTTGAAGTCGCCGGTGGCCCAGCCGCGCCGGCTCGCCTCGGCGTAGAACGCGAGTTGGAGGTCCTGCGCGGCGGACGCCTTGGCCACCCCGACCGCCTCGACGCCCAACTCCAGGGCCTGCGCGGCGAGCAGCTCGACGTTGCCGCCGCCCGCACCCACCGCCACCACCCGGAACCGGTCCGGGTTGCGCCGAACGATGTCGATGGCCTGTGTGCCGATCGAACCGGTGGACCCGAGCAGAACGAGGTCGCGGGGGGAAGTCACCCGACCATTCTTCCCCACCACCGCTGTACGCCCGCTGGGAGCCTCAGCCCTCCCCGCCCGGCTCCTCCTCGTCCAGCAACTCGGCCGGGTCGATCGAGAACTCGAACGGCTCCCGCATCGCGAACGTGCTCCCCGCCGCAGCGGCGGCCAACGGCCGGTACTCCCCGTCGGCCAGCTCGAACAGGGCCATGGTCGGTACCCGGTTGCGTAGGTCCACGCGGAGGAAGAACGGCACCCCGACGGCGGCGTACTCGCGGGGCCGGTCGATCACGTCCTTAACCCGGTTACCCGGCGAAACGATCTCCCCGAGCAGCACCGCGTGGGCAACGTCCATCGTCGTCCGCCCGCCGCCGGGAACCTTCAGCACCGCGATCTCCGGAATGAACAGGTCGTCATCCGAGACCACGTTCACATCGTGATAGAGCCACAGCCCTGCTCGGCGAGCGGCCTGCTTCAACAGGTAGCCAAGTTCCCGTTGAGCCGTCCGCCGGTCGAGGCACGCAGAGGGCGTGACGACGACGCACCCGTGCAGTACCTCCACCCGCGGGCCATTGTTCTCGGGTAGAAGATCAAGCGCTGCCCTGGCCGTCCAGCCGTCGACGCGCCAGCCCAACTCGTCGAACGACTTCGAGGGCATGTCGCAAGGCTGCCAGGGCTCGGCCCAGAGCAACGCACAATGGGTCCGGCGTTCCCCAGGTCACCGCTGCTCGCGCATGGGCTCTGTCAGACCGTAGGCTGAGGCTGCTCGCCCCGAAAGGACCACACATGTCTGATCTTGACCATACTCCCGAGCAAGCCGCCCGCGAGGCCGGACTCCGCGAGGTCTCCGAGGCCCTCCTCAACATCGAGCAGGCCATCAAGCGGACGGAGCGGGCAAAGCGGACCGCTGCCATGACGGTCGGCTGCGACGACCTGGCCCGGATGCTCGACACTGCCGCCCGCAACTTGGAAATCGCCCGCAAGGACCTGTTTCAGGGTGCCTACTTCTCTGCGGATTCACCTAAGCTCTTCTGACCATGCGCAGTGGTGAGCAGATCCGGTCGGCACTGGTCAAGTTCGTCGGACGGTGGCAGACCTACGCCGGCACGGAGCGCTCAGAGGCGCAGACCTTCCTGAACGAGTTGTTCGAGTGCTACGGCCGCAACCGTAAGGACGCTGGTGCCCTCTTCGAGGACGCGCACTCGTCTACCGGGATCATGGATCTACACCTCCCTGGCCTGCTCATCGTCGAGATGAAGGCCCCGAAGGAGACGACGCGCCTCGATCAGCACCGCAAGCAGGCCCTCGATTACTGGCACAACTCGGCCGACGTGAGTGTTGGACGACCGGCACCGCAGTTCGTGGTGCTGTGTTCGTTCCATCGCTTCGAGATCTGGGAGCCGGGTCAGTATCCGAACGCTCCGCTGATGGCTTTCGACCTCACCGAGCTGCCCGACCGGTACGAGTCGCTGATGGTGCTCGCCGGGGACGAACCGGTGTTCCACCACAGCAACCGGGAGCTGACGAAGGCCGCCGCGATCTCCGTGGCCAGGATCTACCAGGACCTCCTTGATCGAGAGGCAGCGCCACCCGAATCGATTCAGCGGTTCATCCTCCAGATGGTCTGGCTCTTCTTCGCCGAGGACTACGGCATGGTCGAGGGGCGGCCAACCGAACAAACTCTGCAGTTTCTCACCAAACATGGCGACACCTGGTCGTCCTACCTGATGCTCGGCGGCCTGTTCACCTCCCTCAACGACCCAAACGACCATGGTCGACAGGGCGTCCTCAAGGGCACCCAGTACGTTAACGGAGATCTCTTCAACCAGCCGGCCCTGGTGCACCTGACCACGGACGAGGCCCGCGAGTTGCTGCGGATTGCGGAGTACAACTGGAAGCAGGTCGATCCGACCATCTTCGGGTCGCTCATCGAGGGCTTCCTGAGCAGCGACCGGGGTGTCCTCGGCGCCCACTACACCCACGAGATCGACATTCTGAAGATCGTCCGTCCGACGATCGTCAAGCCGTGGCGAGCCCGAATCGATGCGGTGACCACCCCCGACGAGGGCATCGTCCTACTGGAGGAGCTGAGCCGGTTCCGGGTGCTCGACCCGGCATGTGGCTGCGGCAACTTCCTCTACGTGGCGTATCGTGAGCTGCGGCATCTCGAATACACGCTGAAAGCGCGAATCACCGAACTGGCCAAGTCCTCGGGTCTGCCCGTGCCGACCGGGCTGCCGTACTTCCCGCTGGCCAACATGCAGGGCATCGACATCGTGCCGATGGCGACCGCCGTGGCCCGGGTCACCCTGTGGATGGGCCACCGGCAGATGATCGAGAAGTACGGCGCGGCCGAGCCGCCGCTGCCGCTGGTCAGTCTCGGCTCGATCAGAACACAGGATGCGTTGCGGGCAGCCTGGCCGGAGACGGACTGCATCGTCGGCAATCCACCGTTCCTTGGCTCCCAGTACATGCGGGAAGCCCACGGTGACGACTACCTCAAGTGGCTCAGCAACACCTTCGGCGTCGGCATCAAGGACTTCTGTGTCTACTGGTTCCGCCGTGCTCACCAACACCTGAAGCCGGGGCAACGAGCCGGCTTGGTCGGGACCAACTCGATATCGCAGAACCGGGCCCGCTCCGCCAGCCTGGAGTACGTCACCGCCAACGGTGGCGTGATCACCGAAGCGGTCTCCAGCCAGACCTGGCCGGGCGAGGCCAAGGTCCACGTCAGCCTGGTCAACTGGGTCAAGTCACCGAGCGAGCCGCCGACTGAGTTCATCCTCGACAACGAGCCAGTCAGCGGCATCACCGCCGAGCTAAAGGTCCCGGGCTTCTCTACCGCCGAAGCCCTGCCCCTACTGGCCAACAAGGGTCGGTGCTTCCAAGGGCCGATACCGGTGGGTGACGGCTTCATCATCACGGAGCAGGAAGCGAGCCGCCTTCTCGCCGCGAAGGAAGCGACCTACCGCGACGTTGTTCGCCCCTACCTCGTTGGGGACGACATCGCCGACGAACCAACGCAGCGGCCCAGACGATGGGTCATCGACTTCGCGCAACGCCCCCTGGAAGCTGCGATGAAGTATCCGGCCGCTTTGCAGATCGTCCGGGAGCGCGTCAAGCCTCTACGTGACGGAAATAGCCGCAAGTCAAGGCGTGAGAAGTGGTGGCTTTTTGGGGAACAGGCCGTCGGAATGCGGGCAGCACTCGCCGGACTTCCGCGCTACATCGCTGCCGGACGGGTCGGCAAGCGGCTGCTGTTGACCTGGTGTGACCCGTGGACCTGCCCGAGCGATCTGGTCTACGTCTTCGCGTTCGACGATGACTATTCGATGGGCATGCTCTCGTCGTCGGCTCACAGCGCGTGGGCCTGGTCCCAGTCCTCGACCTTCAAGCGTGATATCCGGTACACGCCTACTTCAGCGTTTCTGCCGTTCCCGTGGCCGTACCCCGTTACCGACGAGCAGCGGGAGCGGGTGGCGGAGGCGAGCCGACGAATGATCGCACGCCGGCAGGAGATCTGCGCCGAGCAGCAGTTCGGGTTGACCAGGCTTTACAATCTGGCGGACGAAGGCGCCTACACCGACCTCAGCAAGCTGCACCGCGAGCTGGATGAGGCGGTTGCTGCCTGTTACGGGTGGCCGAAGGCGATGGCCCAGGACAAGGATGAAATCGCTCAACGGCTGCTGTCGCTCAACGCCGAGATTGCCGTCGGCCAGCGTTCCTACGATCCGTTCGCCGCACGCGACGGCAAAGCGGTAGCCCAGCAGCTTGGCCTGCCGATGAGCTGATGCTCCGCGTGGGCCCCGGCAGATAACGCCCTAAATCCGGAGCCCATGTCGGCCGGCTCAGCGTGACGTGTCCAGCCGGCCCGATCGGGTCGCCACGACGAAGGCGGACCAGGCCGAATCGGTGAAGGTCAACGCCGGACCCTGCCGGTCCTTGCTGTCGCGTACGCCGACCGTCTCGGCGAACCCCGCCACCTCGACGCAGTTGCCCTCGCCGCCGGACCGGGTCGACGTGCGCCAGACTCCGTCACGCTCCATCGGTCATCTCCTTCGCTATCGCTGCGATCAGCTCACGGGATTCGTCGGCGCTGAGCGCCCGCTCGCCGAGGGAGCGCCACGCGTCCTCGTAGATCTCAATCTCGTGGGTCTTGTCAAGGTAGACCGCGCCGCACGGCCCGTCCATGTAGATCGTCGTCGGCTCCGGCTCGCGCACGTCGGTGGGAAAGTCGAGCATGGTGAAGGTGCCGGCCTGCGCCCAGCGCACCAGCCCCGCATGGAACGGCAAGACCCGAATGCCGATGTTGTGCTGCTGCGACGACACCACCAGGGACTCCAGTTGCCGGGCCATCGCCGCGCGGTCGCGCAGCGGGCGGCGCAGCACCGCCTCGTTCAGGATGACGTCGAGGCGCGGAGCGCGCGGTATCGCCCGAGCCAGCAGCCGTTGGCGGCGAAGCCGCACGTCGACCTTGGCCTGACGCTGCGACTCGGCCATCTGCGGATGGTCGGTGGCGATCACCTCGGTCATGTACTCGACCGTCTGCAACAGACCGGGGACGAGGTTCGCTTCGTAGTGACGGATGCGGGTGGCGGCGGCTTCGAGGCCGACGTACAGCTTGAACCAGTCCTTGATCGCCTCGCCGTAGCTGTGCCACCAGCCGTGCGCCTTGGTCTCCCGGGCCAGCGCCCGCATCGTCTCGATCGTCTCCGGCGACGCGCCGTAGACGCGGCACATGGCCGCCACGTCGTTCGGGTGCATGGAGACCTGACCGGTCTCGTACCGCCAGATTCGGGGTGCCGACCATTCCAATTCCTTAGCCGCCGCCGTGACTGTCACATAGGCGTTTTCGCGAAGCTCTCTCAGGTATCTGCCGAGCTGCCTCCGCGGGACCGTGCTGCCGGAGTCGTCCACGTCATCTCCCTGGCTGTCGTCGTGTAAGACACCTCGCCCCTTGGTCTGGATTCTGCCGCGAAAGATTGCGTTGGGCCAGCAGTGAAACAACCATCGTGGACAGCCAGACAAACAGATCAGGTCGGTCACCGTCGTCAGCGCTATACCGCAGAGTCATATCTATGCCTCTGAGGTATAGCGCTCATCGAGAGGTCGCCGCCCGGATGGGAGAATCATGGGCTTTGTCGACGATCTACCGCTGCCGCCCTACGTCACCAGGGAGGACGTCGTGTTCGCGCTGCGAGCGGTCACCGTGCACGCCCCCGAGCGGCCCAACGGTGCGCGCTGCCGCAAGGACGGGGCAGCACACCCGTGCCGGCTGCACCGCTGGGGCCGTCGCGTCCTGGAGAAGCGCGGCCTGACCGATGAGCAGGTGCAGAGGTTGATCGCTGGAGGAACGGTGGCACTTCCATGACCGCGCCACGGTGGATCATCCACCTGCCGACCACGCTGACCAGCCTCGACGAGGTTACCGCCCTGGCCGTGGCGCTACGCGACTCGCTCGGGCACCTCTCCGTCGTCGACTTCGGCGAGACCACGCTCAGCGAGGAGGACGCGCAGTTTCTGCGTACCCGAGTGTTCTGTGACGCCTGGCTCGGCGGCGCCGGGCGCTGCCGGCGGCGCGATGCCCACGACGGACCCTGCGCCACGCTGTCCGGCACAGAGGTCGGGGTGCCCGCAGAGCGCGGACACCCCGACACGATCAGGGATTGATGACGAACTGCGAGCCCGGCTGAATGACGATGTTGCCGTCGGCCGAGTTGGTGATTGTCACGTTGGTGAGGTTGGCGTTGCCGCGCGCGCCGCTCATCGCGAGGATGCCGGCACCGTTGTTGGATTTGTCGATCCGCACGTTGGTGATGGCGACGTTCGGCATGTTGCCGCCGCCGTTCTTGAACTGGATGCCGTCGTACGTCGAGTCGACGATCTCGGTGTCCCGGATCGTGACGCCGACGATGTCCCTCGTGGCGGGGAAGAGCGTGATGGCACCGAACTCCTGGTCCTCGTTCCAGAAGGCGCCGCCGGTGCGGTAGAGCCCGTTGTTGGCGATCAGCGTCGTCCCGGAGAACGGCAGCGGGTCGTGGTCGGTCGCCAGCATGATGCCCGGGTAGTTCGCGGTGTCGTAGATCAGGTTGTTCTCGATCGAGTTGTCGTAGCCGCCGTAGATGGCGATGCCGTTCGCCCGCCAGGGCAGCTGGATGGTGTTGTTGACGAAGTGGTTGTCGTGCGCGATGTCGACGTTACGGTCCTTGACGTACGGGTTGGCCCAGACGGCGAGGGCGTCGTCGCCCGTGGTGCGGAACGACGAGTTGAACACCCGCGAGTTGCGCGTGCCGTTGCTGAAGTTGATGCCGTCGGCGTACGTGTCGCGGATCCGCATGCCGCTGAACTCCAGCCCGTCGGCCGGCCCCCACAGGTCGGGGATGTTGTCGTAGTCGCGGCCCACCCAGACGCCCACGTTGGCGTGCTCGATCCAGACGTTGCTGATCTTCGTGCCGGTGCCGAAGCGACCGTTCAGACCCACGCCGCCCTCGGCGTTGCCGTCACCGCCCCGGATCCGGCCCGAGCCGAAGATGGCGATGTCGGAGATCTGGGTGTTCTTGTCGATGTCGAAGCCGAAGTTGCCCTCGTGCGGGTGGTTGATGCCGCCCACCACGTTCTGCGGTTCGGTGAGCGTGTAGAGCTGCGAGTGCCACATGCCGGCGCCCCGGATGGTGACGTTGCTGATGCCGACCTGGTTGTGCGTACCCCGGTTCAGCGGGTCGTCGGTCAGGATCTTCTGCTCCTGCCGCCACTGCCCGGCGGGGATCCAGACGCAACCGATGACGCCGTTCTGGTCGTCGGTCACGGCCCGCTGGATGGCAGCGGTGTCGTCGAGTCCGTCGTTGGGGATCGCACCGTACGAGGTGATCGAGGTGCAACCGGCCGGTTGGCTCGCCGCCGGCGCCACCTGCTCCAGGTCGATCATGTCGATGACGTAAAACGAGGCGGTGTCACCGGCGTCGCGCTGCAACTTGAACCGGGTGCCGGCCGGGTACGACTGCGCCAGCAACGCGTTCGACTCGTCGAAGAGCCGTCGGGCGTCGGCCTGCGGGGTGTTGGTCAGCGCCTCCGGCCCGTCGGTGTTGCCGTAGAGCCAGCTGTGCTTCGACGACAGCGTCAGCTTCCGGGAGAAGACGTCGTTGACGTAGAGGCTGATTGTCGCCTCGATGCCGCCGCCACCGGGAGCGTCCGGAATGGAGTTACGCACCACGATCGAGTTCGCCTGGTTCGCCGAGGTGAACTCGACGAACTGGCCGGTGCTGGTGAGCCGTACCGACTTGCGGCCCGAGGACTCGCTGGCGAAGTTGGTGTGCCCGAAGGTACGCAGCGGGTCGGCCTCCAGCAGCGTGCCCTGGTAACGGCCGGCCTCCGCCTCGTAGGAGACGTACGGGACCGCCGCGCCGCGCCCGACCACTATCGACTGGCTGAAGGCGTTGTTTGTCTCGTTGGTCTCGGTGACCACGTTTGTAGCGTCGGCGGTGGTGGTGATGGTGGCGCCGCCGCTGGTGGCGGTCCAGCTACCGCTGACGGCCACGGTGACCGTCGCGCCAGCGGCGATGGAGGCGGTGCTGGTGTTGAGCGTGGTGCCGCCGACCACCAGCCGGGTGACTGTGGTCGCGCCGGTCGCGGTGGTGCCCCGGTTGCGGACCGTCACGGTGAAGGTGACCGACGCCCCGACGGCCGGGTTCGGCGGGTTCGAGGCGATGCTGAGCACCTGGAGATCCGGGCCCGGGGCCTGCGCCACCACCAGCGGCGACGGCGCCGTGAGGCTGTTGTTGCCGTTGTTCTGCTCGACGATCGTGTTCGCCGGGTCGACCACCGCCGAGACGGCGTAGCTGCCCATCGGCCGCGTACCGGCGTTGAACGAGACGGTGGTCGACGCTCCCGCGGCGAGCGCGCCCACCGTGGCGCTGCCGACGACCGCGCCGGCCAGGCTGAAGTTCACGGTGGTCGCGGCGGCAGACGCCGAGCCGATGTTCTGCACCACGGCCGAGAGCGTGACCGGGCTGACCTCGCTGGGCGACGTGGGTGACCAGGTCACCGAGCCGACCACCAGGTCCGGGTTGGGCGCCGGGGTGCCGCACACCTCAAGCTCGGCGACCTGGCCGGACGGGGCGCCGGTGTTGCCGGTGAACCGCAACTGCACGTCCGCGGTGGTCGCGCTGACCGGGATGGTCACCAGGTTGGAGCCCTGGACGAACTGGTAGCTGGCCGCCGACACCAGACTGGTGTACGAGGACGAGGCCTGGTCGCGGCCGAGGACCTGGATGGTCTGGGTACGGGTGCCCCAGGCCGGGTCCGGGTTCAGCCGGACGGTGACCGAGGAGATGGAGTGGTTCGCGCCCAGCGCCACGGTCAGGTTCTGCGGGTAGCTCGCCGCGCCCTCCCAGTAGGTGGCGAGCTGCCCGTCGTTCGCCTTGTCCGGGGTGAAGGTGAAGGTGGAGCCGGTCGCCGTCATGCTCTTGCCCTGCGCCACGTTCGTGCAGGCGGGCGGGTTGCTGCCTGTCCGGGTGACGGTGTTGCTGTTGCCGGACAGGTTGCCGGCGCCGTCGCGGGCGCGGACGTAGTACGACACGGTGGCCGTGGCCGGCTGGCTGTCCTGGTACGTGAGGACGGTGCCCAGGGTCGCGATCAGGCTGCCGCCACGGTAGACGTTGTAGCCGGCGAGACCGCTGCCACCGGAGTCGGTGGAGGCGCCCCAGGTGAGCGTGACCGTGCTGCCCGACGTGCTGTGCGACAGCGTCCCCGGCACGCTCGGCGCGGTGGTGTCGGGGGTGGTGCCGCCGCTGCCGTACACCTCCAGCTCGGAGAGCTGCCCGGCCGGCCAGCCGCTGTTGGCGGTGATGGTGATCCGGACGTAGCGGGTGGCGGTCGCGCTGAAGTTGATCGTGACGCTGCTGCCGCTCGCCGGGTTGAAGGTGTAGGTCTGCGACCCGACCAGGTCGGTGAATGACGAGCCGTTGGCGCTGCCTCGCACGCTCAACGTCTGCGTCCGGGTGGCCCAGCCCGAGGTCGGCAGCTTCAGGACGACCTGGTTGACGGACTGCGACGAGCCGAGATCGACCTGCACCCACTGCGGGAACGAGTTGTTGACGCTCTCCCAGTAGCTGCCCGCGTTGCCGTCGACGACCTTCGACGAGTCGTAGACGTCGGCGTGGCCGCTCTCCTGGGTGGGGCGGCCCTGGGCGAGGTTGGTGGCGGCCGGCGCGAAGGCGCCGCTCGACGCGGCGGTCGTGTCGGCGGGGCGGGCAGCGGCGGCCGGGTTCGCGGCGGCCGTCGAGCCTGCCGTGGCGATCATCGTGGCCGCGATTGTCGCCGCCACCCTCCTGAACAGATTCGTTCGTCTCATCACTGTCCTGTCGTTGGGGACGGTAGCCGTGGGCGGCGTGACCACGGGGTGGGGTGTGAGGCGGTACGGAGGCAGGCAAGACCAGACCGCCGAGTCTTCCGAGCGTATGCACGGAATCAGGCACGTCTTTGTCGAAATCTTGCATGACTTTGGCCAAAGGTTACTGACGTGCTACGGGAGCGTCAACACTTCGACCATCGTGACTATCGACGGCGGTCTCTGCGATCGACTCGGCGTCGCGCGAACCCGGCATCGCGGCCCGCGGGTGGGGGCCGACCGCCGTCGCGAGCGACATACCGCAGAGTCATCAATATGACCCGGAGGTATGTCGCTCCTCAGGGCGCAGGGGGGCGCGCCATCCGCGACGCCACGAGAGTGCCGGAACGATCAGGCGCCCGGCGCCACCAGGACGAACGTCTCCGGGTCCTCGCCGCAGTCGCGCAGGATGAGGCGTTCGGTGGTGAGAACAGCCATGACCAGCGAGCTTGAGGAGTGACGGACACGGCGGCGGGGAAAGAGATCACGATGGGCAGCGGATGGCAGCGGGCGAAGCGGATCACCAGCGCCGCGTTCCGTCCGGTGCGGGGACGGGACCTGTCGCTGCACGCCGCCGCGATCACCTTCTACGGGGCGATCGCGATCGTGCCGGTGGCGCTGCTCGCCATCTGGCTCACCTCGCTGGTCGCGGGAGCCGATCGGGTACGCCGACTCACCTCGTACGCCGTGGAGGCGCTGCCCACCGCGATCGGCGCGCCCCGGGCGGTGGACGCGCTCGTCAACGCCGGGGTGGAATTGACGCCGCTGCTGGCGCTGGCCTCGCTGCTGCCCGCGTCGCTGTACGGCGAGGGCCTGCGCCGGGCGTTCGTGTCGGTGGCGGCACCCCGCACCGACGAGCACCTGGTGGGTTGGCGAGGCCGGCTTCTGCTGCTGCCGCTGCTCGCGCCGGCCCCCGCGCTGCTGCTGTCCATCCTGCTGGCCCTGCCCCTGACCACCCGGCTGGTCCGCCAGGGCGGCTGGGTGGGCGTGCTGGGCGTGGTGCTGTCGTTCCTGGCGGTGTGGCTGGTGCTCACGCCGGTGCTGGTGTGGGTGTTCCGGGTGGTCGGGCCGGCGTCGCCGGACTGGCTCTCCACCCTCGGGATCGGGTCGTTCACCGCGGCGAACCTCTCCGGCTTCCTGCACGGCTTCGTGCTCTTCGCCTCGCTCCCCCTGGACCTGGGGGTGCCGTTCGGCGGCTTCGACGAGATCGGCGGGGGCGTCGCCGTGCTCCTGTGGCTCTACCTGTTCCACGTGATCGTCCTGGCCGGCTACTCCGCCACCCTCGCCCTCTCCCGCTGGCGCGCCCAACGCGCCCCGGCCACGCCCTGATCAAGAGGCGGTCGCTGGGAACCGCTAGCGGCGGAAGGGGCCGTGGATCTCGTACGTGATGCCGTTGGAGCCGGTGCGGTCGCCGCTGGGGCCGCGCTGGGAGGAGAAGTAGAGGCGGGAGCCGTCCGGGGAGAACGCCGGGCCGGTGATCTCCGAGGATGACTGCCCCTGGATCCGCACGATCGGCGCGACCACACCGGCCGGGGTGATCACGTTGATCTCCATGTTCCCGCCGTCCTCGGCCACGTAGAGATCACCTGCGGCGGTGCCGGTGATGTTGTCCACGCCGGTCAGCGGCGCCGTCCCGGCCGGCACCAGCGAGTCGTCGTACGCCAGGTCGAGACGCTGGTTGAGCGCGTCGTACGCCCAGACCCGGTTGTCGCCCTTGGTGGTGAACCAGCAGGTGCCGCGGTCGTACCAGCAGCCCTCGCCACCGTCGAAGTGCTTCGCGGCACCCACCTGGAACCGGGTGGGGATCGGGAAGCCGTCCCGGTCCGGAATGTCCCGCCAGGTGACCGGCCCGGCCACCTGGTCCGCCGGGGCGCACAGCACCTGCACCCGTCCGGTCCGCAGGTCACCCCAGGTGTCCGGGACGAAGCGGTAGAAGCAGCCGTCCTCCTCGTCCTCGGTCAGGTAGACCACCTGCCGGTCCGGGTCGCAGGCCGCCGCCTCGTGGGTGAACCGGCCCATCCGGGTCCGCTCCTCGGCCGACCGGCTGCCGTCCGGCCAGGTCTCGAAGACCCGACCGAGGGGCACCTCCTCACAGGAGAGCCACGTGCCCCACGGGGTCGCGCCACCGGCGCAGTTGATGTTGGTGCCACCGAGGATCCGGTACGCCGAGACGACCGACCCGTCCGCCGCGAAACGGACCGCCGACGCGCCGCCGATGATCGGGACCTCCGAGTTCGACACGTAGATCCAACCGTCGCCGGCGGGGAAACACGCGCCGCCGTCCGGAGCCCAGTGCCAGAGGTACGAGGTGCCGGCGACCCGCTGGCCGGAACGGGCGATCACCCTGCTGGTGAATCCGGCCGGCAACTGGATGCCGTTGACGTCGGCGGCCAGCAGTTCCCCGTACGGGCCGGGGCCGGGCTGGGCGGGTGCGGCCAACGCGGCGCCGGCCCAGAGGCTGCCCGAGAAGGCTGCCGCGCCGGCGACGGCGGAACGCAGGACGGTACGACGGTCCATCGGTGAACCTCCCGGATTGCTCGATGTCCGAACCGACGGTAGGCCCCTGGGGCATTGATCGCAGCCACTGTCGGGTGAACGAACGGTGACCGGTCGGCGGGCGAGGGGCTGACCTGAGCGGCGGCGCGGACTAGGCTGCCGCGGCATGAGCAGTGAGATTCCGGCCCGCGCCGACGTCGTGATCGTCGGTGCCGGGCACAACGGCCTGGTCTCCGCCGTCCTGCTGGCCCGCGCCGGCCTGGACGTCCTCGTGCTGGAGGCGGCCGACGTGATCGGCGGCGCGACCCGCACCGAGAACCCGTTCCCGAAGGTGCCGGGGCTGCGCCACTCCACCGGCTCGTACCTGCTCGGGCTGATGCCCCCGGAGCTGCTCGCCACCCTCGACGTCCGCATTCCGGTGCTGCGCCGCGACCCGCACTACTTCCTGCCCACGCCGGGCGGCATCGGCTCGCCGTACCTGCTCTTCGGCAGCGACACCGCCGCCACCCGGGCGCAGCTCGCCGAGTTCTTCTCTCCCGCCGACGTGGCCGCCGACGACGCCATGCAGGCCGAGCTGGCCGCGCTGCGCGAGGACCTGGCTCCGGCCTGGCTGGCCGAGCCGTCGACCGTCAAGGAGACCGCCGAGCGGCACGTCCGCCCGGCGCTGCGCCAGGTCTTCGTCGACCTCGTGGAGGGCTCGGTGGCCGACTACCTGGCCCGGTTCGAGTTCCGCTCCGAGCTGCTGGTCAGCATGTACGCGGTCACCGACGGCCTGTCCGGGCTCAACGCCGGCCCGGACGACCCCGGCACCGGACACAACTTCCTCGTGCACAACATGTGCCGACTGCCCGGCTCGGGCGGCACCTGGATGATCGCCGAGGGCGGGATGGGCACCGTGTCGCGCACCTTCGCCGAGGCCGCGCGCGCCGCCGGGGCGACCATCCTGACCGGTACGCCGGTGAGCGCCGTGACGCTCGACGCCGGCACGGCCAGCGGAGTGGTGCTGGCCGACGGCCGGCAGGTCGCCGCCCGGGTGGTGCTCGGCGCGTGTGACCCGTACCGATTGATGGACCTGCTGCCCGACGGCGCGCTCCCCGCGCCGCTCGGCGAACGGATGGCGGCGGTCCGCCGCCCCGGCACCACCCTCAAGCTCAACCTGGCGCTCAGCGGGCTGCCCCGGTTCTCCTGCCTGCCGGCCGACACGCCGAGCCCGTTCGGCTCCACCATCCACCTGCTGCCCGGGTCCGCGTCGCTGGTCGGCGGGGCGGAGGCGTCCCCGATGACCGCGCTGCGCGCCATGTGGGCGGACGTGCAGGCCGGGCGGCTGCCGGCGGAGCCGACCATCGAGTGGTATTTGCACACCACCGTCGACCCGTCGCTCTCCGACGCCGCCGGGCACCACTCGTCGGCGCTGTTCGTCCAGTCCGTCCCCTACGAGCTGGCCGGCACGACCTGGGACGCCGAGCTGCCCGGCTACGTCGACCGGCTCATCGGGATCGTCGAGCGGTACGCCCCGGGCACCGCCGACCTGATCGCCGACGCGGTGCCCCTGCCGCCGCCCGGCATCGAAGAGCACTTCGGCATCACCGGCGGGCACATCCACCACGTCGACAACACCGTGTCGTTCACCGACCGGATGCCCTACGCGACAGGCATCGACGGCGTGTACGCGGGCAGCGCCGGCTGCCACCCGGCCGGCAGCGTGATCGGCGCCGCCGGCCACAACGCCGCCCGCCGCATCCTCACCGATCTAGGCCGCTGACCGGCCCTGTGTCGGGTGACCTCCGGCCGGCCGGAGGTCACCCGGGCCGCCGATCAGGTAGAAGCCGACCAGCAGGAGGTACGCGCACAGGCTGAGGATCGGGTCGACGAAGACGATGGCGAAGGCGACCAGGTACGTCTCCACCCGGGCAGCGTCCCGGGCCTTTTCCCGGCCGCGCCCGTACCGGTACTCGCTCTCCCGCTCGTCCGCCCCCG
>NZ_VDFY01000204.1 GCF_006228125.1 Micromonospora orduensis | reverse complement strand
CGATCACGGGCCACCCGCACAACGTCATCGCGGAACTCACGGGGGTAGGGCTTGGGCACAGCAACATCCTTCCAGCCCGCCACCAGGGCAAGCCAACTCAGATGTCACCTATCGGTGCAGCAGACCCGAGCTGGATCGGCCCGGTCGACGCGCCAGGAGCGAGCACCCCGCCGGTGAAGGTCAGCTCGATCCAGCCGGGGACGGGCGTGCCCGGCGGCGGATAGGGCGGCGCCGGCGTCGACATTGGGGACGGCCCGCCCGGTGGGATGAAGAACTGCACCGTCTGGCGGATCTTGCCGCAGCCCAGTGCCGCCCAGTCGCAGTTCGGCACCAGCGACGTGTTGCCGCCCTCGAACCGCAGGTGGTAGCGCACCCGCACCGTCGTCAGGTCGAGCGGTCCGGTGCCGGTGTTGGTGACCCGCAGGGCGTACTGGATCTGGTTGTTCGTCGGCGCCCAGTCGAGGTTGAGGTAGCTGACCGTCGCGCGGCCGTCGGCGGTCCGCACGGTGGTGGCGGGCGAGGTGTCGGAATAGCCGCCGAGCGCGCGGGCGGCAACCGCGATCCGGTACGTCGTGCCGGGCGCCAGGTCGGTGAGCGTGATCGTCGTGGCGGACGTGGTGCCGAGCCAGCGGTACGTGTTCGGGCCCAGCGGGACCTGCACCTCGTAGTTGATCGGCTGCTCGGCGGCCGGATCGCCGATCCAGGTGGAGGGTGCCCACGTGAGCGTGAGCTGGTGTGGCTCGTTGGCCAGCACCGTCGGGCTGCCGGGGGTGCTGATCGCCGGGCCGTCGGCGCGGGCCGCGCCGATCACGAGCAGGCTCGCCAGCGCGGCGACGGTGACAGCGGCGGTGACGCGGCGAGCGGACATACGCGAATGCTAGAGCGACACCGACCACAACCATAGGCAGATGTCGATATGTGGACGGGCTTGCCATTGCGAACGGCCCCGGCGTCACCACGCGTCCGCCCGGCGACTGGCCGACACGGCATACGCCATCTGCGCGACCGCGTAGAAAACCATTCGTCCGGTCAGCCGCCCTGCGAACGCGCGGGGCGGCTACACCCTTGACCGGTCGGCTCAGGAGCCGCCCTGGCGCTGAATCCGCTCGTCGCCCGAGACCTTGGCCCGGCCGTGGTCGCCTTCGGTGCCGGCCGGGCCGGTCGCGGTACGGCGGTGCCGTTGGTCGGGCGAGTGCTCCATGGGCGAACCCTGGCGCCCCCGAGCGCCGCTGCCCGGATGTCGCCGGCCTCGCGCCGACTCGCCTCCGCTGTCGTGCTTGTTCTGCTTGTGGCTACCCATGCACCGGGCGTACCCGGTCGCCGGGCGGCTAGTCCTGAGCCCACCCCTGCTCGATACCGCGATATGGCGTCGGCGGACGGTGCGGGGGAGCGCTCGTCCGTAGCGTCCGGACGGCAGGTACGCGATCGAGGAGGGCGACTGTGGTGTTGTCGGACGAGCAGGCACCGGTAACCGTGCGCGTCGACCGCTGGGGGGCAGGGCTCCCACCGGACGCGTGGCCGGACACGCTTCCGGCGAGCGGCGTCATCGCGCGGCGGGACGTCTTCGCGGTGGCCGACGCGTACCGGGCCGGATCGGCGAGCGCGCGGCAACTGCTGACCGCCGTGCTGGCCTGGGGTTACGGCCCCATCGGGTACGGCCCGTGGCGCGCCGCGAAGTCGCTCGGCGCCGACCCGCGGGGCAACCGCTGCGCTGGGCCTCCGAGCGGGCCAGGGCCGAGGGTGTCGAACCGGACGCAGTGGAGATGGCGCTACGACGCGGCCCGGAGGCGGTCGTCGAGCGCGTCGAGGTCGGGGACGAACCAGATGTGTCCGGCCTTGTTCGACTCGTGCACCAGGGCCCGTAGCGCCGAACTCTCCGAAAGGTGCGTCGAGATGTCACCGACGACGGCCAGACGCAGCCGGTAGTTGACGAACTTCTGCATCACCTCACCGGCGAAGCGGGTGCCCAGCGAGAAGAAGCGTTCGTCGAGGCGGCTGGCCGGTACGGCGACCACCTGGGCTCCGGCGAAGGCCGCGCCGATCAGGTCCAGCGCGTCCTGTTCGGTGGCGACGGTCGGGCCGGCCGGGTCGCAGACCAGCACCTGCACGCCCGCGCGTTCCTGGATCTGGTCAGACATCGTGGACCTCCCGGTCGATCAGGCCGTTGTCGGCGTTGAGGACGGCGTCGAGCAGGTGCAGCAGCTCCGCGGTGGCGGCCGGATCGCCCAAGATGATGATCTTCATACGGTGGCGTTCCTCGTCGTGCACCGTCTGCACCCGCAGCGGGTTGGCCTGGTCGTGGCGGGTGTTGGCGCTGGTGAGGACGAGCGTGCCGAGCCGGTCGGCGGCGGCCCGGTCGACGCCGTCGATCTGCACGATGCTCGACACCTCCGCCGGCCCGACGACGGTGGCCGCCGCCGGAGCCCGCCCGGTGAGCGCGTCGAGATCACCGGCGGCGATCCGGTACTGCTTGCCGATCCGGACAGCCCTCAACCGACCGGAGCGGATGTAGCCGCGCACCGTCCGCACGTGCAGGCCGAGTTGGTCAGCGACCTGCTCGACCGAGTACATGTCATCCTTCATCACTCCCTACCCTACCTTCGGTAGGGAAGTTTAGGTAAGGATGGGGCCAGATTCGTTTACGGCATCAGCTCCAAAGGCTCCGCACCAGACCTGCCCACCCCGGGTTGTGGAGGTGGGAACGCGACGGCCGTGCGAAATAACCGATCCGCGCTGTCGGACGGGTCCAGTAGCGTCTGGAAACCATGGACGCGTGGCTCGGCGACGCCATCATCGGGCGGGATCACCCCGCGGGTCTGCTGCGCGCCGAGCTGGACCGGGCGGCCACCAGCCACGGCGGGCTCGTCCTGGTCACCGGGGAGCCGGGCATCGGCAAGACGACCCTCGTCACGTCGGCGGCGCGCGAGGCCCGCCAGCGCGGGGCACTGGTACTCGGGGCCGCCTGCTGGGATTCCGACAGCGCCCCCGGCTACTGGCCGTGGGTGCAGGTGCTACGCGCCCTGCGCCGCTCCGCCGACGACTGGGCGGTCGCCCGGCCGGACGCCGAACCCGCCCTCGCGGCCCTGCTCGGTGAGAGCGGCACCGGTGACGTGCCCAGCCTCGGCGCCGCATGGACGGCCGAGGGCGGCGGCCGCGACGTCGCCGACCAGGAGGCGTTCGCCCTGTACGACACGGTGACCGCTGCGCTGGTCGCCGTCTCCCAACGCCGGCCGGTCGTGGTCGTGCTCGACGACCTGCACTGGGCCGACCCGGCCTCGCTGCGGCTGCTCGGGTTCGCCGCCCAACACACCTGGTTCGAGCGGCTGCTGCTGATCGGCACCTACCGCGACGCGGAGGTCGAGTCGGGCGAGCACCCGCTGCGCCCCCTGCTGATGCCGCTTGTCGCGAAATCCACGATGATCACACTCACCGGCCTGGCCCGCGACGACGTGGCCGCGCTGATGACCCGGACCGCCGGGCGTCAGCCCGACGCCGGCCTCGTCGACGAGGTGCACAGGCGCACCGGCGGCAACCCGTTCTTCGTCGAACAGACCGCCCGGCTGTGGCACGCCGACGGGACCACCGGCACCATCGCCCCCGGCGTACGCGAGGCGGTGCGGCGCCGGCTGGCCCAACTGCCCGCCGCGGTCGTCGAGACGCTGACCGTCGCCGCCGTGCTGGGCCGCGAGTTCCACAGACAGGTCCTGGCGGCCAGCGCCAGCGCCCCGGCGGCACAGGTCGACCGGCTGCTCGACCGTGCGGTGACCGCCCGGCTGGTGACCGCCCGCGGTGGCGGCCGGTTCGCGTTCGCCCACGACCTGGTGCGGGAGACCCTCTACGACGGGCTCACCGACGACGACCGGCAGGCCCGGCACGCCGCGGTCGTGCGGGCGGTCGACGACCTGCGCGAACTCACCGACCGGCTGATCCCGGCCGACCTGGCCCGGCACGCCTACCTGGCCGGCCCCACGCTCGACCGGGCGCGCGTCGCCGAGCTGCTGGTCGCCGCCGGGCGGCACGCCTTCGCCCGGCTGGCCACCGACGAGGCGGCGGTGCACTTCCGCCGGGCGCTGGAGGTCGTCGAGGACCGGACGCAGCGGGTACGAATCCTCGTCGAGTTCGGTGAGGTGCAGTATCACCACGCCGGGCGGGACGAAGCCGCGCAACTGCTGACCGAGGCCGCGACGCTGGCCCGCACCCTCGACGACCCGCTGCTGCTGGCCCGGGTCGCGCTCATCGCGTACCGCTCCCGCCAGGTGGAGACCGTGCGCTCACTGGAGTCGACGGAACTGGTGCGCGAGGCGTACCAGCGGCTCATCGGCGACCCAGCCGCCGACGCGTCGGTCGGCACCCTGATCGCCGACCTGATCACCGCCACCGAGACGATCGCCCGTCGCGGGCGGGACGACGAGGCGCTCACCTTCAGCCTCTGGGCCCGCCACGACACCACCTGGGGTCTGGGCACCGCCGCCGCCCGCGCCGAGCTGACCACCGAGATCCGAGCCGTGGCCCGGCGGACCGGCGACCGGGAAACCGAGCTGTGGGCCACCTCGCTGCGCTGGGTGGCGCTACTGGAGCTGGGCGACCCCCGATTCGTCGAGGAGTTCCGCGCCTTCGTCGCCGCCAACGAGCAGGGCGACCTCGCCCGGCACCGGATGGCGGCCACCGTCGACAGCGGGATCATCGCGGCCTTCCGGGGTGACTTCGCCGAGGCAGACGAACAGTTCGACGTCCTCACCGACGTCGCCGACCCGAGCCACGCCGAGTTCGCCTTCATGGGCCATCACCTGTTCTGGTCCCGACTGCTGCTCCAGGGCCGGTTCGCCGAGGTCGACGCCCTGCTGGAGAAGCTGGCCCCCGGCGACTACCCCTACCGGGAGCTGCTGCTGGCGATCAGCGCGGCCGAACGCGGCGACGACGAGACCGCCGTCCGGCTGACCGCCGGCATCGAGGCTTCCGGCATCCGCTATCCGCGTCCGGTGTCGTCGCTCTGGGCGCGGCTGCGCGCGCAGGCCGCCGCCGCGTCCGGCGATCCGGACCGCTGTGACGCCGCGCGGGCCGCGCTCGCCCCGCACCGTGGCCAGTGGGCGGTGGGCCTCTTCGGCTGCGACATCAGCGGCCCCATCGACCACTGGCTCGCCATGATCGACGCCGCCCAGGGCCGTTGGGACGACGCCGTCGCCGGTTTCACGGCCGCCCGGGAGAGCGCCGACCGGCTGGGCTCGCGCCCCTGGTCGCTCCTCGCCCGCGCCGGCCTCGCGAACGCCCTCGCCGGCCGCGGTCACCCCGGCGACGCCGCGACCCTCGCCGCGCTGCACGGCGCCACCGCCCGGGAGGCGACAGCCCTCGGCATGACGCAGGTGCTCGACCGGCTCCCGGCCGCACCGCCGGCCGGCGTCGGCAACCCGGTTCAGGCCGTCCCGCCCGCCACCGACGGGTACGAGTTCCGCCGCGACGGCCCGGTCTGGCAGCTCGCGTACGCCGGGATCGTGGTGCACCTGCCCGACGCGAAAGGGCTGCACGACCTGCACCTGCTGCTGAGCCGGCCGGGCCGCGACGTGCCGGCGGTGGAGCTGCTCGACCCGGCGGCCGGGCCGGAACTGGTGGCCGCCCGCCGGATGGGTGGCGACCCGGTCCTCGACGACGAGGCCAAGGCCCGCTACCGGCGGCACCTGGCCCGCCTCGACGAGGAGATCGACCGGGCCGCCGCACGCGACGACGACCGGAAGGTGGCCGCGCTGGACGCCGAGCGGGCAGCGCTGCTGGACGAGCTGCGGGCCGCGGCAGGGCTGGCCGGCCGGAGCCGCCGCCTCGGCGACGAGGGCGAGCGGGCCCGCAAGACGGTGACCGCGCGGATCCGGGACACGCTGCGCAAGCTCGACGAGCGGCACCCGGCCCTCGCCAACCACCTGCGCGACTCCGTCTCGACCGGCAGCACCTGCCGTTACCTGCCATCCGAGCCGCTGCCCTGGAAGCTCTGAGACACGGGGCGCCGCCACGGCCCGTGGCGGCGCCCCGTTGCAGGGTCAGCGGCGGTTGTACCTGTACATGGTCAGGGTGCCGAAGACGAGCACGAACCCGGCGCTCCACACCAGCAGCCACATCGTGGCCGACGGGTCCGACGAGCCGCTCATCGTTCCGCGGATCGCCGCCACCAGCTGGGTCACCGGGTTGACCTTCACGAACGCCTGGAGCCAGCCCGGCATGGTGCTCGGGTCGACGAAGACGTTGCTGAGGAACGTCAGCGGGAACAGCACCATCATGCTGACGCCCATCACCGACTTCTCGCTGCGCAGGATCAGCCCGAAGAACGTCCACACCCAGGAGAAGGCGAACGAGAAGACCACCAGCAACCCGATCCCGGCGGCGACACCGACCACCCCACCGGCGGGCCGGAAGCCGAGCACCAGGCCCAGGCCCAGGATCACCAGGGCGGCGAGGATGTAGCGCAGCACGTCGCCGAAGATCATGCCGACCAGGGCGGACGGGCGCCAGACAGGCAGCGTCCGGAACCGGTCGAAGATGCCCTTCTCGATGTCGGTGTTGAGGCCGACACCCGTGTACATCGTGATCATCACGACGCTTGTCACCATGATGCCCGGCAGGAAGAACTGGAGGTATTCGCGCGGGCTGCCGGCGAGGGCTCCGCCGAACAGGTACGTGAACATCAGCACCATGATGACCGGGAACGCGGTCACGTCGAAGAGCTGCTCCGGCACATGCTTGATCTTCAGCAGGGCCCGCCAGCCGAAGGTGAGCGACGCGCCCAGCGCGGTCGGCCGGGGCGGGCGGGCACCTGGCGCGAGCACCGTCGCCAGCGCCTCGGCGGACGGTACGTAGACCGACGGCGCCCGGTCGGTCGTGGTGGTCGTGGTGTCGGTCATCGGGCTGCCTCCAGCTCGTCGTCGCGCTCGTCCGCCGGCACGGCGGGATGGTCGGTCAGAGCCAGGAAGACCTCGTCGAGGCTCGGCTGGCCGAGGGAGAAGTTGTCGACCACGATGCCGGCCCGGGCCAGGTCGCTGAGCGCGCGGGCGGCCTGGGCGCTGGCGTCGAGGTCGGTGCCGGCCTCGCCGACCCGCGCGGTCAACGCCACCGGATCGGCGGCGAGCTGCACCGGCACGTTCAGCGCCTCGCGCAGCACCTTCTCCGCCTGGGGCCGCTGATCCGGGTCACGCAGTCGCAGGTGGACGGTGCCGGAGCCGACCGACGACTTCAACTCGCCCGGGGTGCCCTCCGCGATCACCCGGCCGTGGTCGACGACCGCGATCCGGCCGGCGAGCTGGTCGGCCTCGTCGAGGTACTGGGTGGTCAGCAGCACCGTCGTGCCGTGCGACACCACGGCCCGGACGATCTCCCACACCTGGTTGCGGCTGCGCGGGTCGAGGCCGGTAGTCGGTTCGTCGAGGAAGAGCAGATCGGGTGTGTTGAGGATGCTCGCGGCGATGTCGATGCGCCGCCGCATTCCGCCCGAGTACTTCTTCACCTGGCGGTCACTCGCCTCGGTCAGACCGAACGCGGCGAGCAGGGCCGCCGCCCGGTCCCGCGCGGCCGGCTTGCCCAGGCCGAGCAGACGGGCCAGGAGCACCAGGTTCTCCGTACCGGTCAGGTCCTCGTCGACCGAGGCGTACTGGCCGGTGAGGCTGACCCGGCTGCGGACCTTGTCGGCCTCGGTGACCACGTCGTGGCCGAAGACCCGCGCGGTGCCCCCGTCGGGGCGCAGCAGCGTGGCGAGCACCCGGACCGCCGTGGTCTTGCCCGCCCCGTTCGGGCCGAGCAGGCCGTAGACGGTGCCGGCGGGCACCTGGAGGTCGATCCCCGCCAGCGCGCGGGTCTCCCCGAACGAGCGGGTGAGCCCCTCGGCCTCGATGGCCAGGCCGGTGGTGCGTCTATTCATGATCCTTACCTTTCGTCGCGCGTGTTCAGGAGACGTAGGGTCGTGCCGCGCGGCCGTCGCGCAACGCCAGACCCCACCAGCGGAGCTGGTCGAGCAGGACGTCGGTGTCGTGGCGCAGCTCGTCGGTGCACAGCGGTGTCGGCTCGCCGGCGAGCAGGTCGATGCCGACGACGTCACGCACCGTCATGGCGTGCAGGGCGGTGAAGACCGTGCGCAGGTGATCGACCGCGTGCAGGCCGGTGGACCGGCAGCCGTACGACACGAAGCCGACCGGCTTGGCCTGCCACTCGTCGTACGCATAGTCGATCGCCTGTTTCAGGGGTGCCGGGAAGCTGTGGTTGTACTCGGGGGTGACCACGACGAACGCGTCCGCCCGGCCCACCTCACGCGCGAAGGCCTGGATGGACGCGGTCGACGCGGCCGGGTAGCTGGCCGGGAAGTCGTACTCGCTGAGGTCAACGACCGTCACCGTCAGGTCGTCGTGCCGCTTCGCCTGCTCGACGAACCAGTCGGCGACCCGGTCACCGGCCCGCCCCTCCCGGGTGCTGCCGACGATCACGGCGATCCGTAACGGTGTCATCGCCACCCCCTCCCATTGTCAAGGCGCGAGGTGACGACGGGCGCCCGCTAGATCGGATCTAGCGGGCGGTGTTCCGGGGCGCAATGTCGGTGCGATCGGTTTGACTGGGGTCGACGAACGGGGGAGTCGGATGGCGCAGGTACGCATCGAGCCGTGGCACGAGGACGACCTCGACCTGCTGCGGCAGCTCAACTCACCGGACACGCGCAGGCACACCGGCGGTCCGGAGGCCGACGAGCAGGTGCTCGCCCGGCACGACCGGTACGTGCACTTCGCCGACACCGGGCAGGGGTGCATGTTCACCCTGGCGCTACCGGACGGCGCGCGGGTGGGCAGCGTCGGCTACTGGGCCCGCGAGTGGCGCGACCAACAGGTGTACGAGCTGGGCTGGGCGGTGCTGCCCGCGTACCGGGGGCAGGGGCTGGCGACCGCTGCGGTGCGCGCGGCGCTCGACGTGGTCCGCGCCCGACGGGACCGGCGCTACGCGCACGCGTACCCGTCGGTCGACAACCCCGCCTCGAACTCGGTCTGCCGCAAGGTCGGCTTCACGCTGCTCGGCGAGACGGGTTTCGAATATCCGCCGGGGCGGATGATGCGTGCCAACGACTGGCGGCTCGACCTGACCGCCCCGCCGACCGGGAGCTGAGGTCGGCGGGACGGCCCGTGGCAGGTCACCGTGCGTCCTACCGGTGGGCGCCCACCGGTCACCCTGCCGGCTGGAGCGCGCGCTCCAGGTCAAGCGCTCACTGGGAGATCACCCGCCGATGACGGCGGGCCTGGATCAGCGGGGGACGTAGGCGAAGGTGTCCGGGTTCGGGCCCTGCCGCCCGGCCTCGCCCTTGTCCAGGGCGCTGATCCGCTCCATGGCCGTGTCGTCCAGCTCGAAGTCGAAGATCCGGGTGTTCTCCTCGATCCGCTTCGGGGTGGTCGACTTCGGGAAGATGATGTCGCCGCGCTGCACGTGCCAGCGCAGCACCACCTGGGCGGGGGTGCGGCCGAGCTGTTCGGCGATGTCCACCACCGTCGGGTCGTCCAGCACCTTGCCCTGCGCGATGGGCGACCACGCCTCGGTGCGGATGTTGTGCTCACGGCCGTACGCGCGCACCTCCTCGTTGCCGAAGTACGGGTGCGCCTCGATCTGGTTGACCACCGGCACGACGCTCGCCTCGGCGGCCAGCCGCTCCAGGTGCGGCACCTGGAAGTTCGACACGCCGATCGAGCGGGCCCGACCGTCGCGCTGGAACTCCTCCAGCACCTTCCAGGTGGAGACGTAGTCGCCGTCGTACAGGGTCGGCAGCGGCCAGTGGATCAGGAACAGGTCGATGTAGTCCATCTTCAGCGCGGCCAGCGTCGAGTCGAACGCCTTGCGGGCGTCGTCCGGGCGGTGGAAGCCGTTGTTCAGCTTGCTGGTCACGTAGACCGACTCCCGGTCGAGGCCGGACATGCGGACCGCCTCGCCGACCTCGGCCTCGTTGCCGTACATCTCGGCGGTGTCGATGTGCCGGTAGCCCACCTCGAGGGCGGTGCTCACCGCCGCGACGGTGTCCTTCGGCTCGATCTGGAACACCCCGAAGCCGAGCTGCGGAATGGTGGTGCCGTCGTTCAGGCTGATGTCGGGAATGGTGATTGCCACTGCGGCTCCTTCGCGTCTTCGTCTACCCGTCATCAATACCCGGCCGGGTGGGCGAATCACCGCTCTACACGGGGTGACGAGCGCAACGGCGGACCGGATCACCCTGTCGTGTCGAAGAGCACCGGCCACGGCCGCTCCGCCGGCGCCGAGGGCGGCGCGGCCGGGGTGGGTTCGGCGGCGGCGAGCACCTCGGCGGCGAGTTGCCCGACCATCGGCGCCGCCGGATGCGCCGACCGGTCCGGCCAGGCCGCCGACGTCCGCTTCACCAGCGGTGTGTCGGCGATCGGCCGCCAGGCGATCCGGGGTTCCCGGCGGGCGACCGTCGCCGGCTCCACGGCCGCCGCGCCGCCGGCCAGCACCAACCCGAACAGGAACTCCGGATTGCGGGCCGGCCGGACCCGCACCGGCCGCCAGCCCTGCCGGCGGCACACCGACAGCAGGTGGTCGTGCCAGCCCGGTGTGGTGGCGCGGGGCGCGGCCACCAGGTCCAGGCCGGCCAGCGCGGCCAGCGGCACCTCCCGGTCGCGGGCCAGCGGCGAGGTGCGTGGCAGCAGCACCCCCAGGGGTACGTCGACCGGGGCGCCGAAACGCAGCCCGTCCGCCGTCACCGGATGGTGCACCAGCCCCACGTCCAGGGTCCGCTCGGCGAGCATCCGTACCTGCTCGGCGGTGGTCAGCTCGTGCAGCTCCACGTCGAGGCCGGGCGCCCGGGTGGTGAGCTGGTCCAGCAGCGCGCGCAGCGTCACGGCGGGCGTCTCCGGCGGCACACCGGCCCGCAGTACGCCCAGCTCACCCGCCCGCACCTGGCCCATGAGGTTGCGCAGCCGGCCCTCACCGGCGAGCAGGTCCTCCGCCTCGCCGAGCAGCAGTTCACCGGCGGTGGTGAGGCGTACCTGCCGGCGGGACCTGTCGAACAGCTCGACAGTCAGTTCCCGTTCCAGCCGCTGGATCGACTGGCTCAGCGGCGGCTGGGCCATCCCGAGCAGCTCGGCGGCCCGCCCGAAGTGCAGCTCGTGTGCGACCACCACGAAGTGCCGCAGGTGCCGGAGCAGGTCCACGGCCGGACCCTACGCCAACGCTGGCGGCGCCCCGCTGGATACCGTGCGGGGGTGGACGTGGGGGAACGCATCGAGGCCATCTTCGCCGACGCCGGCGTGACGGCCAGCCTGCACGCCGTGGACCTGGACGCCGTGGACCGGGAGGCTGGGGTACGGGCCGACGAGCAGGTGGTGATCGCGTCGATCTTCAAGATCCTGCTGGTGCTGGAGTTCGCCCGGCAGGTCGAGGCCGGTCAGCTCGACCCCACCGAACGCGTCCTGGTCACCGCCGCGGACAGGCTCGGCGGGTGGGGTCTGGCCGGCTGCGCGGACGACGCCGAGGTGTCGCTGCGTGACCTCGCGTACTTTGCCATGTCGGTGAGCGACAACACCGCCGCCGACCTGCTGCTGCGCCGGGTCGGCCCGGACCTGCTGCCGATGCTCGCCACCGAGCTGGGACTGACCCGTACCCGCGTCCTCGGTGGCCCCCGGGAGCTGGTGGAGCTGATGCTCGCCGACGTGGGGGCACGGACCGAGGCGGAGTTCGCCCGGATCTTCCCGACCCTGCCGGCGCACCGGGTCCGGGCCATGCGGGTCTTCGACCCCGAGCACACCACCTCCAGCACGCCCCGGGAGATCACCCGGCTACTCACGCTGATCTGGCGGGACGAGGCCGGCCCGGCGGCCGCGTGCGCGATGGTCCGCACCTGGATGGCCCGGCAGATCTTCTGGACCCGGCTGGCCGCCGGTTTCCCGCCAGGCGTCCGCGTCTCCGGAAAGACCGGCACGCTACCCGGACTGCACCTGGAGGCCGGCGTCGCCGAATACCCCGACGGCGGCCGGTACGCCATCGCCGTCTTCGCCCGCGCCGACCAGTTGGCCCCGCGCCGCATCGACGTGGACCTGGCGATGGGGCAGGCCGCCCGTACGGCAGTCGAGGCGCTGCGCGGGGAGTGAATTTCCGCCCCCTGCGGTCGCCGGCCCGGCGGCGTTGAGCTGGCCCGATATGCGGTGAGGTATCGGCGACCGCCGTCGGCGATCTTGGACCGGCGCGGGTCGGCGCTGGTTGGCTCGTGTCGACCGATCGCCCGACCACGGGGAGCAGAACCGCATGCCCAGTCTCGACCGCCGTCGCTTCCTGCGCGACGCCGCCGCCACCACCGCACTGGTCTCCGCCGGGGGCCTCGCCACCGGCGCGGCCACCCCGGCCCAGGCCGCACCGCCCGCCGCCGCGCCCGCCCCGACCACCCGCCGCACCGGCGCGGTCAGCTTCCGCTGGTGGGGCACGGCCGGCTGGCGTGTCGACATCGGCGACCGGACCGTCCTGGTCGACCCGTACCTCAGCCGCATCGACACCGGCCTGTTCACCGGTGCGTTCAAGACGGACACCCCGTTGACCGTGCGCGCCGACGTGATCGACCCGCGCGTCGACCGGGCCATGACGGTGCTGGTGACGCACACCCACTGGGACCACTTCATGGACGTGCCGTACATCGCCGAGCGCACCGGCGCGCGGGTGTTCGGCACGCTCACCGCGTACCACCTGGGTCTGGCCTACGGGGTGCCGTCGACGCAGCTCAGCTCCGTGAAGGGTGGCGAGGTGCTGGACTTCGGCGACCACACAGTCGAGGTGGTCGGCTCGCTGCACAGCCGCAACCCGTCGTACTCCCTCGCCTTTCCCGGGGTGCGGGTGAGCCAGCCGCCGCAGCCGGCGACCATCGCGGACCTGCCCGAGGGCGACACGCTGGGCTACCTGCTGCGGGTCGAGCGCGGCCCGTCGGTCTACTTCACCGGCGCCAGCGACGTCGCCGAGCGGAATCTCACCGGCCTGGCACCCGATGTGGCGATGGTCGCCATGCAGAACGCCACCACCACCGGCGACTACCTGCCCCGGCTGCTGGCCGGCCTCGACTACCCGAAGGTCGTGGTGCCGGTGCACTTCGACAACTTCGAGACGGCGCTTCAGAACCCGCCGCCGGTCGCCCCGACCGACCGCGCCCGACTGGACGACATGATCGCGGCGGTACGCCGGATCTCGCCGCGCAGCCGGGTGCTGGTGCCCGAGTACGAGACCGCGTACCACTTCTGACCGGCCTCGGGTGGGGGCGGTGCGGCCCCCACCCGGTCAGCCGGCGGCCATCTCGGCCAGGGCGCGCACCGACTTCCAGTTGCGGGTGGTGGCCACCACGGCCAGCTTCTTCTCCAGGTACGCGTTCGCGAACTTCGTCCGGCCGTAGCCGCCGTCGGGGAAGTGCAGGAAGATCTCCCGGCCGGTGACGGTGAACGACACGTTCTCACCGCCGGGTACGACGAGCGCGTCCACCGTGGACTTCGCCGGCGCGGAGCGTAGGAACGCCACAAGCAGCCTCGTGGGGTCGTCCTCGATCGCGGCGTACGGGTTGCCGCCGGCCACCGCCGCCACCTCGCGGGCGCTGCGCACCAGCACCGGCACGGCCAACCCCAGCTCGTCGGCGAGCGCCCGCTCGATCCCGGCGGCCAGCTTCTCCGCGTCGCGCACCGCGCTGCCGAACACCACGTTCCCGCTCTGCAGGTACGTGCTGACGTCCTCGTGCCCGAGGTCGCTGACGATCCGACGCAGGTCGGCCATCGCCAGCCGGGTGGTGCCGACGTTGACTCCGCGCAGCAGGGCGACGTACCGGGTCATGGCTCCTCCTCGGTGCGGGCCGACCGGCTCAGCCTAGGCCGCCCGGCCCCACCAGGCCCGTCTCGTATCGGCGGTGCATCACTCGACGACCGGCAGCACGACCTCGTTGCGGCGCAGGAACCACGGTTTCCACGGCGGGTCGAACCGGGCGTACCGGATCGCCCCGGTGGGTTGCAGGCCGGCCGCGGTGACCGACCGGCCGAGCATGGTGGCCCGCTGGCCGAACGCCCGCTCGGTCCACCGGCCGGAGAAGCGCGTCGCGGCCGCGAGCTGCGGCGGGATCTCCCGGATCCGCACCCGGGGGTCCACCGGCTCGGGCAGGGTGGCGGCGGTGAAGGCGGCCGGCATGACGAACTGGACCAGGTACGCCCCCGGCTGCTCGCCCTCCTCCTGGAGCACCGGGGTGGTCATCGCGATCTTCGTCGTGTCGGGTGTCCGCGGCGCCGTCGGGGCGGTCGTCCCGATCGGCTGTCGGGCCCGGTTGGCGCCCCCGATGTAGCCGGCCAGCGGTCGGAACGCCTCGATCGGCGCCCGGCTGAACGACGACTGGATCCGCACCTCGGCGACCAGGTGGGCCGGGTACCGGCGCAGCTCGAAGCCGGGGTGTCGGGACACCACCCGGTACGGCTGCTGTTCGGTCATCGCGCGGCTCCCAGGATCTCCTGGGACAGACGCTACCGCCCGCCCGGCTCCCGCTCGGGCGAAGTCGGACGGCCCGCACCCGGGGTGACGACCCGCCAGTACTGCCGCCTGCCCTCGTCGCGTACCACCACCCCGATCCGACCGAGTTCGCGGCGCAGCTCCCGCAGGTCCTCGCGGCGATCCCGTTCGAGTGCCCGTTCGCGGGCCCGCAGCAGGGCGTCCGCGCCGCTCGGCAACCCGGGCAGGTCGGGCACCCACAGCCGGTACGCCGACCGGTGCGGGTCGCCGTCCGCCCAGCCCCAGCCGTGGGCCCGGAACGCCGCCGCGAGCCGGTCGGACGGCAGGTCGGTGGCCTCCCGGACCAGCTCCGCGCCGTCGGCGTCGAGCAGCACGAGGTGACCGTCGTCGACGAACACCACACGGGTCTCCGTCCGGGCGACGCCCCGGTCGGCGTCGGCGCGGCGCAGCCGGACCTGCGCCGCGTCGACTGTGACGATCAGCCGTTCGGCGGTGCCGATCCCGGCGATGACGAGACCCGCCAGGACGCCCACCGCGATCGTGCCGATGGTCGCCTGTGGCTCGGGCAACCGGTCCAACCACTCGACCAGGTCGCTGAACGGCACCCAGGGGAGCCGGACGAGCCAGCCCGTCGCCGCCGCGAGGAGCCATCCGGCGCCGGCGCCGAGCAGCGGGAAGCCGCCCCACATGACCGCCAGCTCCAGCGGGCCGCCGCTGACCACGGTGCGGGGTCGGTGCCCGGCGACGTCCATGGTCAGGACACCTCGCGGCGCAGCGTCCGGAACAGGCCGGCGGCCAGCGGCAGGACCATCCAGACCAGCAGGGACACCGCTATCCGTCCCCACTGCTCGCCGGTGAGGGCGTCGCTGCTGAACAGCGGTTCCATGGTCCTGCTGGTGTCCAGCCAGCCGGCCGGGCCGCGCAGCGGCCGGACCATCTCGCCGAGCACTCCCCAGAGGGTGGGCAGCAGCAGGTAGCCGACGATCGCCAGCGGCGGGTTGAGCAGCAGCAGACCGAACGCGGCCCCCATCAGCACACTGGTCACCTGGAGGATCGCCGCGTTGAGGATCAGCGACCCGTCGAGCTGCCAGGTGCCCGCGCCACCGGTGGCGGACGCCACCAGAGTCCCGGCCGCGGCGACGGCCAGGCTGGTCAGCACCGAGGCGAGCGCGGTCAGCGACACGGCGGTCAGCTTCGCGGCCACCACCCGCTCCCGGCGGGGCACCAGGGCGTATGTGGTGAGGGCGGTCCGCTGCGACCACTCGCTGGTGATCGACAGGATGCCGAGCACCGGCAGGAGAACCGACACCGGCAGCAGCGACGGGACGAAGAAGTTGAGGAACGTCTGGTCGGCGTCCTTGGCGTAGATCAGTTGCAGGGTGACGATCGCGGCGGTGACCAGGCCGATGGTGATCAGCAGCCAGCGGCCGGCCCGGGTGTCGACGAGCTTGCGCGTCTCCACGGCGGTGAGCCGGAGCAGCGACGGGCGGCGTACCGGAGTGTGCTGCCGGGGTGCGACGGCGCCGGCGGCGGGCGCGGTGGTGGTGGTCATCGGACGGCCTCCTTGGTGGATTCGCCGGCGGTCAGGGTGAGGAAGAGCTGTTCGAGGCCACCGCCGCCGGCGGGGCGCAGCTCAGCGAGGGCGACACCGGCGTCGGCGGCGGCCTGGCCGACGGTCTCCGCGTCGGCCTGCACGAGCAGCCCCTCGGAGCTGTCGGCGGCGGCCAGGCCGGCCGCGTCCAGCGCCCGGCGCAGTGCCGCGACGTCGCGGGCCCGGACCACCGTGCCGCCGCCGGCCAGCAGCTCGTTCTTGTCGCCCTGGGCCACGATCCGGCCGCCCCCGATCACCACCAGCCGGTCCGCGACCGCCTCCACCTCGCGCAGCAGGTGCGAGGAGAGCAGCACGGTGCCGCCCCGGTCGGCGAAGTCACGCAGCAGCCCGCGCATCCAGAAGATCCCCTCCGGGTCCAGGCCGTTGGCCGGCTCGTCGAGGATCAGCACCCGGGGGTCGCCGAGCAGCGCGTGGGCCAGCCCGAGCCGCTGGCGCATGCCCAACGAGTACGCCCGGACCCGACGCTTCGCCGCCACCGCGTTCAACCCCACCAGGTCGAGCTTCGCGGCGACCTCGCGCCGGTCCAACCCCATGGTGTACGCGGACAGCGTCAACGCCTCGCGGCCGGTGCGCCCGGCGTGCTGGGCGGAGGCGTCCAGCAGCACACCGACCTCCCGCCCCGGGTTGGGCAGCTCCCGGTACGGGTGTCCGGAGACGGTGGCGCGGCCGGCGGTCGGTGCGGTGAGCCCGCAGATCATGCGCATGGTGGTGGACTTGCCGGCGCCGTTGGGGCCGAGGAAGCCGGTGACGGTGCCCGGCTCGCACTGGAAGGACACGTCGTCCACGGCCGGATGTGGCCCGTATCGCTTGGTGAGGTTCTCCACGGTGATCATGTCGTCGAGCCTGCCCGCGCCGCCCGGCCATCCGCTGCGGCCGGCGGTCGGTGCCGCGCCGACTTTGGTCGACGGCCGGGTCTCGACTTTGGTAGCTGGTTGCCGGTGCCGGTTGCTGCCTAGCATGGGGCGCGTGACCAGCATCGCCGTCCCGGAGCACCCCTGGCTGCTGCCAGGGGAGCTGGTCGTGCCGGCGGAGCCCGAGCGCGCTCGTCCGCGCCGCACCACCCGCGACTGGGTGGTGGACAGCCTCGCGTTCCTTCTCGGGCTGGTCTGGGTGCTCTTCGCCACCGCGGACGCGCTGTCGCCCCACCCGCAGACGGCGGTCCCGCTGCCGCACGACTGGATGGTCGGCGTGGACGCGGTGATCGGGCTGGTCTGCTGCGGGCTGCTCTGGCTGCGCCGGCGGTGGCCGCTCGGGTTGGCGGTGGCGACGCTGCCGTTGAACCTGTTCTCGATGGCTGCGGCCATCCCGCTGTTGATCTTCTATTTCACCGTCGTGGTGCACCGGCGCACCGCCGTCGCGGTGGCCGTGACCGGGGTCGGTCTCCTCACCAACCTGGTCTTCAGCTGGGCTCGTCCCGATCCGGCCATGCCGTACTGGGCCACCGTGGCCTGGGGCGTGGTGATCACGCTCGCCGTGCTGGCCTGGGGAATGTTCGTCCGGGCCCGGCGGCAGTTGATCGTGTCGCTGCGGGAGCGCGCCGAGCGGGCCGAGGCCGAGCAGCAGCTCCGCGTCGCCCAGGCCCGCCACCTCGAACGCACCCGGATCGCCCGGGAGATGCACGACGTGCTGGCGCACCGGATCTCACTGCTCAGCCTGCACGCGGGGGCGCTGGAGTTCCGCCCGGACGCGCCGGCCGACGAGGTGGCCCGTGCCGCCGGGGTGATCCGGGGCAGCGCCCACGCCGCCCTGCAGGACCTGCGCGAGGTCATCGGGGTGCTCCGGGCCGAGGGCGACGGGGACGCCCCCGAGCCACCGCAGCCCACCCTCGCCGACCTGCCGGCCCTGATCGCCGAGTCCCGGGCGGCCGGGGTGCGGGTGAACGTGAACGACAGCGTCGGCAATCCGGAGGAGGTGCCGGCGGCGCTGGGCCGGGCCGCGTACCGGATCGTGCAGGAGGGGCTGACCAACGCGCGCAAGCACGCGGCCGGCGCGGCCGTGACCGTGGACGTGACCGGCGGGCCGGGGACCGGGCTGACCGTGGCGATCGGCAACCGGTGGCCGGTCGGTACGCAGGCCGGCGGCACACTGCCGGGCGCGGGCACCGGCCTGGTCGGCATCAGCGAACGGGTCACCCTCGCCGGCGGCCGGCTCGCCTACGGTCGGGACGACGCGGGCGACTTCCGGCTGGCCGCCTGGCTGCCGTGGCCGGCGTGACCGGGGCCGGGTCGGCCGCGCCGCCGGTACGGGTGCTGATCGTCGACGACGACGCGCTGGTCCGGGCCGGGCTGTCGATGATCCTCGGCGGCCTGCCGGACCTGACCGTGGTCGGCGAGGCGGCCGACGGCGGTGAGGTGCCGGCGGCCGTGGCCGCGTACGCCCCGCACGTGGTGCTGATGGACATCCGGATGCCCCGGGTCGACGGGCTGACCGCCACCGAGGCGCTGCGGGCCCAGCCGCACCCGCCGGAGGTGCTGGTGCTGACCACCTTCGACGCCGACGAGCAGGTGTTGCGGGCGCTGCGCGCCGGGGCGGCCGGTTTCCTGCTCAAGGACACCCCGCCGGCGGAGATCGTGCACGCCGTCCGTCGGGTCGCGGCGGGCGAGGCGACGCTCTCGCCGACGGTGACGCGGACGTTGATCGCCCACGTGACCGCTGCCTCCCCCGGCCCGGCCGGCCCGGACCCGCGCCGCGAACGGGCGTTGCGGCTGCTCACCGGGCTCAGCGAGCGGGAGCGGCAGGTCGCCGTCGCGTTGGGCCGGGGGTGCACCAACGCGGAGATCGCGGGGGAGTTGTTCATGAGTGTGGCGACCGTGAAGGCGTACGTCTCGCGGCTGTTGACCCGGCTGGAGCTGAACAATCGGGTCCAGGTGGCCCTGCTCGTGCACGACGCCGGCCTGGTCTGAGCGACCTCGATCCGCACTGTCCGGCGGAGGATCTGCTTACCGCGTACCAGAATTGAACTTTCGTCCGGTGCCGGCCGTACCCATGGCCGAGGATGTCGGTGCGGTGAGTCCGCCGTACCGCTGCCGAACTGCGGGAGGCCTGCCGTGCGAGTTGGTGAGCAGTCGACGGATCCCATCGACCTGGTACTGGGTGAGGTGCCGGTGCCGGCGCCGCTGACCCCCGAGGATGTCCGGCTCGCGGTCCGGGCGGTGGTCGTGCACACAGCCGAGGAGTGGCCCACCGGGCCGCTGTGCCGCAACGACGGCGCCTCCTACCCGTGCCGCCTGCACCGCTGGGGGCGGCGGGTGCTGGAGACACACGGGCTCAACGAGCGGCAGATCGACGCGTTGATCCGGCACGGCAATCCGTTCGTGCACGTGCCGTTCCCGTTCACGGCGACCGGGCCGTCGCGGCAGCAGGCCGCGCGGGTCGTCCCGCCGGGGGTACGCCCCACCGCTGCTGGCCGGCCGGTGACTCCCCCCGTCACCGCGCCGCGCTGGCCCCGGGCGAGCTGAGCGCGGCACCCCTCCGCCCGCCCGTCCCGGGGCACACGACGTCGGCCCGCCGCGAAGTTCCCCCTCCGCGTCGGGCCGACGTCGCTCCGGCTGCCCGCTCAGTCGTTGCCGGCGCCGATCCCGCAGTCCGGCGCGGACCAGCTCGTCGTGTTCGAGCTGCGGTCGCTGTTGTTCTCCCGCCGCGAGTCGACGTGCACGTGGTCGTCGTGGTCGGGGTAGCCCGGCCCGTAGAGGCCGCTGAAGCCGTTGTCGCGGGCAGCGCGGGCCACCTGGCACAGCGACGACGTCCGCGAGGTGACGTCCGCCGCGTTGCCGTACAGGTGCTGGCTGTCCGACGCGCCGCCGACCTGGTTGTTGCAGGCGCGGCTGCGGTAGCCGCTCGACACCCGCAGCGGCTTGTCGCCGAGGCTCCTGCGCAGCGCCTCCAACTTCCACATGGTGCGCAGCGCGTTCTGCTTGGTCTGGTTGGCCGAGAGCGGGCCGCCGCTCCACCCGCTTCCGCCGCACCCGTTGTCCAGCTCGCTGTAGCTGAAGTGCGCGGGCGTGCAGTCGTTGTCCTGTAGCTGGTACAGCTTGGCGAAGGTCTGCGGGCCGGCGATCCCGTCGGCGCGCAGCCCGTACGCCTGCTGGAACCGTTTGACCGCGGCGGCGGTCTTGGGCCCGTACCGGCCGTCGTTCTCGACGATGTCCCGGTAGCCGGCCCATCCGGCGACGCGGATCTGCAACTGGCGGACGTCGTCGCCCGAGCGCCCCTGGGTCAGGGTGCGGTTCCACGTGTAGCAGCCGTCCGCATAGGCCGCGGGTGCGGCGACGACCGCGGCGATCGCTGCCCCGGGCAGCGCCAGGGCGAATGCGACGGCGGCTCGCTTCCAGGTGTTTACGCGCACAGAAGTCCTCCCGATAGGAGAGCGAATGGGGTGGCTTCGGGACATCGACCGAGGCGTCCCGTGATTTCCACCCTCGCACTGATCGGTGCGGTTGGCGGCAATTAACAAGAATTGTCCTCATGATTTGCGGTCCCTGGGCCTTGGCTGTGAATTCGGCTGATTTGCGAAACAGCCATTCACTCCCGATCACCCCCGGGACGGACCAAGCGCGACCGAACGTCGCAATCGGTCCCACCGAGGGTGATGTTCCCCGGCCCCCGTCGGGCGGTAACGTCAGCCCGGGCGGTGGACTGGCGGAGGTGCGCGTGGCACGCGGTGGCGTCTTCTGTGTCGAGGGTCAGTGGCACCGCGACCTCAACGAGCGGGGCTCCGTGCTGCCCACCCTCGAACTGCTGGAGCGGCTCGGCAAGATCCGCTTCATCCACAAGGACGCGGCGACCCGCGACGAGCTGTTCTACTTCCTGGACCGCTGGCTGCTCAAGCAGTACGCGGACCACCGGGTCGGCTTCTTCGCCATGCACGGCGAGCCGAGCCGACTCTGCCTCACCGACTGGCAGTCGGTGGAGCTGAACGAGGTGGCCGACCTGATGGCCGGCCGCGCCGAGGGGCGGCGACTCTATTTCGGCAGCTGTTCGGTCCTGCGCGCCTCCGACGCCGTGCTGCGCGAGTTCCTGGAAGTCACCGGAGCCGCCCTGATCTGCGGTTTCACCAGGGAAGTGGACTGGGTCGAATCGGCGGCCTTCGAAACCGTCCTCCTCGACGTACTGGCCAACGGGCAACGACACAATGCCGCCGAACTGCGGATGGGCTCGGCCCACTGGGCGCCGCTCGCGTCGTACCTCGGCTTCCGGGTGATCTACGCCAACGGCCGGGCCTGGCGCCCCACCGGCCGCCCCCGGGTGCCCACCCAGGCGGTGCACCGC
>NZ_VDFY01000202.1 GCF_006228125.1 Micromonospora orduensis | reverse complement strand
CACCCACGCGGTGGTCACCGACGACGCCCGCCGGCACCCACCGCCCGCTCCGCTAGTCGCTCAGTGGCAGGTCGGCGGAGTGGTACTGGCGGGCGTCGTCGGTGACCACCGCGTGGGTGTGCCCGTCGAGGCGGTCCAGCCAACCGATGCCGGTTACCCCCATGGCCAGGGCGGCGGTGGCGTACGCGTCGGCGGCCCCCAGGTCCGTCCCGACCACGGTCACCGATCGCAGCCCACCGGCCGGTGCGCCCCGGCGCGGGTCCAGCACGTGCCGTCCCCGCTCGTAGACGCCGGAGGTCGCCACGGCCAGGTCGGTCCCGGCGAGCACCAGGCAGGTCGCCATCGCGTCCCAGGGGTGCCGGATGCCGATCCGCCACGGCTCCCCGGACGGGGACAGGCCGCGCACCCGCACGTCGCCGCCGGCGTTCACGCAGTGGTTGCCCGCCCCGGCGGCGAGCAGCCGGTCGGAGGCGACCTGCGCCGCCCAGCCCTTCACGAACCCGGACGGGTCGAGCCGGCCGGTGGCGTACGCGTCGAAGAACCCGTCGGTGGCGCCCCACAGGTCGGCGCACGCCTCCAGCACGAACCGCAGGTCCGCCGACGCCTCGGACAGCAGCACCTCACCCCTGTCGAAGCGGCTCACCTCGCTGTCCGTGCGGTACGTGCTGAACCGGGCGTCCACCTCCCGCATCCAGGCGAAGACCTGATCGGCCAGCTCGTGCAGGCACCCCGGCGGCAGGTCGTCGGCGAGGTCGAGGGTGATCGCCGTACCCATGATCTGCTCGACCCGGCACAACCCCGGTCGGGTCAGCGCGGCCCGCACGTCAGAACGCCTGCTCGATGGCGGCCCGCAGGGACTGCTTGTAGGCGTTGCTGGTCGCGGTGGCGCCGGAGACGGTGTTGAGGTTGGCGTTCTGCTTCTGCACCACCTCGCCGCCGCTGCCGTCGTAGCTGCTCCGCACGTCGCCGCTGTGGATGTCCGACTCACCGCCGCTGGGCAGCGACAGCGCGACGGCATCCACGATGCGGGTGCCGGAGACCACGATCTGCACCTGCACGGCCCCGTATCTTCCGGCCGTATCGACCGGCGGCCCGGTTACCCGGCGGGTGGTCGACTGCGGCGCCTTGGTGGTCTTCGGCGCGGAGGGGGCCTTCGTGGTCGTCCTGGTGCCCGACGGCCGGGCGGTGCTCTTGGTGGGTTTCGGCGACGTGGACGCGTCGGGGGCCGCCGACGGCGTCACCGCCGCGTTGGCCGGGTCGACGCCGGGGGCGTCCGGGGCGAGGCTCGGGTCCGCGCCCGGCCCGGCGGGGTTGACCGGTTGGGCGGTGGGCAGGTTCTGGGCGACCTGGGTGGTGCCCGGTGAGCCCTTGAACACCACAAGCGCGGTGGTGCTGGCGGCCAGGCCGGTGATCGCGAGGAGCGCGCGACGCATGGGATGCCCTTCCTACAGCTCGAACGTGGCCAGGTGGATCTGTCGGCGGGGCACACCGGCCCGGCGCAGGGCGCGCACCGACTGTTCCACCAGTCCGGGCGGCCCGCACAGGTAGACGTCGCGCCGAGCCACGTCGGGCACCAGTTGGCGCAGCCCGTCCGGGCTCATGAGTTGCCGGGGGCCGGGGTCGTCGCGGGAGCCGATGACGTACCAGATGGACGTGTCCCGTTCCTGGGCCAGCCAGTCCAGCTCACGGGAGAGCAGCACGTCGGCCGGTGTGCGGGCCCGGTAGATGAGCGCGGCGCCCGGCGGTAGTTCCTCCAGCATCGCCCGGATCGGCGTGATGCCGCTGCCGCCCGCGATCAGCAGCGCCCGTTCCCGGGTCCGGTGCGCGGCCGTGAACGTGCCGGACGGACCGGACGCCCAGACCCGGGTGCCCGGTTCCAGGTCGCGCAGGTCCGCGGTGTGCGTGCCGACCACCTTGACGGTGAGTCGCAGCCAGCGCCCGTTCGCGGCGGCGGAGACGGAGAACGGGTGCGACTGCCACCAGCAGCCCCGGGTGAGGAACCGCCAGCGGAAGTACTGGCCGCCGAGCATCGCCAGCCGGCCCAGCCGCTCGCCGGTCAGGTAGATGGAGATGGTGTCGGGGCTCTCCGCGACCACGTCGGCGACCCGCAGCTTGTACCGCAGGTTGAACACCACAGGCGCGATCACCCGGCCCCAGAGCAGGGCGGCGACCACCAGCAGGTAGAGGGCGATCCAGCCGGTGCGTACCGGGCCGGGCCGGTAGAGCTGCGCGCCGTGGGTGAACTGGTGCCCGTACCCGAGCAGCAGCACCAGGTAGCTGGACCGGTGCAGCAGGTGCCACAGCTCGTAGGGCAGCGCCCGCCGGATAGCCCGGACGCTGCTGAACCCGACGGTCATCATGATGGCGGTGGCGACGAACGCGGACAGCATGTCCTCGTAGTCGCCGAGCAGCGTGCCCACCTCGGCGATGATCGAGGAGTTCCGCAGGTCGGCGTAGCCGACGAGGATCAGGGACATGTGCGCCAGCACGGCGACCAGCAGGGTGGCGCCGATGTCGCGGTGCCAGCGGGCCATCTGCTCACCGCCGATCCACCGTTCCAGCACCGGCAGCCGGCTCATCATCAGCACCTGCACGAGCAGCAGGTAGCCGGCGACCAGGCCGGTGATCCGGCCCGCCGCGGTGAGGGTGGCCGCGGTGCTGCGCAGCGAACCGGCGGGGGTGCCCAGCCACCACGGCAGCACGCTGGCGAGCAGGCCGACCAGGAGCAGCGCGGCCAGCAGCCGCCGGCCGCCGGGTCCGCGCCGGGCCGGGATCTGCGGGGGTACGGGCGCAGCCGACCGGCCGCCGTGCCGGGACGAGGTCCCGGTGCGGCGGCCGGCGGCGTGGGTGTGCGGGTGCGTCACGCGTACAGCTTCATCGGGGCGTACTTCTGGCGGGGGAAGACCTTGTCGACCTCCGCGTTGGTGAGCCCGAACCGGCCCTGCGCCACCGCGCCGTACACGTTGAACATGTTGTTGTACTCCGGCACGTCGCCGGAGTCCAGCTTGTCCAGGCCGTTCCAGGTGCCCAGCAGCGAGCCGGCGAGCTTCTTGCCGGAGAGCAGCGTGACCACGCCGCCGTGCCCGTGGTCGGTGCCGCCGCCGTTCGAGCCGACCCGGCGGCCGAACTCGCTGGAAACCATGATCGTCACGTCGGCGGCCTGCGGGCCGAGGTCGGTGAAGAACGCGGCCATCGCGCTGGCCAGCTCGTTCAGCCGGCGGTGCAGCTGACCGCCCTCGCGGGTGCCCTGGTTCTCGTGGGTGTCGTAGCCACCCATGCCGACCGTGGCGACCCGCACGTTGGCGCCGCCCTTGATGAGCTGGGCGAGCTGCTTGAATGCGTTGCCGACCCCCTCGTACGTGACGCCCTCGACCGGCTGGTACGGCTTGGCGGCGAGCTTCTGCGCGGTGGCCAGCGCGCCCATGCCCTCCTGCACGGCCTCCTCGACGGGGTGGTTGATCCCGGTGAAGAGCCCCTTGATGGCCTTCTCGGTGGCGGCCCGGAACCGCTCGTCACCGTTGAGCCGCAGCGAGCCGACGTTGTTCAGCGAGATCGCGCCGTTGTTGCCGACAAGCGAACGCGGCAGCGTGCTGCCGATGCCGACGCTGCGGAACGCGGTGCCCTTGCCGAGGTTGTCGACCAGGCCGTCGAGCCAACCCCGGCCGCCTGTCTCGTTGGGCAGCCCGCCCAGGTTGCAGGCGTCCGCCGCCTGGAAGTGGCTGCGCGACAGCCGCTCGTCGGAGACGGCCGGGATGAAGCCCAGCTGGCCCGCCGAGAGCCACTTCTCCAGCGGCTTGAACGCGCTGGTCAGCTTGAAGCCCCGGCCCAGGGCCAGCGAGTCGTTGCCGAGCAGCAGGTCGGGGCGGGCCTTGGCGAGCACCGGGTCGTTGTCCGGCGCGACGAGGCTCAGCCCGTCCAGCCCGCCGTAGAGGAAGACATGGATCAGGGTGCCGGTCTTGGTCGCCGCGAACGACGCCGAGGTGGTGACGAACTGGGCGGTGGCCAGGGCGGTGGCGGTGGCCGCGGCACCGGCGACGAAGGTCCGCCGGGTCACGCCGCGACCGTCCTGCTGGGCCTCCTCCAGGTCCTCCAGGGTGCGGTACCGGTCGGCCTCGGCCGCGTTCTCGGCGGCGACGATGTCCGCCTCGGCACGCAGCAGCGCCTCGGTCGGGTTGTCCGCGAGCCGCCGCAGGTCCGGGCATTCGGGGTGCAGGGGGAAAGAGTTGTACACAGTCTTCTCCATCGGGTGCCTCACCGGAGGTGGTGCTGGGGGGAAGCGAGGATCGCCCGCGCGACGGCGGTGATGGCCCCGTTGAACGTGGCGTCGACCTTGGCGGTCGCCGACACACCGGCCACGCCGAGGATCAGGTTCTTCTCCCGGGTGCTCAGCTTCTGGTTCACGAGCCGCTGGGACAGGGCGTCCACGTACGCGCCGGCCGTCGCCGGCGGCTTGGCGACCAGCTTCTCCGGCGCCGTGTACGTGAACACGGTGCGGTAGCCGGCGAGCAGCTCACCGGCCTCGTTCCAGCCGTTGAGCATGGTGCCCGCCGACGTCCACGCGACGTAGACGTCCGGGTAGCCGTCCGGGGTGGGCTGGCCCATCGGGAACTGGCCCAGCTCGCGCATCTTGTCGTGGATCTGCCGCAGGCCCCGGGCGAACGGGGTCCGCTTGTTGTCGCCGTTGTTGTGCTTCGGCGACGCCTCCGGCGACACGCCCAGGGTGCGGTACGTGGCCACCAGGTACTCCATCGGCCGGCGCACCTTCTGACCCACGGCGGCCCAGAACTCCGAGGAGCTGAACAGCGTCATCAGCACCGGCTTGATCATGCCGTTGTTCGTGGTGTAGGTCTTGGCGAGCCGGTCCACCAGGGACTTCGGCGGGGTGTCCGAGACGAACCGGGTGGCCAGGCTCTGCGCCACGTACTTCGCGGTCGACGGGTGCAGCGCGATGTACGTGATGTACGCGTCGATCGCCGCTTCGGCCTTCTTCGGGTCCGCCGAGTTGTTGGCGTGCGTGAAGCCGAGGATCTTCACCTTGCCGACGTAGTGCTGCTCGGGCCGGAAGACGTACTTGCCCTTGTCGTCGACCCCGCGGCCGGTCTGCAGCATGGCGGCCTGCCGGACGTCCGGCTCCTTGTAGCCGCCGTCGACGCCTACCGAGTACAGCTCCAGGTTCTCCCGGGCGAGGTTCTCGTTGATGGCGTCCTTGCGGGAGTCCTTCTGGTTCAGGTAGATCAGCAGCGCGGGGTGCTTGTTCGCGGCGACAAGCATCTCCGGGTAGCTGCCCAGGGCGTGCTTGCGCACCACGTCCTTGTCGAAGGAGTTCCGGTACACCTCACCGCCGTCGAAGTCGGCGGCGACATGCAGGAAGTCGTTCCAGAAGTCGACCATCACCTCGAACAGTTGGCGCTTGGACCAAATCTGCCGGGCGATGGTGGCGTCGACCATCTCCCGCTCCGGCTGGGCGCCCTGGTCGTTGAGCTGGTCCCGCTGGGCGCGCAACTGCTGCACGTCGAGCTTCTGGGTGGGCAACTCGGCGAGCTTCAGCTCGGCCTTGCTCGGTTCGAGCTTGTCCGGCTCCATCTGGGCGCGGATCCAGCCGTCGATGCCCAGCTTCTTGATGTCGGAGACCACGGCGGGGGTGGCGCCGAAGGTGGCCCGCCGGGCCAGGTGCAGGATCGGGTCCTTGGCCAGCACCGTCTTGACGGTCACCTTGGTCTCCGCCGCCGCGGCGGCGGGGCCGGAGAAGGACCGGCCACCGGTGGGCGCGTTCTTCTTCAGCGCCTCACCGGCGCGCGAGCCCATGTAGCTCTCGTTCTGCTCGGTGTAGGTGCGCACCGTGCTGGGCTGCTGGCCGCTGGGCCGCGCGGCCGTACCGTCGGTGACCGTGCTGCCGGTCGCGTCGCCGGCCGCCGCGTCGTCACCGAAGAGGCTGCGGATCTGCGGGGTCATGGCGAGCGCCGCGCCACCGGCCACGACGGCGGCGGTGCCGCCGAGCGCGACAATGGCCTTGCGCCGGCCGACCTTGCGACCCGGCTCGTCGTCATCGTCCAGGGTGGGCAGTCCGGTGCGGGCGGGGGCCGGGCGGTCGAGGCCCTCCGGGCCGACCCACTGCGGCCCACGCGGGGCGGCAGCGGGCTGCGCGTAGCCGTCGGCGTACTGCTCGCGCGGGTCACCCTGCGCCGGGTAGCCGCCCTGGTAGGGGTGGGGCGAGTCGTACCCGTACGGCGCGGACGAGGTGTGCTCGGCGTACCCGTCCGCGGTGTGGTGCTGGCGTCCGTCCCAACCGCGGTCGTCCCGCGGTCGACGTGGTGGCACATTCTGGTCGGCCATGTACCAATCCCGATTTCTGATGAGCGCCGGAAAGCTGCGACCGGGCAGGTGCGGCAGGTGCGGCGACTGTTGCCTGAGGGGGGTGCTACGGCAAGGTAACCAAGGCCCCAGGTGCCTTCAAGGCAGCCCGAACGCCCTCGTGGGGGCACTTAAGACAGCCCTCACCGGGGTGGTCGCCGAGCGCGGCCGGCCGGGGTGGGCCGCGCACCTTCTCAGCAGGGCGTACGCGCGGCAGCCGGGCACGGATCGGACCGTGGGGGTGTACGTGGCACTTTCCGCGCCGTTCACCACCACAGGCAAACTTAAGGTTCGGATAAGCCGGACGTGAGACGTCCTCGTGCGAGGCGAAAGTAGCAACAGCGGGTGAGCGTGAGCCGCCGCCGCAACGGGTATGCCGCCGAACCGCTGAACGCGTGAGGGGAAGGCAGCGCCATGCTCAGCAAAGAGGATCAGCGCAGGTTCGACCAGATCACCCGTCAGCTCCGGGAGAGTGACCCGGCGTTCTTCGCCCGGCTGGACCACCGGGTCCGGGCCCGACGGGGCCGTTACCTGATGTTGTTGACAATCGTGCTGTGGGCGTCACTGCCGGCGATGACCGTGTTCGCCGGCCGGCTCGCCGGGGCCATCTGCGCGGTGGTGCTGGTGGCGAACGCCGCGATCATGTGGCGGTTCCGTCGCCGGTGGACGTAACGACTCACCTGTCGGCCGGGCCGAACGCCCGGTAGGCGCGGCGTAGCCGTTCGAGCAGTCCCGGCCCGCCGATGCCCGGCACCGGTGGGCCGAGCTGACGCAGCAGCAGATCGGGGCCGGTCGCCAGTCGGGGTGGCCGGTCGGGCAGCGGCACGGGCGGTGACCAGAACCGGTCCGGCGCCTCGGCCATCGGGGTCGCGGACAAGCCGGCGAGGGCACGGGCCGCGCCGGCCGGCGACGCCGGAACGTCCACAGCGGACGCGGCGTCGTCCGGTGTGGGTGGACCGTCCGGTTCGGGCGGTGGCGGCGCACCGGTGGCCTCGGCCCGACGGGCACGCAGCTGGTCGAGCAGTTCCGCCCGGGACCGGCCGCGCCAGTGCAGCAGCTCGAACGGGTCCGCGTCGAACGCCTCGGCCAGGAGATAGAACGTGGCCGCGAGGTGCTTGCACGGCACGGCGAAGTCGGGGCAGTTGCACCGCTGGGTCAGCTCGTCCACGCCGGTCGGGAAGAGCGGCGCCCCGGCCGCGACGAACAGCTCCTCCAGCTCGTCGGGCAGGTCCCCGGCGAGCAGCCGTGCGCTGAAGAACGCCTGCCCGGCCAGCTCCGTCTCGATCCGGGACCAGAGCGCGGCCGGGAATGGCGTCAGCGCGATCGACACCTGGTACGGCTGCGGCCGGGAGCCCTGCACCTCGGCGCTGACCCGCCCCGGCGCGACGTCGAGCCGCAGCACCTGACCGGCCCGCGCGTACGACCGGCCCCGGGTCAGCCGGGTGCCGAGCGCGAACGACTCCAGCACCTCCAGGAAGCGCCGCGACCACCAGGACCTGCCGATGGCGCCCCGGGCGCTGCGGGCCCGCAGCCCTCCGTCGACCCGGCGGGGACGGCCGTAGTCGGCGAAACGGTCCGTGCTCATCACTCCGCCACCGCGCCGGCCTCCAGGGCGAACAGCTCCCGCAGCTGCCCGGTGGACAGCTCGGTGATCCACTGCTCGCCGGTGCCGACCACCCGTTCGGCGAGGTTGCGCTTGTCGGCGATCAGCGCGGCCACCTTCTCCTCCACCGTGCCGGCGCAGACGAACTTGCGGACCTGCACCCGCCGCCGCTGCCCGATCCGGAACGCGCGGTCGGTGGCCTGGTCCTCCACCGCCGGGTTCCACCACCGGTCCACGTGCACCACGTGGTTGGCGGCGGTCAGGGTGAGCCCGGTGCCGCCGGCCTTGAGCGACAGGACGAACAGCGGCGGGCCGTCCGCCGACTGGAAGCGCTGCACGAGGGCGTCCCGTTCGGCCTTGCCGAGCCCGCCGTGCAGGAACAGCACCTCCCGGCCGAACCGCGCCGACAGGTGACCGCGCAGCATCGCGCCGAACTCCGCGTACTGGGTGAACAGCAGCGCCCGCTCCCCCGCCGCGAGGACCTCCTCCAGGATCTCGGTGAGCCGGGCCAGCTTGCCGGAGCGGCCCTCCAGCGCCGAGCCGTCGCGCAGCAGTTGGGCCGGGTGGTTGCAGACCTGCTTGAGCCGGGTCATGGTGGCCAGCACCAGCCCGCGCCGTTCGATGCCGTCGCTGGTCTCGATCCGGTGGAGCATGTCGTCGACCACCACCCGGTACAGGGCGGCCTGCTCGGCGGTGAGGTTGCAGAGCACCTCCATCTCCAGCTTCTCCGGCAGGTCGGAGATGATCGACGAGTCGGTCTTGAGCCGGCGCAGCACGAACGGCCCGGTGATCCGGCGCAGCCGCTCGGCGGCGTCGGCGTCACCGTTGCGCTCGATCGGCTCGGCGAACCGCTTGCGGAACGTCGCCGCCGGCCCCAGCAGGCCGGGGTTGGCGAACTGCATGATCGACCAGAGGTCGGCGAGCCGGTTCTCCACAGGCGTACCGGTCACCGCCACCCGCTGCCGCGCGGGCAGCGCCCGGACCGCCTCGGCCTGCCGGGTGGAGGCGTTCTTGATCGCCTGCGCCTCGTCCACCACCACCCGGTGCCAGTCGATGCCGGCCAGGTCGACGGCGTCGCGGGCGGCCACCGAGTAGGTGGTGAGGACCAGGTCCGCGCCGTGCGCGGCCGCGGTGAACTCCGCCCCCCGCGCCCGCTCGGCGCCATGGTGTACGTGCACACGCAGCCCCGGGGTGAACTTCGCCGCCTCCCGCTGCCAGTTGCCGACAAGCGACATCGGACAGACCAGCAGCGTCGGCCCGGCCTCCGGCGGGTCACCGGCGAGCAGCGCGAGCAGTTGCACGGTCTTGCCCAGTCCCATGTCGTCGGCGAGGACGCCGCCGAGCCCGAGCGAGCGCAGGAAGGTCAGCCAGGCCAACCCGCGCCGCTGGTACGGCCGCAGCGTGCCCACGAAGCCCGGCGGCGGGTCGAGCGGGGTGAGCCGACGCTCGACCGCGCCGGCGAGCAGGTCGCCCAGCGCACCGTCGGCGGTCACCTCCAGCACGGGCAACGCCCCGCTGTCCTCGCCGTCGGTCAGCCCGAGGCGGAGCAGGTCGGCGACGGTCAGCTCCCCCGCCGAGCGGAGCAGACGCAGACCCGCCGCGAGGCGACCCGGGTCCAGTTCGACCCACCGGCCGCGCAACCGCACCAGCGGGGTCTTCACCTCGGCAAGCGCCGCCAGCTCGTCGGCTGTCAACGGCTGGTCGCCGAGCGCCACCTCCCAGCGGTAGTCGACGAGGGCGTCCAGGCCGACACCGGCGTCGACGCTGGCCACCGTGCCGGGCGCGGTACGGCTGCGGGCGCGCAGCCGGGCGCCGAGCCGCGCCGACCGGCGTTGCCACCAGGAGGGCAGGAGCACCCCGAAACCGGCGGCGTGCAGCACCGGAGCGCCCTCGCTGAGGAAGCGGTGCGCACCGTCGACGTCCAGCTCCATCGCCTCGGGGGCGGCGGTCCGCAGCGCGGAGTCCAGGTCGGGCCAGAGCCGGCTGGCCCGGCCCAACTCGGCGAGCAGCGTCTCCTGCGGACTGTTCGTGCGGCCGGCCAGGCTGCCGAGGGTCTGCGGCGCCCGCCAGACCTGCCCGGCGTCGACGTGCAGGCCCGGCTCGTCGGCCGGCTGCAACCCGAACTCCAGCCGCCACCGCCCGCCACCGGCGGACTCCACCGCCAGCGGCGGATCGCCGGCCGGGCGGGTGGCCAGGATCGGTTCGGTGACCTCCTCGGGCGCCGGCTCGACCAGCCGGAAGCTCGCCCGTACCGGGCCGCCTGCCGCGTCACGCTGCCAGGCGTCCAGCTCGGTACGCAGCGTGTCCAGCGCCGCCGGGTCGACTGTGAATTCGCGGTGCGGGCCGGCCAGCGCGGCAAGCCAGGCGGGCGCCGGGCCACCCGGACGCAGCCCCCGTGCCAGGGTGGTGGTCGCGAGGGCGGCCCGCGCGGCGGCGTCGGTAAACGTGTCGAGGACGTCCGCGACCAGCACCCCGGCGGTCAGCTCGGCGCCGTCGGCGATGGCTCGGGCGGCGGGCGGCAGGGCCAGCGCCAGCGACCGCGCCCAACCCGCGTCGGTGCCGGTCAGCAGCGGACGCCACACCGCCCGCGCCGTGACCCGGCCGCCGTCCTGGACCGACGGCGGCGCGGTGGCGGAGGCGGTCACGGCGGCGTCGGACTCCGGCGTCGTGTTGCCGACTCCCGGCAGGATCCGACCGCGGGTCACCAGGTCGGCGGCGAAGTCGGCCAGCTCGGCGAGGTGGCGCAGGGTGGCCCCGGACACCACGGGAAGGTCGTCCAGGGCGCGCAGGAGAGCAAGCGCGTCGTCCGGGGCGTACACCAGGACGGGCACCCGCCACGCGGCCAGGGTGAGCCGGCCGCGGGCCGGGGGTGCGACGGCGGTCCGGATCAGCTCGGGTGAGTCGGTCGGCGTGCCCGCCCGGGTGGGCAGGGTGATGAGCGCGGTGTCCGCACGGGCCGGCTCGGCGGCGTCGGCGAGGGCGGCGGCCAGGTCGGTGTGGCCGGCGGCGAAGGGGTGTGGGCGTTCCCGGGGCGATCGGCCGGAGCGGGCCGGAGGGGGCGGCGCGGCGCTGTCCTCGGCCCAGAGGGCGAGGCCGCCGGTCGAGCCGTCGCCGGGCGACCACAGCCCGTGGATGACCAGCACGTACTCCCCCTCGTCGCCGTCCGCGCCCAGAATAGGCGGCCCGGATGATCAGGTGCCGGCACCCGCCGACCGACCACCCTCGGCTCCGATGCCGCTGCTGCGCGACAGCGGCCGGGAGGCTAGCGTCGGCGCCATGGTTGACCTGGTGGTCATCGGCGGGCTGGGAGTGGATGTGCGGGTGCGGGTGCCCGCGCTGCCGTTGCCGGCCGCGGATTCACACACCGTCGAACCGATCGACCTGCGGATCGGCAACACCGGCGCCGGGGTGGCGCTGGCCGCGAAGGCGCTCGGCCTGCGGGTACGGGTGGTGGACACCCTCGGTGCGGACCCGGCCGGCGATGTGGTCCGGGCGGCGCTGACCCGGGCCGGGGTGCCGGCGGTGCTGACCGAGGACCCGGGCGGCACCCGCCGGTCGGTGAACCTGGTCGACCCGGGCGGACGGCGCACCTCGCTGTACGACCCGCGCCCCTGGCGCGGTGGGCCGCCGTTGTCGGCAGCGGAGGTGACCGAGCTGGTCCGGAACGCGCGGCACGTCCACCTCTCGATCATGGATTGGACGGTGCCGCTGCTGCACGCCGTGCGGGCCGCGCTCCCGGCGAGCGTGACGCTCTCCACCGACCTGCACGACTGGGACGGCGAGAACCCTTACCACCGGCCGTTCGCCGAGGTCGCCGACCTGGTCCTGGTGAGCGGGGTGCGGCTGGACGGGAGAGCCCCGGCTGTCGCCGAGACGTTGGCGCCCCGGACGGTGGTGGTGACCCGAGGCGCGGACGGCGCCGACCTGTACCCGGGCGACGGCTCGGCGGTGCCGGTGCCGCCGGCCGCCCCGCCCGGGCCGGTGGTGGACAGCAACGGGGCTGGCGACGCGTTCGTGGCCGGTCTGGTCGCCGGCCGGCTGCGGGGCCAGCCGCTGGCGGAGGCGGCGCGTTACGCGGCGCGGGTGGCCGCCGCGGCCTGCACCCACGACGGCATGGAGTATCCGCCGGACCTGTTGCCCGCCGGCTGACGCAGCAGCCGGTTCAGAGCGCGCCGGTGGTGCCGTCGGTCAACTCCCGCAGGATGTCGGCGTGGCCGGCGTGCCGGGCCGTCTCCTCGATCATGTGCACCAGGATCCAGCGCACCGACACCTCGCCGAGCTGCGGGTGCGGCACCACGTGGTCGAGGTCGAAGCGCGCGACGACCTCACGGGACCGGTCGCAGGCCCGCTCGTACGCCTCGACGAGGCCGGCCACGGTGTCCTGGTCGTCGATGGCGAAGCTCGCCGCCGCGTCCTCTGCTGAGTTCAGGTAGACATCGCCGGGTGCGGGGGCCAACAGGGTCGCGAACCAGTTCCGCTCGACGAGGGTCAGGTGCTTGACCAGCCCGGCGAGCGTCGTCGCCGACGGCACCAACCGGCGGTACGCGTCGACGTCGGCCAGGCCGCGCACCTTGCGCAGCACCACGGCACGGTGGAAGTCGAGGAAGGAGTCGAGCACGGCACGTTCGTCGCCGGTGCGGGCCAGCACCGGGCCGAGCGTCGGATCGATCGTCTGCTCCATCCACCGACCCTAGCGACGCGCCGCGTGTCTTCGCTGCCCCGCTATCCGCTGCGGGCGGGCGGCACGACAGGCAGGATGGGCGCATGGCTTCATCCGTGCAGATCCTGCTCGTCGGCGGCACGGCGGACGGGCAGGCCGTCACCGTCGAACTGGACAGCAATGGCCGCCCGCCGCTGACCCACCATCACATCGGGTCCGGTGGCCTGGCCCATGCCGAGATCTACGAGCTGGAGAACGCCCGGGAGGAGTCCCGCGAGTGGCGCTACCGGTGGACCGGCCCGGCCATGTGACCGGCCGGATCAGACCCGGGTCAGGTTCTGGCTGCGCAGGCTGTCCAGCACGCCACGCGTGACGTTCGAGGTGCCGCGGGCCTGCTCGCAGACATCCGCGACCCGTCGTGCGGTGGCCTCGGCGCGCTGCTCCCGCTCGTCCCACAGCCGGTCGACCTCGGCCAGCAGCGGCCCCTCGACCTCCCGCTCCACGCCGCGCAGGGCCGGCACGCCGAGACGCTGGGCCAGGTCGAAGACCTTCCCGGCGTACGGCAGCGGCAGGAACGGTGTGCCCACCATCGCCGCGAAGATCAGAAAGTGCAGGCGCATGCCGACGGCCAGGTCGAAGTGGCGCATCAACCCGAGCACCTGCTGCGGTGAGTACGTGCCGTGCAGGATCCGCCCCCGTTCGGCGGCGACCATGTGCGACAGCACCCCGTGGGAGTGCCGGATGTCGTCGCGTTCCATCGGCACGAACAACACGTACGCGTCGATCCGGTGCACCAGGAAGTCACCGATCTGGGCCAGCAGCCGGTGGTAGCCGTCCACGTCCAGGCGCTCGGCCGCCCGTCCCGGCTCCCGCACGCTGATGCCGACCAGCCGCTTGCCGGCCGGCACACCCTCCTCGCGCAGCAGGTGGGCCGGGAAGTCGGCCGGATGCAGGAGGAAGGCCGGGTCGGCGGTGACCGTGATCGGGTTGAGTAGTCCAGCCTCCTCCAGCACCATCCGGGACTCCTGGTCGCGGACGGTGACCTGGGTGGCGCTGGCAAGCGTCTCCCGGACCATGCCGGTGTCCACCGCGTCGCTCAGCGGCCCGACCCCCACCGCGTACGTGATCAGGGGCAGGCCACGTTCCTGGGCGACCCGGACGACCCGCAGGTAGCGGCGGGCCTCCCGGTCGTACAGGATCCCGCCACCACCCAGGATGAGCAGGTCGAGCTGAGCCAGCACCAACGCCGAGTCGGTCCGGCTGATGCCTTCCCAGGGCACCGCCTCCACGTCCGGGTGGGCGGCCCGGGTGTGTTCCGGGTTGCGGGAGAAGACGATGATCCGGCCGTTCGGTTCCTGCATCCGCAGATCGCTGAGCAGGCCGGTGAGGATCGCCTCGTCGCCGAGGTTCCGGCCGCCGTACGAGCCGAGCACACCGATGGTCAGTCCGGCGCCGTGCGTCATCCGTCGCTCCTCCCCAGGTGCGGTCCGGGCGGGTTTCCCGTTGGGCAGGTGAACAGTCCTGCCGGGGAGACCGCGCGGCTCACCCGGCGGGTCGATCCGTCGGGCCGGTTCGTCCTCCATGAGCTGGATCATCCGGCGTGCGTGGCCGCGCCCCTGGTGCGCCGGATCCACCTCGATGTCACGCCGGCCGGTGGAGCCGGGGCCGACCCTGCCGGACCGCGCGGCTCAGGGTGCCGCCGGCGCCGACTCCAACTGGTACGCCAGGTACGACAGGTCGTCGAGGCGCAGGTCGCCGTCGAGTCCCTTCAGTGCGGCGGTCATCGCGCCGGCGGCGCGGCCGGCCTCCAGCCCGACCTCGGCGTCCTCGACGACCAGGCAGCGCGCCGGCGACACGTCGAGCAGCGCGGCGGCCCGCAGGTACCCCTCCGGCGCCGGCTTGCCGACGCTGACGTCCTCGACCGTGACCAGCACCGCGGGCTCGATGCCTGCGGCACCGAGACGGGCCCTGGCCAGCCGGGCGTCGGCGCTGGTCACCACCGCCCAGGGCATCCCCAGCCGGGCCAGCGTCAGCAGCAGCTCGTGGGCGCCGGGGGTGGCCGTCACGTCGGACAGGTCGTCGTACTGCAAGGCGAGCTGGCGTTGCGACGCGGCGGCGACCGCCGTGCCGGCCAGCCCGGGCAGCAGGCGGCGGACGGTCCGGTCGGCGGGACTGCCGTGCGCGATGGCCAGCGCGGCCCCCGGGTCGGTGCCGTACTCGACGGCCCACCGCTCCCAGGCCCGCTCGACGGCGGCGTCGGAGTCGACGAGGGTGCCGTCCATGTCGAACAGGACGGCCTCGATGCCGGACAGGTCCACGATCATCCTCCCCACCTGCGCTGATCCCGAGCATAGGCCGAGCGGATTTCGGACCTGACGGTGCGAACGAGGGGTCCGATGACCACCAGACGGCAGGCCGACGTCCCAGATGATCGTCTGCAGCCGCTCGTCCGCGTCACCCGTCCCGGCCCAGCACCGGACGCACGACGTCGACGAACGAGATCCGGCGACTGGTCCGTTGCTCGATCGCGGCAAGCCACCGTTCCCGGTGCCGGTCACGCAGCGGCGTCGCGGAGCCGCCCGGCTCGTCCCCGAACCGGCGCTGGTCGGCATACTCGGTCGTGAGGCTGGCCAGCACCGACCGGGCCGCCGCCGCCACGTCCGCCGGCCCTTCCAGCAACACCAGGTTGTACGCCTCGTCCACGCCGCGCATCGCCGAGTACGCCTCGTCGTAGCCGGACCCCGGCTCGTCGGCGCCGGTCTCCAGCCATCGCCGGTCCAACTGCCGGTACGCCCGGTCACAGGCGCTCAGGAACCCGACGTACGCGTCGCGGCGCAGCTCGTCCCGACGTGTCGCCCACGCCTCGGCGCTCTCCAGCCGGGCGACAGCGAGCTGGTGGGCAAGTTGCCGGCGGGTGCTGAACGCGCCGATCAGCCCGGTGAGGGCGGCGGCTGCCAACGTGGACAGCGCGGTGATCAGCGCGACGGCGACGGTGTCCTGCACGCGCCCATCATCGCGTCCACGGTGTCGGCGCCGGCAGGGGGCCGATCGAAAACGGGGTCACGTTCCGTACGCGGCCTTGATACAGTCACGGCTCCCCTTGATCAACAAAGGACGACGCCATGACCGGTGCCGAACCTGCCGAAAGTCCGTCGCCGGACGCCACCCCGGCCGCGGATCCGCCTTCGACACCGGACCCGTCGCCCGCCGCGGAGGTTCCGACGGTCGCCGAGGCCGCGCCGGCCGAGCCGGGGGTCGCCGCCCACCGGCTCGAACCAGACGACAATCGTCGCCGCCGTCGTCGGAGGCGCAGTGGTCCTCCTGCTCGTGGCCTGCCTCGGCCTGGTCGGCGGCATCTTCCTGCTGCGCGGCGGAGACACCACCGCGTCCGGCCCGGAGACCACCGCGCCGGTGCGACCCCGTAGCAGCGGCGGCGGTGGCCCGACCGCGAGCATTCCGGCCGAGGAACCCGTCGTGCGGGGCCCGCAGGCAAGCGCGTACCCGGCGGAGAAGATCGAGGACCTGAACCGGGTGTGCGACGAGGACATCTACTACCCTGAGCTGCCCAAACGGGCCGGCAAGGCGCCACACCCGGTCGTCCTGCTCCTGTCGGACACCCCGGGGATGCGCTACAAGGACGACGGCTACTACTACGACCTGGGTCTGTCCAAGAAGGTCGAACAGACGTGGGCGTCGGAGGACCCCCGCACGGTGCAGATGGTGGCCTGCCTGGACCGGATCAGCGCCGGCTCCACGATCCGCACCTGCACGTTCGACGACCCGAAACCGCAGACCCTGACGCTGGTGCGGACGAGTTGGCGTCTGCGCGTGTACGAGGCAGCGACCGGCCGCAAGCTGCTGGAGAAGACGATGCCCGGCGACGACCAGAAGTGCCCGTACGTCGTCATGGTCGGCGCCGACAAGAAGATCTACGCCGAGGTCAGCGACCGGGCGGCCATCGCGGCGCTGCGCAACCTCGTCACCAGATAGCCCCGTTCAGCGCGGCGGGCCCGCAGACCGGCCGCGTCCAACCCGCCGGTCTTCCATGCCAGGGTGGCCCGCTGGCGGTCCAGGGAGACCAGCAGGGTGGCCGTCTCGTCGCCCGCGATCGGCGGCTCGGGATGAGCGTTCTCGTCCGCCCACGTCATGGGGTCCGAGGCCAGCGGTCCCGCTGATGATGGTGGGCGCGGCAGGTTTCGAACCTGCGACCCCTCGCTTGTAAGGCGAGTGCTCTCCCACTGAGCTACGCGCCCGGAACGCCCCGTGCGGCGGGCCGGTGGCTGGCAAGCTTACCTGCTTGCCGCCGGCCCGGACGCACGGCGTACCCCGGTCAGATGGCCACTTCGGCGATGGCCTTGCGCCAGGCCTGCTGGTCGCGGGCCTCGCCCGGGCCGTTCATCTCGGCGAACCGCACCACGCCGCCGCGGTCGATGACGAAGGTGCCCCGGTTGGCGATGCCGGCGACGTCGTTGAAGACGCCGTACGCCTGCGCGACGCCGCCGTGCGGCCAGAAGTCGGCCAGCAGGGGGAACTGGTAGCCCTCCCGGTCGGCCCAGACCTTGTGGCTGTACGCCGAGTCGACGCTGACGGTCAGCACCTGGACGTCGTCGTTCACGTACTGGTCGAGGTTGTCCCGCACCTCGGACAGCTCACCCTGGCAGGTGCCGGTGAAGGCGAGGGGGTAGAAGATCAGCAGCACGGTACGCCGACCGCGAAAGTCGGAGAGCCGGACCTGCTGGTTGTTCTGGTCCTTCAACACGAAGTCCGGTGCCTCGGCACCCACCTCGATCGGCATGCGAACTCCCTCGGTCGGGGTCAGGGACGGCACCAACCTCCCACACCCGGCCGTACCGACCGCCGGGCGTGTGGACGGCTGGAGGCTACTTCTTGGCCTTGGCCCCGCGGCGCAGCACCAGGCGGGCGCCGCTCCAGTCCCGGCCGGCGTTGACGGTCGAGGTCTGCTGCAGGCCGGCCGTGGGCGCGGACTCCGCGACCTCGCTCGGCTCGACGTGCCCGTCACGCCCCGCCTTCGGCGTGAGCAGCCACACGACCCCGTTGTCGGCCAGCGGGCCGAGGGCGTCGACGAGAAGCTCGAAGAGATCACCGTCGCCGTCGCGATACCACACCAGCACCGCGTCGACCACCTCGTCGGTGTCCTCGTCGACCAGCTCTCCACAGCGGTCGGTCAGGGCGTCGCGGAGATCCTGGTCGACGTCGTCGTCGTACCCCATCTCCATGACGACCATCCCCGGTTCGATTCCGAACCGGTCCGCCAGGCTGCGTACCCCGTCGGCGGCCTGACCAGCGGTCGCGCTCACTGTCGCGTGCCTCCTCATCTCGTCCCTGCTCGCGGCGTCGGACCGACGCCGTCAGGCAAAGTCCACACACTTGTGCCTCTGCGCGCAAGTGGCGCACCGGGTGGAACGGAATTTACCGTGCCAGCAGCGTACGGGCACCGTCGGTAATGGCTTCCGCGGAGACCAGAACCTGACGTGCTGCCGGACCTAATGGTACAAACGAGTCAACTCCGGCGACTCGACGTGCGGCACCGACATATCCGGCGTCGACAAGCGCGGCGATGACCCCCTCGCCGACCCCGCCCGAGCGGCGCGTCTCGTCCACCACCAGCACCCGGCCCGTCGCCGAGGACTCCCGGATGATGTCCGCCACCGGCAGCGGCGCCAACCAGCGCAGGTCCACCACGCGGGTGCCCACCCCCTCCTCGGCGAGGACGGCCGCCGCCCGCAGCGACATCCGCACCCCGTTACCGAAGGTGATGATGGTCAGGTCGTCGGCCGAGCCCACCTGGTAGACCCGCGCGCGGCCGACCGGCACGTGCCCGGCCACCCACGCCCCCGGCTCCGGATATCCCGCCAACCACTCACCGTCACCGTCGGCGTACAGATCACGGATGTGGTAGAGCGCGATCGGCTCCAGGAACACGCAGACACTGCCGTCCACCGCCGCGCTCGCCAGGCAGGTCCGCAGCATCGGCGCGGCGTCGTCCGGCCGCGCCGGCACCGCGACCACCAGACCCGGCACATCCCGGAGTACGGCCACCGAGTTGTCGTTGTGGAAGTGCCCGCCGAACCCCTCCTGGTACGCCAGCCCGGCCACCCGCACCACCATCGGGTTGCGGAACGCCCCCCGCGAGAAGAACTGCATGGTGGCCGCCTCGCCGCGCAGTTGGTCCTCCGCGTTGTGCAGGTACGCCAGGTACTGGATCTCCGGCACCGGCAGCATCCCGGCCAACCCCGCGCCCAACCCGAGGCCCAGCACCGACGTCTCGTCGAGCAGGGTGTCGAAGACCCGCGCCGCGCCGAAGCGGTCGCGCAACCCCTTGGTCACGCCGTACACGCCGCCCTTGGCGGCCACGTCCTCGCCGAAGATCGCCATCTGCGGATGGTCGAGCAGCCCGTCGGCGAGCGCCGCGTTGATGCTCTGCGCGAGGGTCAACGGGCCGGCCAGCTCCGGCGGCTTACTCCCGAACGCCTCCGCCCGCGCCGCCGCGCCCGGCCCGCTGGCCCGGGCCGCCGCGTCGGCCACCGCCCGCACCACCCGCACCGGACGCCGGGGCGCCAGCGCGGCCACCACGTCGGCCGCGGACGCCAGTTTCGGCTCGCCCAGCACCTCCTCGGCCAGCCGGCGTACCTGCCAGCCGGTCTCGTCGTACCGGCCCAGCAGTTCCTCCCCGCTGGCCACACCGGCCTCGGCGAGCAGCCGCGCGGTGGCGACCACCGGATCCCGGGCCAGGTCCGCGGCCAACTCGGCGGGGCTGCGGTACGCCGACTCCGCGTCGGCGCCGGCGTGCCCCATCAGCCGGACGGTGCGCAGGTGCAGCACGGCCGGCCGCCGGTACCGGCGCACCCAGGCCGCCGCCTCGGTCGCCACCGCGTACGTCTGCACCGGGTCGGCCCCGTCGGCGCTGAAGTAGCGGATGCCCGGCCGGGCCCGCAGCGTCGCCTCCACCCAGCCCTGCGGGGAGCGCACGCTGATGCCCAGCCCGTTGTCCTCGCAGACGAAGAGCACCGGAATACGCAGCCCGGCGTGGTCGTACCAGCCGGCGGTGTTGAACGCGGCGGTGGCGCTCGCGTGGTTGACCGAGGCGTCGCCGAAGGAGCAGACCACGATGGCGTCCGACGGCCACGGCGCGTGCGCGGCACCGGCGCCGCTGCCGACCCGCGCCTCGGTGCCGGTCCGGCGTCCGGCGCTGTCCAGCCGGCGCAGCCGCTCCACAGCCAGCCCCATCCCGACCGCCCGGGGCAGGTGCGAGGCGATGGTGGAGGTGGTCGGTACGACGTTCAGGTCGGCACGGCCGAACACCTTGTGCCGGCCGCCGGCGATCGGCTCCTGACTGGACGCGACCATGCCGCGCAGCACATCGCGGGCCGCCTCGGCGTACGGCGCGAACCCGCCGGGCAGCGGAGCGGACCCGGCCGGCTCGGCGTCGGTGGCCGGGTCCGGGTCGGTGGCCGGCTTCCCGTCGACGGCCTGCTCCCGGTGGACGGCCTGCTCCCGGTCGACGGCCTGCTCACGGTCAGCGGCCTGCTCACGGTCAGCGGCCTGCTGCCGGTCAGCGGCGTCCTCACGGTCGGCGGCCCGCTGCCGGTCGGCGGCCGGTTCGGCGTCGGGGGTGTCGGTCGGCGCGGCGTCGGCGGCGGCCTGGGCGGCCCGCACGCAGTAGAACGCCCCGGAGCGGTAGTGCAGCAACGCCGGGTCGGTGGGCCGCAGCGCGGCGGCGACCGCGGCGTTGCCCTCGTGCCCGGCCGAGCCGATTGTGTAGAAACCCTCCCCGAAACTACGCAGCCAACGACCGGCGAGGTCGAGCTGACGGCTGGTCACCTGCGCGTCGAACAACTCCAGCAGGCGCGCGCCGGTCAGCGGGGCGTCACCGGTGACCGGGTCGGCGGGGTCACGCCTGCGCTGCGCGGCGGGCAGCGCCGCCAGCGTCTCCCGGAACCGGTCGTCGAGATCTTGCGGGGTGGTCACGTCCGACAGCATTACCGACGCGGGCCATGCTCGCCCAGCGGGACACGGCCGGCGCGGGTCGACTCACGCCGGGTCGCACGGCTCCGGACAGCCGCCGTCGGACACCTTCCACACCAGGTCACGCAGGGTGGACAGCTCCGTATCACTCAGCCCGGCCAGGAGTCGGGAGTCGGACATCACCTCGGTCACCCGGTCCCGCACACCCCGGCCGTCACCGGTCACCACGAGCGTCTTCTGCCGACGGTCGGCCGGGTCGGTACGGCGCTCGACCAGGCCGGCCTGCTCCAGCCGGTCGACCAGCGCCGTCACGTTGGACCGGTCGCAGCCCAGCCGATCGGCGAGATCGCGGGCCGGCAGTGGACGGTCCGGGTCCAGCTCGTGCAGCGCCCGGGCCGTGGCCGGAGTGAGCCCCAACTCGGCGAACGCGGTGCCCTGCCGGTGACGCAGGGAGGCGGTCAGGTGGGCCATCCGGCGCACCACATCGGCCGCGAGGCCGTTCCGGTCCACCGGTCGACCCGCCGCGGAACCCCCCTCCGGTGCCACGGCCACATCGTACGCGCCAAGCCGACCACCCAGCTCAGCGATCAGCTTCGGCCGCGCCCCGGCCGCCGGGCGATATCGGACGCGCCCGGTCGCCGGGCGATGGCGGATGCGGCCCGGGAGGCGGGGGCGGCCGGCAGACCTCACGGCGGCTCGTCGACTCGCGCCCGCGCGTCCGCAACGGCCACCGGGGCGGTCAAGATCCGCGCAACTTCGGTGAAAGTGCTGCCTCGGCACGCCTGGAGACAGCAGTTTCGGGTTAGTTGCGCGGATCTTGGACCGGGACGGTGGCCTGCGCCGCCCGACCGCCGCCCATGATCGCACTGGAACACGGAAGTAGTGGCCTCCCGCCGACGCGACACCACTAGATCCAGGATCGAGCACGATCTTGGCGGGTCGGGCGAGCGGG